>CAWBCB010000035.1:0-90419 GCA_963787095.1 uncultured Cytophagales bacterium | reverse complement strand
ACTGAAGGTGCCAGCCTTAGCTACTCACCACCATCTTTTAAGGCGGTACTCGGAACATCCTTTACATTGGCCGATAGCACAGATGAATTTAAAACACAATTAAAACAAGTGGATGGAGATTACATTACCCTCTATAAGGTTGAATTAATTGCTGGTAAAGAATTATTGGATAGCGACTCAATGACAAGTGTAGTGGTGAATGAAAAATTGGCACAGGTTGCCGGATTTATGAATAGTGAGGCTATAGTGGGTAGGGAGATTTCTATGTGGGGAAAGCAATTATTGGTGCGAGGCGTTGTTAGGGATTTTAATACGCAATCCCTGAGTCACACCATTGAGCCAGTGATATTAATAAATGACATCAATGCTTATCAACATCTTTCCGTAAAATTAAATCCCTTAAAAATACAGGAGACTATTCAAGAGATTAGGGCTGAATGGGAATCATTATACCCTGAATATATTTTCAATTATTCTTTTGTCGATGATCAGGTGCGCAACTTGTACAATGGGGAAAGAAAGACTTCCACCCTAATTAGTGTTTTTGCATTCATTGCAATATGCATCGGTTGCCTTGGTCTGTTAGGCTTGGTCATGTTTATGAATAATCAGAAGACGAAAGAAGTAGGAATACGAAAAGTACTGGGTGCATCTGTAACAAGTATTGTTTTTCTGTTCACAAAAGAATTTGGCAAACTTATTCTCATTGGTTTTTTATTAGCTGCTCCCATATCATGGTTTTTAATGAACAAGGTGCTCAAAGAATTTGCGTATAAAATTGACATTGGACCATCCGTATTTATTATCTGTCTTTTGATGACATTCCTGATCTCGTTTATAACAGTGGGCTATCTGACATTGAGAGCAGCTTTAGTAAATCCCGTGAATAGTTTACGGTCTGAGTGAAATGGGTGCATCTTCTCGCCCAAAGCTGCTAAGAACAATCCGGTAGATGCTGTTAAGTCTGAATAAACTTTGTTCGGTATACGGGATAGAAAGTCCGTGATTGAACACTGCTCTCTCTGGAGTAATGAGATACTATGCCAATTGCATGCTAAATTAGTAGATTGGTTATGGCTAGGTTATTGAAATAGCCAAGCATCTATTCAACAGATATGTTTCAGTCCCGATTGTTTGCCCGAATCATTTCTAAAAACCGGGAGGTCTATCTTCTAAAGATTATTACGCTGGCTGTTGCCTTTGCCAGTTCTGCATTGATCATCTTGTTTGCCTTTAACGAATTCGGGTACGACCGATTTCATCAGGATGCCAATTCCATTTTTAGAATCATTCAAAGAAACAATCGCGAAGACTTTAGCGGCAATCGGCTTTCATCAAAAATACCGGCCGGAGTATTTTCTAGAGTATCAAAATTGAGCACTGATTCATTAATCGTATCACGTGTCAAAATATTGAATGATGTTACTGTACTCTCAGGCCAGCAATTTTTTCATGATCAAAAAATACATGCTGTAGATCCTTCTTTACTTTCTGTTTTCTCTTTCCATTCTGTAGATGGAGCGTTAGAATCATTTCAACAGATTGAACAAGTGGTTCTTCTTTCAGAACTAGCAGCTAAGAAATTTTTCAATTCAACTCAAGTTTCGGGAAAGAAATTAAAAATCTATACGTTACGAGATACTCTTATACTTACAGTAGCGGCAGTCTTTCAAGATTTTCCCTCCAACTCACACGAGCGTTTTGATGTATTCGTTCACTTTAACACCAATACCTTACAAATCCTTCATTTCGATTCAAATGAAAGTGGAATTTATGGAAGGATTAAAAATGGAATAAATTCTGATTACGAAACAAAACTTCAAACCGTTGAGCTTAGTTATCGATTTCAACCTTTACCTGAGATTTATTTCGGACCGCGTGTGGTGGGCGAAGAAGCGCGCCATGGAGACGAGTACAGTATTTGGATTTTGCTTTGCATTACCGGTCTTATCCTTTTTCTGGCGCTCACCAGTTATATTAATCTCACGACACTCACGCTTCCGCATCGCTCGAAAGAGCTGGCCATAAAAAAACTGGCTGGCACCAATCAGTCTACTTTGCTGTGGGCTTTCGCGAAGGAGTCTTTTGCTCTGGTTGGAATTTCCTTACTCCTTGGTGTCGTAATCATTCTCTCTACCGCGCACTGGATTGAACCCATTCTTTCTCTTAATATTATTGAAACATTCTTCCATGGTAATTTAAAATTGATCATCATCTTATTTGTGCTTCTCTTCCTTTCAGGATTGGCTCCGTTGATGATGGTTTTCAAATTTACCTGCGCTACTCCAACCCGGTTGCTTAGCACCGAAACAATTTCGTTTCCGCGGTTCAAACGAGTAATCACATTCCTGCAATTGGGCATCAGTATTTTTTTAATCGTTGCCTCTATCGTCATCAGGCGACAAGTAAATTATTCGTTGTTAAAAGAACCCGGGCGCAATCATTATCAGGTGGTGTATCTGAATTATCCTGCTGATTATACCAATGAAAGTCTTTGGGAACTGCGCGCACATTGGAAAAGAAATAATCCCAATATTCAGGATGTGATGGCCACCTCCCAACTTCCTAATCGTGTTCAAAGCAAACAACTTGATTCTGATTTGTATTTCATGACAGTCGATCGGGGCTTCTTTGATTTCTTCGATTCAAAAACACAACGCGGACGAATGTTTCAGGCAAATGATGAAGCACCGCTTGTCGTAGTAAACGAGGCTTCTCAATTACCTCCTTCCAATAAAATTATTGGCGTGATCGAAAATATGGGTGAGCGATTCAACCAACCTCAAAAACCCATTGAATATAGAATTTCCAATCAGGTTAATTATAATTTTTTGTGTGTGCGTGTGCTGGAAGTAAATATTCGTAGAACGGTTACTTATCTATCACAATTCTTCACTTCGCCTGAAGCACCCATGCAAATAAATTTTATGGACAAGCGTTTTGAAGAGTGGTTGAGTTATCAGGATCGTCTCAATAAACTTTCGGAAATACTTGCTATTATTTCAGGAATATTATCATGCCTGGCAATTTATGGATTGAGCTTAAGCTTAGTGCGTGATAAGATAAAGCAGATTGCGCTTCACAAACTATTTGGCGCAAGCATACCCACCATCACCCGTTTATTAGCAAAAGAATTTGTGAAACAAATGGGCATTGCCATTCTGATTTTTGGTCCGTTCACCTATATTTTTCTAAAAGAGTTTCTGCGAAACTTTGTGTACACAACTCCTTTTGAGTGGACTGATCCTGTTTATCCGCTTTCTTATTGTGCAATTGTAATTCTTGCGCTCTGTGGATTTCAGGCGTTTAGTCTTAACCGCGCGGATTTAACTGGTGCGTTAAAAAGTTGATCAGGAAGTGTAAAAAAAAACGGATTGCCTATTTGACAATCCGCTTCATTTACTTTAATGATTTCTTTATTTCTTATTCAATTGCACAGGCTTGGAAATAACCCAGTCTGGGGTTCCCGAGGATTTAATATTCTTCGAGGTTTCAGTCTGCGAACTTCTTTTGCGTGTCATTTTTGAATTTACATGATCAGGTGTTCCAACAGATGTTACCTGAATTCCAGTAGGTTCGGATAAACTCTTGTTGCTATAACGTTGCACATCTTTTGATACTACCCAGCCTGTGTTCTTTGGTTTTGGGTCTGATTGTGCGGTAGCGTTAAACGCGACACATGCAACTATAAGTGATAAGGATACTTTAATAAGCGATTTCATTGTTAGTAAAAATTAGGTGGATAAATGATTTTTTAAATTCTTGTGTGAAACAAGAAATCCTAAATCAGAAATACTTTCTTTACTAAATACACAGGTATGTTTTGCTGTGTGTGGGAATGAAGCTGATATTGAATGTTAACTGTTGCGCTTTTGGTCTCTGAAATCCTATTGGCAGATAGGTGATTTCTGCCAACCAATAGCCGTCTGCCTGGCTCGTGGTTTATTGAATTCCTAACCTTAAAAAACGGAATAATGGTTCTTTCTGATTCTTTCTCATTAGTTCGTTCTTCAATGCGAGAACTTTCCTCATCAAAGAATAATGTATTAGCTGCAGCTATTTCTCCAGCAATACATAATGAAATAAAAAATACAGAGATGAATCTTTTCATTCGTTTATATAAACGAAAAATAGCCAATCAAAATTCCTTTGGAAAGCGAAAAAAGGAAAAAATTTACTTCATAAAACGTGACAAATATTGACTCGAAAAGTGATGCTTTATGAATAGACATTAGAACAAGAAAATTATTAGCGATTTGATTTTTAAGGGCTCAAAACAAACCTTCATTTTTAAAAAACGTATCAATAGCCGAGTCATAGCTTCGAAAGTAAACTTGCTTTTTTTATCTCAAATCCAGCTCCTATGAAAACATCTCAACCCAAAAAGAAAACAAAATTACAAGCGTGGCGCGATTCCATTGTATTTGCTGTGGTAGTCGCTATGCTTTTCAGGTGGTCATTAGCGGAAGCTTTTGTAATACCCACAGGTTCTATGGAGAACTCCATGCTGGTGGGTGATTATCTTTTCGTAAGTAAAATTCATTATGGCAGTCGAACACCACGAACACCTTTGCAAATACCATTAACGCATCAAAAAATCTGGGGCACCGAAATTCAATCTTACTTGCCGTGGATTCAGTTACCCTCCTATCGGTTACCGGGATTGAGAAAAGTAAAACGTGGTGAGCCCGTTGTATTTAATGTGCCGAAAGATCTGCTTGATCCAACCGAACGCCCCATCGATTTGAAAACATATCTCGTAAAGCGATGCGTTGCTGTGGCGGGAGATGTTTTAGAAATCAGAGACAAAAAGATTTTCATTAATGGAGAAGCAACCATAAATCCTGAAGGATTAAAGTATAGTTATTTAGTCGAAGCAAAAGATCAGTTGTCTAATCGAACGTTATCAAAGTGGGGTCTTGGCAAAGACGACATTATGTTTCTTGGCAACAACTCAAAAAGCAAACCCGTGTATCGCATGCTGTTAACTTCAGATCAATTAGACGAAATAAAAGCTGAGTCTTTTATTCTCTCTGTTGAAGAACCCGCATCAAACGGATCGGGCACACCATTATTTCCTTCCCTGATGAATAACACCTGGACGGATAAAAATTACGGTCCGCTAAAAATTCCTGCCAAAGGAATGACAATTGCTGTTAATGATTCTACGCTGAACATCTACGGAGAAATTATTAGCAACTATGAAGGACATAATGAGGTGAGCATACGGGAAGGACAATTGGTTATTGATGGAAAGGATGTTCCTGCTTATGTATTTCAGCAAGATTATTATTTTATGATGGGCGATAATCGCGATAACTCATTAGACTCTCGCTTTTGGGGATTTGTTCCTGAAGATCACATTTTAGGAAAACCTCTATTCATTTGGCTTTCCATTGATGCGAATGGAGATTTATTTCATAAAGTAAGATGGGATCGATTATTTACTTCAATAAAATAATCAAGCTCCTATTTTAATCCATCCGTAAAATGCTTGCGCGATTTCTCCTGACCGAATTTTTCCTTGTTGAAAGAATCAGAACCTCCTTTTGGAATTGAAAGTGATTTAAACTCATTTCCCTTAATCACTTTCGCTTGAAACAAGATTTGACCCACGTGTGAAGAATAATGTGCCAACTGTCGTTGAATAGCCTCTAGTACAGATTGACCTTCGTTGCGAATATAAATTATTTTCGAGAGATCTTCAGGTGTTAAACTTTCGAGCGTGGTAAGTAAACAACTCCATCCCTTTTCCCAAGCCAGCCATCATAGCTTCCTTATCGGGATAAGATTCTGCAAACTCAGCTTCTCTATTTCGCCAGGACTTCTCCCCATCCGAATTTAAAAAGTCAGTCCAACGCGAAAGCATATTGCCACTGAGGTGATGAACAATTAGTGCGATGCTATTGCTGGCTTCATTCGGTTGAAGAAGAACCTCTGAATCATTTAGTTGTGCAATGGCTCCTTCGCCTAGTTTTTTGTAATAGCGAAAGAGTTTGATGGCACTTTCTAGAAAGATCTCGTCATTAGATTTTTGCATGGCGTATAAAAAAGTTGTCCTACTCTTTTACGAATAGGACAACTTTTGGTTTATGCTTCTACTTCTTCTTTCGTTGGCTTTAAAGTCTCCGCCTCATACTTCTTTCTCAACTCAGCAGCATCCTTTTTATTCTTGGAATGAAGAATATGTTTTGGTACTCCTTTCAAATCCCAAATTAATCCCACCGCAGCCATAGCCGCGAAGGATATAATAGGTCATGTCAATCTCCCACCAGAAAAAGCCCTGTCGCGCTGCGGTTTCATAATAGTGATGATTGTTGTGCCAGCCTTCACCCATCGTAACTAATGCTAACACCACACTATTCTTCGACTCATCTCCTGTTTCGTAACGAGGCTTTCCAAACTTGTGCATGATGGAGTTGATGGAAAACGTGCCGTGATATAAAATAATCGTGCTCAGAAAAAATCCAATAAATAAAGTACTCAGTCCGGCAGTAGTAAACATGGCCATGATGCTTCCGCCATTTACAATCCCGCCAAGGGCTGTAACAACAACAGCAAGAATAGTAGGTGCTACTAAGTAATGTTCATTCAGCCATACCAACTCCGGATATTTGGCGTAATCGCCTATTACTTTATAATCTGTTTTCTTAAAATCCGGGCCTACAATCCAGCCAATGTGCGAATACCAGAATCCATAAATTTTCATTGAATGCGGATCGGCTGGGGTATCGCTGTGGCGATGATGATGACGATGATGCGCAGCCCACCAGAGTGCACCTTTTTGTGCGGTGGTCTGCGCCATAAAAGCAATTACAAATTGAAACCAGCGCGAAGTTTTATACGACTTATGAGCAAAGTAGCGATGATAGCCACCCGTTACCCAAAACATTCGGAAGAAATATAAAAAGATACACACCATCCAATCGAAAAACGTAGCGCCCGTCCACAATGCACCCAATGGCATTAGGTGAATTATCGCGAATGCAATTTCTTGTTTTAAAATCGGTTTACTCCGCACCTCAGGAACAACAGCTTCTTGTGACATGATTTTAAATATTTAATGGTACTGCAAAGATAACGGGAATTGAGGGGATAAACCAGAAAGGTTCACCGCAATGTCGCAGAGGCGCAAGAGATCAGAAATCAAAATTTTTCATAGCGTCATTGCGCCTTAGCGGTAAAATACTATTCTAAGTCTGCCGGATAGACAATGCCCACTTTCTTACGGATGATATCCAATATCTCCATCATTAAGAGAGTCTTTTCGTGCGTAAGCACCGGACTTTCAATTAAACCATTTTGTAAACACTCGCCTACGTGTTGCGCCTCATACTCGTACCCATTGCCTTTTGCTTTTTCAAAAGAAACTTCTTCACGCGTGTCAACTATACCAGGATAATATTCCAGGCGAGTTGTTGGTCCATGCATTCGGTGCGTGAATCGAATTCGTCCGTTGTCGCCACCAATATCTCCACCTGACGCAAGATTAGAAGCAAACGTGCAAAATAAATTTGCGATTGCACCATTTTTATATTGAAAGCGAATTATACATTGTTCATCTACACCCGTGGAGGCAGGAGTCATTGCCGCATCAATAACATCGGGTTTCCCCAAAATATCCAACGCTACAAAAATCGGATACACTCCAATGTCCAACAATGCCCCACCACCCAATTGGGGATCATACAACCGCTGCGGAAATGGAGCCGTGGGTTTAAATCCAAACTCAGCATACACATATTTAATTGTTCCTACTTTGCCTTCGGCAATTAATTGTTTTGCCTTTTGATAATTGGGTAAGAAGCGTGTCCAGAATGCCTCCATGATAAAGGTGTTTTGCTCTATCGCAAAATCAATCATGGCTTTAGCTTGTTTATAATTTATAGCAAACGCTTTTTCACACAACACTGCTTTCTTATGCTTCAAGCAAAGCAACGCGTGTTCATGATGCATGGCGTGGGGAGTAGCTATATAGATAACATCAACTTCAGGATTGCTTACGAGATCTTCATAACTTCCATGAACATGTTTTGCGGGAAAGTCATTAGCAAATGCTTGCGCGGTTGATTTCTCACGCGCACCCACTGCAAGTAATTCTCCGTTTGTTACAAATTGAAGATCGGATGCAAACTTGCGTGCAATTCGGCCACAGCCGAGAATACCCCAACGAATTTTTTTCATATAGTAGATTATTTAGGGCCTGACGTGTCCTACACCTTTTGAGGTGTAGGACACGTATCCAAAATCATTTAAATTTAAACAAATGAATCTTCAAGAAGGGGAATTTTATCATGTATTTAACAGAGGCAACAACAGGGAGAAAATATTTTTTAAAAAAGAGAACTACTCCTATTTTTTAAAAGGCGTTGACCGCTATCTGATTTCTACTTGTGATCTTTTGGCCTGGTGTTTAATGCCCAATCATTTTCACTTTCTTGTTCATGCAAATTCAAGATCAGTTCCTTTGATAAAGGATGGTAGCTTTGAAAGACAAAATTTTTCTCAGGCTATAAAGCAATTGCTAAGTTCCTATACCAAGGCAATCAACAAACAGGAATTAAGAACAGGTAGTCTATTTCAACAAAAGACCAAAGCAATTCCCGTTTCGGGTACGCATGTAGAAACTGTATTCCATTACATCCATCAAAATCCTATGAAGGCAGGCCTTGTAAATAAAATAGAAGATTGGGAAAATAGTTCTTTTAGGGGCTATCTGGGAATGAGGAAAGAAACTCTTTGCAATCTTGAATTATCGAAAGAAAGACTGAATATCAACTTTGATAAGTTTTACACAGAATCCTATAATGTTATCGATTTTAAGTTTGAAGAATAGAGAAAGTGTCCTACACCTTAGAGGTGTAGGACACTTTAACAACCTATTTCAACGCTTGAAGAATTTCAGCAACTGATTTACCGTCATACTCAATGTTAACCCACTTTGAAGTAACGCGTCTGCCTTTATATACAAACACGGTGTTCTTGGCTTTGGGATTAATGTCATACACCTTCGCAGTTGTTTCATCAATTGGTGAGGGAATCCACGTAAGTGCTACCTTTTTTAGATTTTGTTCTTCGCCCCATTTGGCAAGTTTCCCTTTTAATATTTCCTGTGGGGTTGCATCCGGATTCTCCTTGTAAAACGGATTCATATAAATAAAGAATACGCGTATTTGTTTCTCGCCCTTTGTTTGCATTTCCTTTTCAAAAGCTTGTACAAATTCACTCATCTGATCGAGGTTTGCATGATTGAACCAAACCATCACGCCTTGCCCATATCCATACTTACACATGGGGCAAGCTTTTTTACCTGCATCAGCTCCGGTAAGATGCAGTGGATCGAAGGCAGGGCAGTTGGATCCAACTTCTAATCCTGATGTTAGTTTAGGAAGTCCCGCGTATGGATAATCAGGCACATTCAATCCAAGAATAATATGGCGTGTTGCATGAGAAATATTTTTCTCAGTGTCTACCAGTTTCACCACTCCATCACCACCCCGAGGGTTTGCTCCTCGTTTTGTTGGCAACAAGGGATCATCTGCAAAAAGATATTCGTCAATGTAGTATTCATTTTTATCGGGCTCCTTAATAGTAATATGAATGTGTGCCGGATCTTTTCGGTTTGGATAGGCAGCCGGTCTCAATGTATAGATTTGATAAAAGCCATTCTTATCTGTCTTCACCCAACCGCGAATGTATCCATGCCGCTTACCCCAACCGGTTTCGTTTCCTTTCGAAGGATAAACTCCAGTTTGATCTGTATGATACACATAGATAACCACATCCTTTGCGGGAGTCATTCCATCACGTTGATATACGATGCCGCTGATTTCAATCTGTGGGCCAGCATCACTAAAATCGGGCAACGTAACAACACTCTTTAATTTATCAAATGCAATTGGGCTCTCATGAATGGCTTCGCACCCTTCGCATGCGCCACCAATCTTTTTAGTAGACTGGGAACAAGCAGAAAATGAAACAATGGTAGCCGCGATAATGAACGATATTTTTTTCATGGTGCAGTAATTTCAATTTGAAATACGATATTGATTAAACAGAAGACAACACGAACTGATGTGTGGTTAGTTTTTCTTGACGAAATGCAGCGCTTAACAACAATGACTACTCTTAAATCAACTAATTTTAAATTGTGAATCGCTTCTTCCAAAACAAATTAGATCTTGTCCTCTTCTGGGTACTCACTGTTTTCTTTCATGCCTATACGCGTTTAACTCTTATTTCAAAAGCAGGAGTTGGTCAGTTTTTATTTGAAGTGATATTGCGCAATGTCTTGTTAGCTGCTGCCATTTACATCGTTATCCGTTTTGTTATCCCTAAATTGGCCGATGGAAAAAAGATTCTTTCTGCGCTACTGATTCTACTTTCCGTTATTGCTTGCTATGTACTGCTTAAAGATAGTCACGATCAATACCTATATGGAAATGTAATTGGAGATTACGAGAAATCATTTTTCTCCAATTCGTTGTATAACTTTTCCATTGTACTTTTCTATCTGGCTTTCGCCTCGGCCCTTCATCTTAGTAAGGAATGGTATTTGCAACAAGAGTTAATTCGAAAGATGGAAGTAGAAAAACTAAGCACTGAACTGGAATATTTACGCGCCCAGATCAATCCTCACTTTTTATTTAATTCCATCAACACCATTTATTTTCAAATTGATAAACAAAACAATGCGGCACGCGAAACTCTTAATAAGTTCTCTGATATGTTGCGTTACCAATTATATGAATGCAATGCCGACAAAATAGAAATTGAAAAAGAAGTAAAATACCTGGATAGTTATGTGAACCTTCAGCGACTTCGTTTGAGTGCTAATTATGCATCTCAAATTTGTTTGCTACAGAAAATCTTACTCATTTCAGCATTCCTCCGCTTTTACTAATTCCTTTTGTTGAAAATGCTTTTAAACATATTTCTAATTTTGATGAGAGAAATAACGAGATCAACATTCATTTATCGAAAAGAACAAGGCTCATTCAATTTCTCCGTGGTTAATACAATTGATATTACTACTCCAGGTTCCGAAAACGGAGGCATTGGTTTAAAGAATGTAAAGCGCAGACTTGAGTTGCTGTATGGCGATAGATATAGATTAGACATTCAGAAAACCTCTGAAACATTTTCAGTAACTCTTGAATTACCCATTGTATGAAACTCAAGTGCCTGATTGTGGATGACGAACCCATTGCCCGAAAAGGCCTTGAAGAATATGTATCCGAAATTTCATTTCTTCGAACTAGCTCATTCCTGCGAAAGTGCACAGAAGGCTGCCGACTTCCTCAAAACAGAAACTATTGATCTAATCCTTTTAGATATTCAAATGCCAAAAGTATCTGGTATTGAATTTCTTCGAGCACTAGAAAAACCGCCCTTGGTAGTTTTCACTACGGCTTATTCCGAATATGCATTAGAAGGATATTTACTGGATGTGATCGACTATTTATTAAAGCCAATTTCATTTGATCGATTTCTAAAAGCGGTTCAGAAGGCACATGATTACTATTTACTTAAAGAGCAGGCTAAAGAAAATTCACCCTCCGATTATTTTTTCATTAAGGTGAACCACCTGTTTGAGAAAGTGAACTATCATGAAGTGCTTTATCTGGAAGCCATGCAAAATTATTGCATCGTGCATACAGCCACCCGAAAACTAATTACTTATCACACCCTCAGCGGACTTGAGAAGCAACTTCCAGCAACTCAATTTCTAAAAGTTCACAAATCTTTTATTGTAGCCATTGAAAAGATTTCAGCATTAGACGGTAACGAATTGAAAATAGGACCAACCACCATTCCAATTAGCAGAAGCTTAAAAGATGAGGTGATGAAAAAGGTAATGGGAAATAAGTTATTTAAAAGATAATTACTTTTTCAGCACACTCAAAATCTCATTCAATTTTAAAAGAGCCTCCACCGGACTAATCGTATTGATATCAATTTTCTCAAGCATCTCATGAACCGCTTTGGATTTGGGATCCATTTCGAACAAGCTCATCTGTGCTGTGGCTTTCGGCAACTCATCAAATTTTGCCTTGATTCATTTTTATGTTTGTCCTTTTCAAGGAAATGTAAGAATCTCATTTGCCCGAAGTACAACTTTGTTGGGCATGCCCGCCAATTGTGCTACGTGTATTCCAAAGCTGTGTTCGGTGCCACCTTCTTTCAACTTGCGCATGAAAATGATTTTATCACCTACTTCCTTCACGCTCACGTTAAAATTTTTCACGCGTGATAAATCTTCAGTAAGTTGATTCAACTCGTGATAATGTGTTGCGAAAAGTGTTTTGGCTTTGAAATCTTTATGATTATGCAAGTATTCAACAATAGCCCAAGCAATGGATACTCCATCATAGGTAGAAGTACCCCGGCCAATTTCATCCATCAAAATCAAACTGCGATCACTCAGGTTATTCAAAATGCTGGCCGTCTCTGTCATCTCCACCATAAAGGTTGATTCACCCCGCGATAAATTATCAGAAGCCCCTACGCGTGTAAACACTTTATCAATCAACCCGATGGTTGCTGCCTCTGCGGGAACATAACTTCCCATCTGCGCCATGAGCACAATCAAAGCAGTTTGGCGCAAGAGTGCCGACTTACCGGCCATGTTGGGCCCCGTGATTACAAGAATCTGTTGTGTTTCATTATCGAGATAAATATCGTTGGGCACATAGCTTTCGCCCAACCGCAATTGCTTTTCGATTACCGGATGGCGACCGGCCTTAATCGCTAATCGTTTGGATTCACTAATCTCAGGTTTATTATACTTGTTCGACTTTGCTGTGACAGCAAAAGATAAAAGACAATCAAGCGTGGCTACCACGCGTGCATTTTGTTGAATTTGAGAAATGAAATCTCCAGCCTGTCGAACCAATTCAGTGAACAACCGTTGTTCAATCACTAACAACTTTTCTTCGGCATGAAGAATTTTTTCTTCATATACTTTTAGTTCTTCAGTAATATAACGCTCCGCATTTACCAACGTTTGCTTACGAATCCAATCCGTGGGTACTTTGTCTTTGTGAGCATTGCTTACCTCTAAGTAATACCCAAACACTTTATTATAGGAAATTTTAAGTGAGTTGATGCTCGTGCGGTCAATCTCTCGCTTTTGTATTTGCAACAAATAATCTTTTCCCGAAAAGGCCATGGCCCGCAATTCATCCAATTCAGCATTAACTCCCTCTTTAATTATTCCTCCCTGATGAATGAGCATCGGGGCATCATCCATTAATTCTTTCTCAATTTTCTCAAGCAAGAAATCGCACCGGTTTAGTTGATCGCCCAACTTTTTTAATTCGGCAGAAGTAGTTTTTTCTAGTATTTCCTTTACGGGCAGAATAGCTTTTAGAGAACGTTTTAATTGAATAAGTTCTCTGGGATTAATCCGGCCCACCGCCACTTTAGAAATTAATCGTTCGAGATCTACTATTTGTCGCAAGTGTTCCAGTATTCCATCGGTAAGTTCTTCGTTCGAGCAAAACTGCTCAACCACTTGCAGGCGCTCATCAATACTTTGTTTGTCTTTGAGCGGCAAGATCATCCACTTGCGCAAATTGCGGGAGCCCATCGGGGTAACCGTTTGATCCAAAATTTGAAGCAACGGAACACCGCCTTCATTTTGTGAACTTACGATTTCAAGATTTCGTACGGTGAATTTATCCAACCACACATATTTATCTTCATCGATTCGTGAGATAGTAGCAATGTGATGCGTGTCTTTGTGTTCGGTAGCTTCTAAGTAATGAAGTATGGATCCGGCTGCAACAATGGCTTCATTCATGCCATCAATGCCAAATCCTTTTAGGGTACTCGTTTTAAACTGTTGTACTAATTTTTCATTTGCAAAATCAAATGCATACACCCAATCATCCAGAGCAAATGTTGCATAGTCTTCACTAAACTGAGCTTCAAACTTTTCGCGGCTTGCTTTGCTGTAAATGATTTCGGCCGGTCCAAAACTTTGAATGAGTTTATACACGTAATTGTCCGCGCCCTGTGCTGCATAAAATTCTCCGGTGCTGATATCCAGAAAAGAAACTCCCATAGAATTTTTCCCGCTAAAGACCGAAGCCAAAAAATTATTTTGCTTTCGCTCTAACACGTTATCGTTATACGATACACCCGGAGTCACCAATTCTGTAACTCCCCGCTTCACAATTCCTTTTACAAATCGCGGATCTTCCAACTGATCGCAAATAGCAACCCGATTACCCGCTCGAACCAATTTTGGTAAATAGGTATCAAGGGAATGATGCGGAAATCCAGCCAGCTCGATCTCCGAAGCAGACCCATTTCCTCTTTTTGTTAACGTAATATCAAGCACCCGCGCAGCACGGATGGCATCTTCGCCAAAGGTTTCGTAAAAATCGCCCACCCTAAAAAGCAACAATGCACCGGGGTACTTCGCCTTGATGGCGTTGTACTGCTTCATAAGGGGTGTCTCCATTGCTTTCTCTCCGGCCATACTACTGTATTAAAAAAATGAACTACTCTGTTTTGTGCTCTTTGCACGCTTTGTAGTACAAGTAGTTGGCAAATATAAAAAGTCCCCTGTTGTCAAGACGTTCTTATGCATTCATTATTTAACATTTTATTAGCAACCATTTAGGGATCTGTTAACAAGCTGCAAGTGCGGTATCCGATAGTTTTGAGAAAATTAAAAAATATGAAAAAATACATTTTACTGATTTCAGTTTTGATGATGGTTAAGACTAACTGGGCACAGAAAAAAAATACTCCCTTGCTTGGTGTTTGCGCAGCTGCAGAATTATCTACCGAGCCACATGCATCCTGGTATCTACCAAACTTTGCCAATTACAATCCAAATAATCAAGTTATTGATCAACTAAAGAAACTCAATCTTAAAAAATTCAGGTATCGAATTGTCTTTGGTTCTTGGTGTGGCGACAGCAAACGAGAGTTGCCTCGCATGATGAAAATTTTTTCAACGTTAGGCATTCCTGAAAAGAGTATTGAACTCGTTGGTGTGTATGATTCCCTGGCTGTTTATAAGCAATCCCCCAATCGGGAAGAGAAAGGTTTACATGTTTATAGAGTACCAACACTCATTGTTTATCAAAATGAAAAAGAAGCCGGTCGGATTGTTGAGTATCCTGTAGAAACATTGGAGCGCGATCTTTTCAAAATCGTGTCGGGTAGTGGGTATAATGCAAATTATAAAGGCTATCCGCAAATTGATAATTGGCTCATGAACGGGGTACTTACAGATGTCAATATGAGCCCCCGAGGTCTGGCCGATCAAATTAGACCCTCAATAAACAGAGAGTCGGAATTGAATTCGTGCGGCTATGTAATAATGGGACAAGGTGATATTAAGGCAGCAATCTCAATTTTCAGAATAAACATCAATTTGTTTCCACAGTCATCCAATTGTTTTGACAGTTTGGGTGAAGCCTATTTGCTTGATGGGCAGACAGAAAATTCAAAAGCATGTTATAAGCGAGTACTTGAGTTAGATCCAAAAAATGAAAATGCGATAAGCCAACTCGCAAAACTTACTGGCAAAGTAGAGTAATATAGTCTGTCGCTTGCCCCAAAACAACTCCTTTCACCCCAATAAAGCGTGTTTTCTTGCAACCCTACCCACACTATTTAAGTTTGTAGTATATGGAAAACTCACAAGCTCTAAATTCCAGTAGCTCCATGTCGGTATCTGAGCGATTTACTGATTGGCTAAACTCCCCATTTCCATTTTACCTGAATGATGACCGGAAAAATTTCCTGTTTGTAACAGCAATGAGTGCATTTGTTACTGCTTTTCTGTACTTGTTCAAAACCGATACTGAATTGGGTTTTAGTGATGGATTAGAATGGCTCCATGGGGTAATAACCTTTGGTGTTCTATGCTTTAACATATTGGTGCTTCCGCGAATATTTCCTTCATGGATGGATCCTACTTCTTGGTCTATCAAAAAATATATCTGGATTAATGTTTTACACTTAACCCTCATCTGGATAATTGCAACCATTTTAGAAAAGACATTATTCTGTCCAATTGATATGGCTTGGATAGCCGTAGCCAAACATACCATTGTTCAGGTGGCCATTAAAGGAGTGATCCCAATTGCCTTATGTACCATGTTTCTCAAAGCACAAATACTGCAAGAAAATCTACGGGAGGCAATCAAAACCAATCAAGAGCTTCGAAAAATACAAACTCTAAAAAAAGAATCCCGAGAATCATTAAAAATTTCCACGCACGTTACGCTGTATTCGGATACAAGCGAGAGCCTAACCTTTAATTTGCCTGATTTGCTTTTTATTCAGGCTGATGATAATTATTCAACTGTTATTTGGAATGAAGCAGGAACCATTCAGAAAAAATTGTTGCGCGTGAATTTGAAAAACCTCGAATCACAACTTAACAATTCCTTTACGTTGCGCTGTCACCGCTCTTATATTGTAAATGTAAACGCAATTGCTGCCATTAGTGGGAACACCAATGGGTATAAACTAAAAATCAATGACTCAGATTATTCCATTCCAGTATCGCGACCAAAAGGAAAAGAAGTGATGGAAAAGATCAGTCAGCTGCGAAACATGATGGAATTGAGTTAACGGTTTACCCCAAAACCCTTACTGTTTATCTCACATCTTTTCTACTCCCATCAAAATCAGGTCTTCTCACCCCTTTACGGGATACATTTTATCTGATCGGATACGTGTTTACGTTTTTTGAGGAAACTAAAACTTATCCATTATGAAAACATTTATAACTACATCGCTGCTTTTCATCTCAACCTTGCTGGCCGCTCAATCAACCGTTGAAATTCCTAAAACAGAATTTAAAGTTTCATTGCCGGAAAATAGCCTATCAATTAAACCCGGTGAAAGCAAAGAAGTAGCCATGACTATAACCCGTTCAAAAAGCTATAGCAAATTAAATGCTGAACTTGGCACCTTCAGTCCACTCCCGAACGGAATTGTTGTTTCATTTGATCCTAAGGAAGGAAATTTCGACACCGGAAGTGCAAGTATCTCAGTCGCGTCTGATGTTCCAGCAGGAACTTACTCCATTGTGATGGGAGCAATCATTAATTACAAAAAGAAAGGTAGCATACTCGAGATAAAAGTAGACTGAGATTAATGGCCTAACATGGAAGAGCAACATATTTGTCCTTCCATGTTAGGGTTAATCACATAGTTGCTTAGGGTCAGAATCTGTACCTGTGCTATTACGCTCAGTTACTCAAGACTATTCTAGAGTCTTATCCTCTTCTCTTGCTTCTCGCAAGGTAATTGACAAATTGCGAACTACTTCATCCAACTCTTTCGTGCTTTCTTCAAGATGATGAATTATCTCTTTGTCTTGATTTTCAGGATTGGTCTTTGCCAATAAATTCAGTAATCCTAAAATACGACTTACTGGAGCTCGCAGTACATGAGCGTTTACAAAAGCATATTCCATAAGTTTTGAATTTTGCTCTCTCAAAAGTCGCGTTCTAATCTCAACCTTCGCTTCAAGACTCCGATTAAGATGTTCGATCGTATCATTTTTATATTGCAATTGCGTGTAAGCTCTCCAGTTTATTCGATAAACATAAATCAGAATCAAGTTTATGAACACCCAACTCATTGAGTAGATAATCCCGAATTGAATCTTATTTAATGGAAGCTCCCGAAAGCTTTCAGACACATCAAAATTAAATAGAAAATAATAAGAGAAACTAGTAAGAAAAAATGAAGTGGTTAGAAAAAATATATAAAGCCATCTGTCTTCAAACCACGAAAAAAAAAGGTGAATCATCAGGCTTGTCAAAATGCATAAGATAGGATGAATCAGGTATGAACCTGGTGAAATCTTGGAAAGCAAGATAGGCAAGACTGTAACAGCTGCTGTCCAACTAAAAAGAAAAACAAATCGTGATATCTTTTCATAATTATACTTGTTTAAAAGTATTGAAATTATGGATACAACGAATAGTAAAATTGGAACCCAGTCATCAAACGTTGAAAATTTAAAAGCATGTTTAAAATCAAAAATGATTTGTGTTCCTAAATAAAATCCCAACAATGATAGTGTTATCCAGTATATCGTATTGGATAGGTACAATCTCCTTTCTAACTCCTCAGGATGTATGCTCATAAAGTTCAATAAAGGAAGTAATTGCAAGAATTCAACCCTTATGTAAGATGGTTGTAATATTTACTATCTACTTTACCGCTTATCGAAAAAAAAATAAAAATATGTTGAGTTCGGTAATGCATGAATTGGTGTAACCGCTAACTTAGATCAAACTTATAAAAATATGAATGAACTTAATTTTGAAATTACTAAAGTAGACATGGCAATGGCTGCGTTAGCGAAGCTTCCTGAGGACGAGCGAGGTAAGATCATGGACGGGCTACGTGAAATTGTAAAAATGTATGCCAACAAAGATCTTGCAACGCCATCATTAGTAAAATTTCGCTGGTGGGAGTGGGAAGATGGGATCTGATGTTTTTCCCAGCTAGCATTAATTAAAGGGCATTCGATTAATTCTATTTCTGGAAATTTTCGAATGCATTTTTTATGCCTGAAATTCAAACTTATCTTGAATGCGATCTAGGTGTTGATCAAAGTATTATAGAATTACTTTGCAAGCGACCAGTTCCAAAAAATAATGAGTACTGGAAAGGTAGAAATACTTATCTATCGAAAAGTCCTGGCTACTTATTCATCCCCATTCTGTTAGATTTGTTTTTGAAAAGTAAATCTAACCAACCCCTCTCTGAGGAATACCTTCAATTAATAGAACGCATTCTGCATCACGCAGCCAGACAGGAACGGACAGAAGTAAGTTATTCACTTCTGGATTTAGATTGCCAAAACATTCTTAGATTAATTGGAATAGGTGATAACGAGATCAAAAAAATAGAAACGGATTTAGTTAATCGTCCATTTTCATTATTCCCACCAAAATACAAATCGCTTCACAGAGCCAATAGCTACCTCTACTCTGCGGTATTATTTCCAAATGATTATGATCTGATTTTCGTGCACTGGGAATCCGTAATGCCGCTGCTTTTATTTCTTGATGATTTGACTGATTTACAAGATGATATTGCTACTCAATCAGAAAATTGTTTGCTCGATTCACCAAATATTGAAAATAATTTTTTTGAACTGTATCCGCTCTTTACAGAATCAATAAAGCCTTTACAAAAAGTAAATATAAAAATCTACAAGGAACTCGACCGGTTAAGACAAGAAGCCATTGTTGCTACACTTAGGAGGAACTTTATTTTCATTTTGAGCAAAACATCCTTGAGCTTTGATTTTTTCGGTTATTTGCTCGCCACAAGCAACCACATCTTATCGCCTTTTTCTTTAGTCCTATCCACAAACGGATCTTGTTGTTTTACGATCGTAAAGCCCGCCTTTTTTAAATCTTCCAACGCAAAGGCTATTCCCAATTCATGTTTGCGTTCCTGATCAGCGCGTGATAAATCTCTTCGTTCGTCAGCAATGGCCTCGCACATAACCAAGCGACCACTAGGTTTAAGGGCAGACTTTATATGCTGAAGGATTTGATCATGATCATCCATCTCGTGATACGTATCCAGAATGATAACTGCATCTAATGAGTTTAGTGGCAATCTGGGATTGTCATAGTCACCTTTAATAATTTGAACATTGGTAAGTTTTCTCTTTTCGAGATTGGCGGTCAATTTATCTAACTTAGTTTGCTCAACATCTACCGCATACACTTTTCCTTGTGTTCCCACAACTGCGGCAAGTTTAGTTGTCATGTAGCCTTCATGGCAACCCACATCGGCTACCTGATTTCCTGTTTTAAGATTTAATTGTTTGATCAGCTCATCTGCTTTTTGCCACCGGTCACGATCCGTCCAGGCGCTTTCTGTATAGACGTTTTTCCATGCATCCTGAGCATACAAATTGCCGCCCAATAGCGCAAGACAAAGACAGATAAATCTTACCATAGCGTTACAACGCAAAATTTGATTCATCGATTGTTAAATAATTCATAATGTTGGTGTTACTTTAGGTCTTAAGATAATAATATGGAGCCTAACACACAGACTAAATCAAGAATCTTCAAAGGTATTCTCGTTGCAAACCTTATCTCATTGGTGATTGTAGGCTTTGGCAAATATCTCATTGAATATCTAGAGAGCAATAAAATGGGAAGCGGCTCCGGGATTTTTATTTATTCTTCTTTTATACTTGTGCCCATTTTGATGGGTTTAGTGTGTGCCTGGTACTGGCATCCGTTGCAATTGAAGACCTCACGCTATATCGGATGGTCCGCGGTCACCTCCATCATTGCAATATTGGCGAGTTTCATTTTCCTTAAGGAGGGATTTATCTGTCTCATTATTGTGTCACCCCTAATTTTTGGATTTGTTTTAACGGGAGCCCTCGTTGGGCGAATTATTAATCGAAGACGAAACAATACGCTAAACGTAAGTTTATTTGGAGTGATTTTCGTTCTAATTGCTGCGGATACATTTTCAAAACATGAAAATGTAAGCATGGTGTCGGATACAATTATTGTAAACGCTCCTATTGACAAAGTATGGCCGCTTGTTGTAGAATATGAGCCTATCACGCTGAAAGAGAATTATTGGTTGTTTGAAGTAGGGATGCCAAGCCCGGTGCAGAGTACCGTGGATGGGCACGAAGTAGGAGCAGGAAGAAAATGCATTTTCTCAAATGGTTATGTGTTCGATGAAAAAATGGTGGTGTACAAACCTAATGAAGAATTAACCTTTGATATTATTAGTCAACCTCACGACCCCGAAATTATGGGGCATATTGATATTCTACGCGGGCAGTTTATTTTAAAAGATAATGGAGATGGAACTACTACCCTCATTGGAAATTCATGGTATAGGCTATACGTTTTCCCCGCCTGGTATTTCAACATCTGGTCCGAAAGCATTACTCGCAATGTTCATCTTCGTGTGATGGAGCACATCAAAATACTGAGCGAGAAAAATGTTTAATCTCGTTGTAAAATATGCAGCTCCTTTAAAACACGTGCCTGTTCTTCCTCATTTGTTTGATGCACTGCTGAAAATCAGCACAGTATTTTCAAACAAAAATCTTCTGGATTATGTGGATGAAATAGAGAATGAAGTGCTTTCGTGGGAACATGTCACCCTGCAGATGCATAAGTTTGGAGGCATTCAATTTAATCTTTATGATAAAGAACTAGGTCACATTCATGGCAATGGATTGCTGGATATTTTATTTAGTAGAAAAACAAAATCAGAACTCATGCTGAAGTATCCTGTAAGAGAACATCATGTCTTTAAGCATTCAGGTTGGATTTCTTTTCAGATAAAAACTGAAGTCGATAAAAAAATTGCTATCCAACTTTTGAGATACTCGTACCTTGCTGCCCAAAATAATGAAGTTGTGGCATGAAGAAGCTCTCTCTTGATGAACTCGGTCGTATTTCTGTTGATCAATTTAAGGATTCAGAAAAAATACCAGTTTGTATTTTGTTGGACAATGTTCGCAGTCTGCATAATGTGGGTTCTGCCTTTCGCACTGCAGATGCCTTTCGGGTTGAAAAAATATTCCTTACGGGAATTACAGGCACACCTCCGCATCGCGAAATACAAAAGACTGCACTGGGCGCAACCGAATCAGTAGCGTGGGAGCATGTCGAAAGCACAGCTATTGCCATTCAAAAATTAAGAGACGAAGGGTATACCATCGTGATTGTAGAACAAACTACAGATAGTTTGCCACTGCAAACATTCTATGGTGAAAAAGATAAAAAGTATTGTCTGGTTTTTGGCAACGAAGTACACGGGGTAAGTGAGGAAGCAATCGCACTTGCCGATCTTGCTTTAGAAATTCCTCAATTGGGTACCAAGCATTCATTAAATATTTCAGTGTGTTTGGGTATTGTGGTGTGGGAAATGTTTCGTCATTATACGTTTAAAAAATGAAACAACTAACGCTGTTAATTTTTCTCTTATTCACACTTAATCAGTATGCATCCGCTCAAGATAAACGGGGTCAGGCGCGCGACTTTGGAATTGTTATTGGTGTTTTACCGACAGGCAAAACAAATTCGATTACCGATGTAACGGGTGTGCGCGTGGGTCATACCACTAAAATCAGTGGCGATAATATTCGTACAGGGGTTACGGCTATAGTTCCACATCCAGGCAATGTATTTCAAGAGAAAGTACCCGCTGCCATTTATATTGGGAATGGGTTTGGGAAATTAGCAGGCAGCACTCAAGTAATAGAGTTGGGGAATCTGGAAACGCCAATTGTTCTAACAAATACATTAAGTGTGCCTCAAGCTATGGAATCGGTTGTTCGTTATACGTTAGCGCAATCTGGTAACGAAAAAGCGCAATCAGTGAATGCAGTTGTTGGCGAAACCAATGATGGGTACCTGAACGATATTCGTGGCATGCATGTAACACAAGAAGATGTTTTAAATGCCATTACAAAAGCTAGCTCTGATAAAGTTGTTGAAGGCTCCGTAGGCGCAGGAACAGGAACTGTATGTTTTGGATTTAAAGGTGGAATTGGAAGTGCCTCGCGTCAATTGCCAGACAAATTAGGCGGCTATCGGGTGGGAGCATTGGTGCAAACAAATTTTGGTGGCGTACTGCAAATAGATGGTGCTCCTGTTGGTGAAGAACTTAAGAAATTTTATTTGAGTGATTTGATCCATGACAAACCAGATGGATCGTGCATGATTGTAATTGCCACGGATGCACCGCTAGACTCCCGAAACCTGGAACGTATTGCAAAGCGTGCCATGATGGGACTTGCGCGCACAGGGGGAATAGCATCCAATGGCAGTGGCGACTATGTAATTGCCTTCTCAACAAATACGGCTGTCCGCGTTCCCTACGATTCAGAAGAAATTACATCTACCGTAACCTTATTAAATAATGATAATATGTCTCCACTATTTTTAGCAACGATTGAAGCTACTGAAGAAGCCATTATCAATTCCTTATTTCAAGCAACTACCATGATCGGCAAAGAAGGACATCGTGTTGAGGCCTTGCCATTGAATGATGTGCGTAACATTTTGAAAAAATATAATACCTTAAAGAAATAGCAATGGTTGTTTTTCTAAATAACCAATTGGTTGAAGCAGAGAAAGCTACTCTTCACATCAGTGATCTTGCGATTCAACGGGGTTATGGAATTTTTGATTTCTTTCGCGTAAGGGACAATGTGTTGCTGTATGTGGAAGATCATCTGGATAGATTTATTCATTCTGCTCAGTTTATGCACCTGACTTGTCCTTATTCAAAAGATCAGTTGCATTCGATTTTACAAGAACTGCAGCAGAAAAATAATTTGCCCAACTCAAGTATGCGCATGATTCTTACAGGTGGGTATTCTCCGGATGCCTATCAACCTGCTGCTCCCAATCTTATTATCATGCAAAGCCTGCTTGCTTTTCAGGATAACCTTGTTCCAAAATCGTTGAGCATAATCACCCACGAATATGTGAGGGATATTCCAGAAGCTAAAACCATCAATTACACAATGGGAATTTGGTTGCAGCATAAACTTGTGGAACAAAAAGCGGATGATGTGTTGTATCACATGAATGGAACGGTGAGTGAATTCCCCCGCTGTAACTTCTTTATTGTTACTAAAAATAATGTAATAATGACCCCTGCGAAAAACGTTTTAAAAGGCGTTACCCGAAAAAAGGTTCTTGCTTGTGCTTCATCACACTGCAAAGTCGTTGAGGGGCCTGTTACGATTGATGATATCCTTAATGCCAAAGAAGCTTTTCTTACAAGCAGTACAAAACGGATTCAGGCCATTACAAAATTAAACGGTCAAGCTATAGGAAATGGTGAGCCGGGAGCAATAACTACTGAACTTCTTAAGTTGCTCGTAACAGTAGAGCAAAACTATGTAAGTAAGAAATTATAGAACGTTACTTTACAGGAACTAGTTTACTGATCGTTCCTGGGTTTTCAGTAAGCACGTAAATATACCCATCCGGACTTTGCACGACATGGCGCACACGACCAATCTTTTCAAGGATTCTTTCCTCTGCCACAAATTTTCCATTGGTAACCTCAACACGGGCAACCAATTGAAATGACAAGGCACCTACTAAAAAATTTCCTTTCCAGTTTGGATAACGATCACTGGTCACCATCGTCATCCCGCAAGGAGCAATAGAGGGAACCCAATAACGCACGGGTTGTTCCATACCGTCTTTCTTGGTGATGTCTGTAATAGGCTGATCATTATAATTGATACCATACGTGATCACGGGCCAACCATAATTTTTCCCTTTCTCTACTTTGTTCAACTCATCACCCCCTTTAGGGCCATGTTCATCATCCCAAAGTGTGTTTGTTGTTTTATCATAATATAACCCTTGTGGATTACGGTGACCGTATGACCAAATCTCTGGCTTAGCACCAGCTTTATTTACAAACGGATTGTCTTTAGGCACGCGCCCATCATCATGCAAGCGCATAATCTTACCTAAGTGGTTTGTGATATCCTGCGCGTTTTCCATTTTGCCACGCTCGCCACACGAAAAGAAAATATACCCCTTTCCATCAAACACAATTCGCGATCCAAAATGTGCGCCTGAAGGGGAGGATGGTTGCGCCATAAATAGTTCTTCTAAGTTAGTAAGGGTATTGCCTTGTAATTTAGCGCGAGCAATTGTTGTTGCCCCCCCTTTGGTTCCATCAGGTTTTGCATACGAGATATAGATCCAACCATTCTTTGCAAAATCTGGATGCAATTGAATGTCTAACAAACCTCCTTGGCCATTGGTAAATACTTCCGGCACACCACTAATTTTTTCTTCGAGCAGTTTACCATCCTTTATGATTCTAATTTCTCCGTCCTTTTCAGTTACCAACGCGCGACCATCAGGCAAGAAAGCCATCCCCCACGGACGCTGAAGCTCTGTGGTAATAGATTCCAAAACAAATTTTTGCTTTTCGGTGGTGATGGTTGAGCCAGCAACAGGTTGGGCATTTGTAACCGCCACACAACTTAAAATCGCTATTAAACTAATAAGCTTCTTCATAATTCTTTTATAATTTTCAACACAAAGACCTGCCTGCGCGTAGCCGTCACCTTATAAAAGGTTTTGCATAGTTAAGCTCCAGCAAAGGCAGGCGCAAAAGGCGCAAATAAAATTTCAAACCATACCGGCTGAAAATCCGTTTTGCGTGGCGCAAGTTATAATAATTGTTTTGTAAAACACCTAATTACACCTCCTCAAGGTCATATGGGCGAACGAATTGGAGCCTTATAAATTACTTTGCGTCCTAGCGGCTTTGCGGTAAATTATTCGTTTCGAAGCGTTTCGCTGGGGTTAATAACAGCTGCCTTCAGTGCCTGATAGAAAACCGAAGCAAAGGCGATCACTAAAATAATTAATCCTGCACCTACGAAAACAAAAGGACTCACTTCAACCTGATAAGCAAAATCAGCAAGCCATTGATTCATCACATACCAGGCCAATGGCACTACAATGAGGAAGGCAATTATCACCAAGCGTGAAAATTCTTTCGACAACAACATAATAATGCCGGAAACGGAAGCCCCCAACACCTTGCGCACACCAATTTCTTTTTTACGCTGCTCCGTCATGAATGCAGTTAATCCTAACAAACCAAGACAAGCAATAACAATTGCCAGTAAAGCAAAGGAGCCAATTAAAACACCCGTATTCTGTTCGGCCTTGTATTGTCGCTCAATCGTTTCGTCCACGAATTGATAGCTGAATGGATAATCCGGTGCCAATTTTTTCCATTCTGTTTCAAGAGCCGCAAGATTGTCCTTCAAATTATCGCTGTTCATTTTTACCGACATACACCACATGTTACGAGGATCATATCGCAACACGAGGGGCTCAATTTTTCGATGAAGCGATCGGTAATGAAAATCTTTTACTACTCCAACAATTCGACCTGCCGGATGTCCATCCAACGCACGCATAGGTGTGCCGATTGGCTTTTCCAACATTAATTCAGCAACAGCTGCTTCATTGAGTATGTAGGCTTCGGTTGAGTCGGTTCCGAACTCTGTTGATAAATCGCGGCCAGCCACTAATTCCAACCCAAACGTTTTAAGATAATCATAGTCGATGATCATCGTATTCATATTACGCTTAGGAATATCAAGCCCTGGAAAATCATATTGCCACGTAGAACTTTCCATGCCCGGAGTTCCATTTGAAAACGTTACCGTTTTAAATTTTGAGTTTGAGAGCAAATTCTGTTTTATCACTTCTTTCTTGTTCCACAACTCGGAAGGCGGACTCATATAAACAATGCTTTCTTTATCGAAGCCTAAATTTCTGTTTTGAATGAAATTCATTTGTTGATAAACGACCAATGTGCCAATCATTAAAAAGGCAGCCACGCCAAATTGCAATACGGTAAGCGTCTTGCGTAACCCTGCATTACCAGACGGACCTTTTTGCCCCTTTAACACATCAGCGGGCACAAAAGAACTGAGATAAAAAGCCGGATAGCTCCCGGCAACAATTCCTGTAATTAAACCGATGCATAAGATATAAAGTACAACGCTATTCTTGCCAAGATAAACTACTTCTAAATTTTGACCCACCAACGAATTGAACATCGGCACAAGCAACTCAAGCAAAATAATTCCTATCACCAAAGAAATAGCAACCAGCACAACCGTCTCACCCAAAAATTGATTGATGAGTTGATATCGAAATGCGCCCATCACTTTTCTCAATCCAACTTCTTTCGCGCGTTTCATCGCCCGAGCGGTAGAAAGATTCATAAAATTGAAACATGCGATAATAAGAATGAGCAGTGCCACAGCTGAAAAAATATACACGTAACCAATATCGCCATTCGCGGAGTCAGCCTTTATTCCTTTTGTAAAATGAATCTCAGACAAGGGTTGTAGCCAGTCGCCTAATGCCTGGTCATTAAATTCTTCTTTTCGTGCTTCCGTAAATTTTTGATCGATCTTTTTTGTTAAGCCTGTAATATCTTGTTCGTTGGGGATGTAGAAGTAGGTAGAGTAGTTCCAGGCATCGAGACTGGTTAAGAATTGATCGGCTGGAAAATTATATTGATCCTGAACCATCTTAGCAATGGTCTCGAACGTGGTGAGGTAAGTGAATTGTAAATGTGAATTAGCCGGAACATCCTCAAACACTCCCGTTATTTCATAATCGTATTTGTTATTGTATCGAATCACCTGCCCGATGGCATCTCCGTTGGAAAAATATTTATCAGCCACCGATTTGGCGATGGCAATTGTATTTGGACGAGAAAGTACAGTAGCAGCATCACCTTGCACAAGTCGGAAACTGAAAATTTGGAAAAAATCTTGGTCAGCAATAGAAAGTGTTTTTGCATCTAAAAATTGATCTCCCATTCTAATCATTGGCCGCTCATCCACATCTGAAAAGCGAGTGAATTTTTCTACTTCGCGAAAGCTATCATGTATTAACGGGCCAAATCCTGCCGGCAGCATGGTTTGCATGCTAACATTTCCATCCCGTTCTCCCCGAGGTATGTAGCGATAAATCGATTCCTTGTTTTCATGAAAATTCTCATAGCTCAATTCAAACCGAACGTATAGGGTAACAAGCAAGCAGCAGGCTAATCCAATAGCAAGGCCGAAGATGTTGATAGAGGTGTACCCTAAATTTTTGAAAAGATTGCGGGTGGCAATGAGAAGGTAATTTCGAATCATAGAGCAAAGGTTTACAATAAGACGCAATATTTTAGTAAGAGTTGCATACCAGTCATCTTACGATGCTTAACTTCCACGAATCCATCAACAAACAATAAGAATTCATCAACAAATACCAAGAATCCATTCAATCTATGCACCTTTGCGCTTTATCTGTTTAAGATGACTTCCGTTTCAATAAGCGACATCCGAAAAGAATTGCAGCATATAGATTCAGATGTACTGCAAACACTTTGTCTTCGGTTAGCCAAATACAAAAAGGAAAATAAAGAGTTGTTGAGCTATTTGCTTTTCGAAGCTCATGACGAACCTGGATATATCCAGCAAGTAAAAGCAGAAATTGAGTTATTATTTGAAGAAGTCTCTGGTCGCAATCTATACCTCACTAAAAAGATTCTTCGTAAAATATTACGCTACACCAATAGACAGATAAAATACTCTGGGCTTCCACAGACTGAGTTAGAACTGCGCATTTATTTTTGTGAAAAAGTAGTGGCTGCAAAGATTCCTTTAAGCACAGGAACCGTTCTGTTTAATTTGTATCAACAGCAGCTTAAGAAAATTGGCAGCGTGCTCTCAAAATTACCTGAAGATTTACAGGCTGATTATTCCAATGAATTAAAAACAATCCATTATGAGTGAACAACCCAATAATCCATTGCATGGCAAAACCCTTGAGTTCATTCTGAATTTTTTGGTAGACAAATATGGGTGGGATGAATTAGGTGAACGCATTCCCGTTAATTGTTTCCTGAACGATCCCAGTATAAAATCAAGCCTTACTTTCTTTAGAAAAACACCCTGGGCACGAAAGAAAGTGGAAGACCTATATCTGGATTCTCTTTAGTAACCTAATATTTATTCTGAATCAAAAACTAATCAGAGATTAAAAGAAAAAATTAACACCTTTACAGAATCATTTATCTGAAGTCACTATAGATGTCCGATCGATATAATCAACGCGGGGTATCCGCCAGCAAAGAAGATGTTCACCAGGCTATAAAAAATCTGGACAAAGGACTTTTTCCTAAAGCATTCTGCAAAATTGTCTCTGATCAATTAGGGGGCGATGATGAGTACTGTACAATCATGCATGCGGATGGCGCGGGCACCAAATCATCATTGGCCTACATTTATTGGAAAGAAACCGGAGACCTTTCGGTGTGGAAGGGTATTGCACAGGATGCCATCATCATGAACATTGATGACTTACTTTGTGTGGGCGCTACCGGACCTATCTTGTTGTCATCCACCATTGGAAGAAATAAAAATCTGATTCCCGGAGAAGTCATTTCAACAATCATCAATGGCACTGAAGAAGTGTTGGAGATGCTACGCAAATATGGAATGGAAATTTACAGTACCGGTGGCGAAACAGCCGATGTTGGAGATCTGGTACGCACCATTATTGTGGATAGCACCGTAACCGCGCGCATGAAGCGCAGCGATGTTGTTGATAATGGAAATATTCAGGCGGGTGATGTAATTGTTGGCTTAGCCTCTTCAGGCAAAGCAACCTACGAACATGAATACAATGGTGGCATGGGTAGCAATGGACTTACCTCTGCACGCCACGATGTGTTTGCCCATATGTATGCAGCAAAATATCCTGAGAGCTACGACAAAGCAGTGCCGGAAAATTTAGTGTATTCTGGCAACTATAAACTAACTGACGAAGTACCCGGTGCTCCTTTAAACATGGGTAAGCTGGTGCTTTCACCCACACGCACCTATGCTCCGGTAATGATAGAGATTTTGAAAAACCTGAGAACTCAGATTCACGGTGTTGTTCATTGCAGCGGAGGCGCGCAAACTAAAGTGCTACACTTTATAGAAAATCTGCATGTGATTAAAGATAATCTCTTTGAAATTCCGCCTCTCTTTAAATTTATTCATGGGGCTTCGGGCACCGATCCAAAGGAGATGTATAAAGTATTTAACATGGGGCATCGCATGGAGATTTATTTGCCCGAAGCTCATGCTCAACAAGTAATAGACATTTCTAAATCTTTCGGAATTGAGGCTCAAGTGATAGGTAGAGTGGAAACCGCAAAAGCTAAACAAGTTACCTTAAAGTCTCCGCACGGAGAGTTTGTTTATAATTGAAGCAGTATGGTGTTTCTTGATCTTGTTAGAGTCGATTTAAAAAAATGGTTGAGGATTATTAGTATTCCGACACTGCTGGTTCTTTTAGGATTAGGCTATTTTCAAGTGGGCGAACCAGCAGGGTTTAGTGCCATTTGTGGAACGGTACTGCTGACTTTTACTTTATTGCCATCCATGTTTATGCGGTTGGGTTTCTTTAGAGAAAATCCATATCTGCGCTGGTTGGTAAAATACCGTAAAGATTTAGGCATTGCTGCGGGAACGTGGTTGCTCACACATGGATTAATCAGTGGGCTCTTCTTTTTAAAGCGCGATGAATCAATTCTAAATCAGTTGCTTGAACCTTCGCTACAACCGGTATGGATCATGATTCCTATTCTAGCCTTGATGCTGATCACATCAAACAAAGCAAGTGAACGAAAATTAGGGAGGCAGTGGAGAAACTTGCACAGCTTGGTTTGGCTGCTGCCGGGATTAATGGTTTATCATGGCAATCTTTCTATTGCTACTTTCGAGAAAGAAGATTTTGCGCCAGCCACTATAATTTTAGGTGTTGTTATATTAGTTGCTTTTTACGAATTCTGGAAAACACGATCTTATAGAAGAGTATTGTTATTCTTAATTGGATTTATTTCAACCATGGTATTATGGTTTGTGAATAATCCTGATTAATCACTCTTCTTTTTTACCAACTTCTTAATCGGATCCCACAACTTTACCTCTTCTCCAATATCCTTTAGTTGGATTGACAACGCTCGGGTAGAAATTTGAATCTCGCGTAAGCATAGCCCCAACGAAATCATTAGTGAAATTAACGCAGCCCCAAAAACATATTTGGCAATTTGCTCCTGGCCGTTAAACAAAAAGAACATACAAAGTACACTTAAGAACAACGCAACAATACTTAACATTTGCATATCGCGAATGAGGCGCAGGCGAACCCTAAGATTTTGAATCTGATCAGCTATTCGTTTGTCTTCTTTGGTGTGATACTCACTTGCCAACTTGCGAATGAGGGCTGCTACCGCTAAAAACCGATTGGTAAATGCGAGTAGAATTAAAGAAACCGTTGGGAATAACAACGCAGGTGTGGTGAGTGTGAGTTCCATAAACGTATTGATTATATCCCAAAGATAGCCCTAGCGTTTGTCTTTGCCATTGATAAAAATTATTAATCCCGTTTATGGTTCAGTGAGTATTTTCACAAAAAATAAATTCTATGCGGTTAATATTACTAACAACCTTCCTGCTTATAAGTGGCCTGAGCTTTGGCCAGAAAAAATCATTTGTAACCCAACCCTCCGCTAAAAAAGCATTGGACCATACGGTGTATGACAGTTGGAAAGAAATTCCCTATAAAGCATTAACTCCTGATGGAGCCAACGCAGTGTTTACCGTTAATCCCCAAGATGGCGATGGAAAAGTCATTTTTTATAATCTAAAATCCAACACCCAAGATTCAGTGAAACGAGCCACAGATATTTCTCTCACGTTTGATAGCCGACATGCAATTTTTAAAATCAAACCTCAGCAAGATAAAGTGAAAGAACTTCGCAGGCAGAAAAAAAAGAAAGACGATCTACCAAAAGACTCGCTTGGAATCTATTCGTTCTCTAATCGCAAGACCGAAAAAGTAGCTGACGTAAAATCGTATAAAGTACCAGAGAAAGCCGGTGGTTGGGTGGCCTGGCAACAAGAAGTGAAGAAGGAAGAGAAACCTAAAGCAGGAGAAGCTAAACCTGATCCTGCCAAGAAGGTTAAAAAACCAAGAAAGAATTCTGATGACACGGGCTATACGTTAGTGTTAAGAAATCTAACCAACAGCAAAGAAACTTTATTCGGATATGTAACGGATTACATGTTCGCAAAACACGGGCAAGGGGTGCTATTTAGCTCTACTGGAAATGATTCTACGATGAATGCCGGAGTCTATTGGTACGATTTACAAAAGAATGAACTTAAGAATCTCCATGAAGGGAAACCAAAATATAAATACAAAGGATTATCGATAAGTGAAGACGGAACGCAAACTGCTTTCCTAATGGATTCGGATACAACTAAAGCTCAAATCAAATTTTACAAACTTTATCATTGGAAAACGGGAAACGCTTCTGCGCAATTGTTAGATGTTGAAACGTCAATGGGCATTCCACAAAATTGGATTGTGAGCGAAAACTATACACCGCTATTTTCAAAAGATGGCAACCATCTATTCTTTGGTTCAGCGCCCAAACCTGTTGTTCAAGATACAACGCTGCTCACCGAGGAAATTGTGAGTGTAGAAATATGGCGAGGTGATGATCCATACATTTATCCGCAACAAAATCGACAGTTGGCTAATGAAAAGAAGCGATCGTATTTAGCATCGATAAATCTTGCTACAAAAGAATTGATGCAACTGGCGGATACCGAAGTTCCATCTATTGAACTGGGTGATGAAGGAAACTCTGCCACCCTTCTGGGCGAAACAAATGTGCCGTATCGCAAAGCAATTACATGGGAAGGTTCGTCAGCCAATGATTTATATCTATACAACACAAAAGATAAATCGCGAAAGAAGGTTGCCACTCAAATAAAAGGAAATGCAAGCCTTTCGCCCAAGGCGAATTTTGTATACTGGTTTAGTTTACCCGACACGGCATGGTTCTCCTATTCAGTAACAACTGATCGCACGATTAAACTCGCGCCTGATTTAAAAGTTGCTCTTGCCGATGAAGAAGATGATCATCCTGATTATCCGAGCACTTATGGTGCCGCTGGGTGGACGGCCAATGATCAACAGTTTATTGTGTACGATCGATACGACCTTTGGGCGCTTGATCCTGAAAACAAAAAGGCTCCTGTTAACCTTACTAAAATAGGCAGACAAGAAAAAATTGTGTTTCGTAATGTCCGGCTCGATGTTGAGCAACGTTTTTTCGATCCTGCTCAGGAACTTTTACTCTATGCATTTAATGAAACCACCAAAGCATCCGGGTATTATACCCTTTCGTTGAAAGATAGAAAGCTCACAAAACTACTGATGGATAATTACCGCTTTGGCGGAGTGGTGAAAGCAAAGCAAGCTGACAAAATTCTCTTCACGCGTGAAAGTTTTCGTGAGTTTCCCGATGTATGGGTTTCCGATTTAAACCTTTCAACGCCAAAAAAGATCAGTGATGCCAATCCACAAATGAAAAATTATTTCTGGGGAAATGTTGAGTTGGTCAACTGGACTTCACTCGACAACCTCCCTTTGCAGGGATTACTCTACAAACCTGAAGGATTTGATCCAAAGAAAAAGTATCCAATGATTGTTTACTTCTATGAAAAAGAAAGCGACAATCTTCATGGGTATACTCATCCTACTCCGCTGCGCTCAACCATCAATCGTTCAACCTATGTAAGTGATGGTTATCTCATATTTGTGCCCGACATTGTTTATAAGATTGGATTCCCTGGTGAAAGTGCCATGAACTGTATCATGCCCGGTGTTACTCAACTGATCTCAAAAGGATTTGTTGATGAAAAGAATATTGGTATTCAAGGCCATAGTTGGGGCGGCTATCAAACGGCCTACATGGTTACGCGCACCGATTTATTTAAAGCGGGTGAAGCCGGAGCTATTGTCGCCAATATGATTAGCGCCTATGGTGGCATCCGGTGGGAAAGCGGTCTAAGTAGAATGTTTCAATACGAACATTCTCAAAGTCGCATTGGTGGAAGCTTGTGGGAAAAGCCCATGCACTATATCGAGAACTCGCCCATTTTCTTTGCGGATAAAATTAAAACTCCATTACTGCTCCTTCACAATGATGCCGATGGTGCAGTGCCGTGGTATCAGGGGATAGAAATGTATATGGCGCTGCGCAGATTGAATAAGCCTGTATGGATGCTGAACTACAATGGTGAACCACACTGGCCGGTGAAGCGTGAAAATCGGATGGACTTTCAAATTCGAATGAAGCAGTTTTTTGATTACTATTTGAAAGCCGCGCCTATGCCACCGTGGATGAAAGAAGGTGTGCCAGCTATTGAGAAAGGAATTACGAAAGGGTATTAGAGATTTAAAGCCACAGATTCACAGAACTAATCAGTGAATCTGTGGCCTCTTCATTAATTGAATTAAGGTTCTCCTCACTTGTTGCAATCGCTTTTCAATAAATATCATTGTCTAATATAAAATCATCGCATTGCGTAAGCTTCGCCTGAGCTAATAATAAATTAGCTGAAGCAACTATAAAGTCATTGAATGGTGGAGTTTGCACGATACGAACTACGCTTCCATTTAAAGTTGTTGAGGCCTCAGCAAAATCACAAAAGACTGAGTTTGGATATCTGACAAGTTTTAAAACATTAAAAGAAAAAAATATTTAGTGAGTACAGAAAAGTAAATGGAATTTTATTCAAGTTCATTTTCGTTGTGTACATACAATTAGAGCAGATAATGTCAATCAATTGAAATAAAATTTTTAACTCTCCTATTATTTTCTTATATTAAAGAGAAAGGAATTTTTAATTAAAATATATTTAAAGAATGGGAAAATTTGTAATAACACAACGCACAAACAACGATTATCAATTCAATTTAAAAGCAGGTAATCATCAGGTTATACTTACGAGTGAGGGTTATTCAAGTATGGATGCATGCAAAAATGGCGTAGAGTCAGTAATTAAAAACGGGTTGAACGATGATAGCTTTGAGCGTAAAGAATCAAAAAACGGAAAAGCTTATTTCAATTTAAAAGCCGGCAATGGTCAGATTATTGGAAAGAGTGAAATGTATGAAAGCACAGCAGCAATGGAAAACGGAATTGAATCTGTAAAGAAGAATGTTGTTGGTGCCAGTCTCGAGAATCAATCTTAAACTCAACTATTATTATAATAACAAAAAATACGCTTGAAGCGTATTTTTTTTTGTTGTTAATCCTGCTACCTAACCACCTGTATCAATCCATACACCCCTACCCATGCGATCGATAATAAGCTTATCCAAAAAAGAATGTTATACCCCGAACTGGTTTTTAGTACCTGGTTGCGCCTATACTTAAAGATCCAAGCGGCATAGATGACAATGATAAGCATAACTGAACCAACAATGCCACCTGATAGCACCATGAGTACAGGCAATTGAATGAAAAGAAACATGCACGCCCACACGAACGGAAAAATTATTCCCAACAGGGAGATTGCTTTTTTCCTTTTCGCTTGATCGGAAAAATCAAGCCAACCAATCTGACCCGAGAGATCAGTAAATACGCGTGTCCAGTAAGCCAGGGTAGCATACACACTGGAAAACAAAACAAAGAATGCCCCAACGAGGTACATTGTTTTTATTCCGTTTCCCAGCGATTGCGTATAAATAAGTGCTAATGTTTCAATCACCTGATTTCCTTGCGGCACAGTTTCGCGACCATGCAAAATAGCGGCCCCCAATAAATAAAATGTAACTGTCACAAGCGTATAGATAACCATCGCCACCACGGCATCGATGTACATCACGTTGATCCAGCCTTGGGCTCTTTTTTTCCACTCGGGTGTATGCGTAGGCGGGCCTGCATAACTGGCGTATCCTTTTTCAATACACCAATAATTGTAAGCTATGATTTCATCGCTGGCTACTCCGGTAATTCCAAACGCACCCAAAGCAATTCCTATTTCTTCGGGCGTGAGTTTAAATCGTTGCCCATTTATCAGATCCGTAAAGGAGAAAGCAAATTCTGTAAACTGAATTGAGAAAAGTGAAGCTAACGTGAGCACCGTGAAAAGTAAAATCATGAGTAGCGATACTTTTTCGATCATGGCATACTTACCATTATAAATCAGCGCAGCTGCAAAGGTTGCAATGATCAGCACCCACACCGCAATGTTGACAGCGGGAAAAAGTAAATGCAACACAACTGACGCACTTCCAATGATGCCGCCAATCTGAACCACCTTAAGCGTTTGCAAGATCAACAACATCCACACCGACCAGTTGGCGTTTCCAAAGCGCAAACCAGGCAACTTGTTAAATGATTGTCCCGCTGTTTCGCCTGTTAGTATGGCGTGCCTCCCAAACTCCAATTGAACGGCTACTTTGGCAAGACAGCTAATAATAATAATCCATAACGCAGCAAAACCAGCGCTCGCGCCAAGCACCGTGGTGGCAATCAACTCGCCCGAACCCACAATAGAAGCTGAAAGAATAAAACCCGGTCCTAAAAATTTCAAACTCGCGATAAAAGAACGCGGAGGTTCCTTTATAGTGTGTTCACTGATAATGTAGGGATCGGTAGTCAAATAGTGTCTGGTAGATAAATCATTCGTTCTTTAACGCTATGGCGGGATTAATGCGGGCAGCTCGCACAGTTTGAAAACAAAGAAATATATAATCGGCATCACGTTTTGAAAGTGATCACTCATTTTTTTTCAACTCGTTTCGGAAGTACTTATCGTCATCATCCTCACCCTTTTGAATAAGGGCACCAATCTCCAGAATCTTAAATTCTGTTCTTCGGTTGCGTTGGCGGCCTACCGGATTATCGCTGCCATCGGGATTTGTGTTACGCGCAATGGGTTTGGATTCGCCATACCCTTTAGCTACAAGTCTTGCAGGGTCAATGCCTTTGCGAATCAGATAATTAACTGTCGCTTCTGCCCTGCGCTGCGATAGTTGAATATTATAAACATCGGACGCAACACTATCCGTATGCGAACCCATTTCAATCTTCAAATCTGAGTTATCATTGAGAAGCGTAACAAGTTTATCTAACTCGCGTGCAGCCTCTTTTCTAATAACTGCTGAATCATATCCAAAATAAATATTCTCCAACCTGAAAATCCTATTGCGCTCTTTACGATCAAGCACCATAATCGTATCAAGTGTAATGTTTGTAACAAGTTCTTTCAATGATTCCAAGCGGTACAGACTTTCCAATGGTAGTATATGATTGTCGTTTGGTAATAAATCCATCGGTTTCGCCCAACAAAGAGTAATCTTCATTTTCGTAAACGCGGAACAGAAACTTACCATCATTGCCAGTAACAAAATCCTGCATCACCTCACCTTCCTGATCAAGCAAAGCAACTTTTGTATTTGGTAAAATCTCTAAGTGTGCTATCCTTGCGAGTCATGTACGTAATGCCTTGCAAATAATAATTTACAACCCTAAGTTCTGGATCTTCATTTATAAAAGTATAAATGTCATCATCACCCATGCCCCCTTCACGGTTGGAAGTAAAGAAACCTCGATCCGCTTTGAACAAATAGATTCCAAAATCATCCGCTGTGGAATTAACCGGCTCTCCCAAATTCTGAACTACTGTTTTTCCATTCGCACGTTTCACTTCAAAAATATCTAACATGCCATAGCCCGGATGCCCATCGGAAGAGAAAAACATTTTACCACTCTCAGAAACATAGGGAAACATTTCAGAACCTGCTGTATTGATTTCAGGTCCCATGATTTTTTACTCTACCAAACCGACCTCGCCCATCCATTTGTGCCGAATAAATATCGAGTCCACCAAAACCACCCTTGCGGTTAGAGGAGAAATAAAGTGTTCTTCCATCCGGACTTAGCGCAGGTGTCGATTCCCAAGCATCCGGTTGATTAATGTTGATAGGAGTTGGTTCTGCCCATTGTCCATTGCGATAGCGTGACAAATACAAATCCACATCAATGGCTCCTTTGCGTTTACCATTATTGCCCTTAGCAAAAATCATAGTCTTGCCATCGGGTGTGAAGGTGATGCAGCCTTCGTTAATGTTCGATTCGTTTATAAAACTTGGGTAATGGAGCAATGGTACTTGCATTTACATTAGCGCCATTGGTTTCTGCTTTATAAATATCCGTAAACGGAGTGCCTGTTGCTTCGTAAATTCGAGAATTGCTTCTTGAAGAAGTAAAGTACAATTCGTTGTTAGAATAAACCGGAGCATACTCAGTGAAGGGAGTATTGATGGCTTCCAGATTCTTTATTTTATAGTAGCTCTTTTTTTGAGAAAGTTTATCGAGGTAATCAATACCATCAATCTCTCTTTGTGCGCGACTTTTTATTTTTTCATCATTGGTTGTACGTTTCCAACTCTTCCAACACTGCGCGAGACTCATTATATTTTGCATTTGCCTGCAATGATTTGGCATAATACAATTTAACTGAATCCGGATTTACTCCTTTGCCTTTTGCGCGGGCATAGAACGGTTCTGATTCTTTAATGCGGTTAGAAAGTCGATAGGATTCAGCGAGGAAATAATTTGCCTTTCCATTGTTGGGATCTTTTTTGAGAGTGCCTTTATAGTAATCGATCACCTTCTCATACTTGCCATAGCGGAAGGACTTCATAGCCTTCTTTTCGGGGCTACAACCTGCTACCACAATCAATCCCGACCAGTACCAATGCAACGCTAACTCTCATAAGATCTTACAATGCTAAAAATACGAAATATTTAATGCTACTGAGTTAACGCAGTTTTAGGTAAATATTTTGCCATCCACGACTTTTCTACACGAATTGTATTGGCCGATTCCCATTCGCCCTTCGTTGCAGCCAAGGTATTAAACGTGAGGGTATCTGATTTTAAATCGCCAGACGTAAAGTGTGCCTTCAAATTGGAAAGTGGAATCAGCACCACCTGATTGTCGATAAGAAAAGGAACTGCCGATCGATCTAAAAAATCAATCCCTGTTGCCGTATGAACTTGTCTTAAGATACCCACTGAGCTATCAATGGAGCAACCGCTTGGATTCTGAAAATCTTCATCCAATGCCATCACAATAAATTGACTTCTGTTCAATTTTGAATGAAGTTCTGAAGGGTTCGCCATGAGCCGCCCACTTAGCACAAAATGATTCAAGCAACCCACTCACAGACTTTTCTTGTTCTTGTGTAAATGCCCGGATTCCCGTATAAATCCAAACCCTGCTCTCACTCGGTAATTCTTCAAAGGGTAAATACATTTTTACTAATTTATAATTGACGATTTATGAAGTACGAATTTTGAGGTCTTAAAAAAATCGCACTTCGTAAATCGTACTTTGTAATTCTTATTTTATTGCCTCTGCTATTATTTCTGCAAGATCCTTCACCTTCACTTCTGCTTCCTTTTCTTTGCTCTTTACGCCATCGGTCATCATTGTCATACAAAACGGACAAGCCACAGCAATGGTTCCTGCGCCAGTCGATAATGCCTCTTCGGCACGCTCCACATTAATGTCTTTGTTTCCTTTTTCTGGCTCTTTAAACATTTGTGCTCCTCCGGCTCCGCAGCATAAACCGGTTGTGCGACAACGCTTCATCTCTACTAAATCAGCATCCAACGCTTGAAGCACTTCGCGTGGGGCTTCATAGATATTATTGGCTCTGCCCAAATAACAAGAATCGTGATACGTAATTTTTTTTCCTTTGAAGGATCCGCCTTCAGCCAGTTTTATTTTTCCATCATTGATTAACTGTTGAAGAAAGGTAGAGTGATGAATTACTTCATAGTTACCCCCCAACTCCGGATATTCATTTTTTATGGTGTTGAAGCAATGCGGACAAGCCGTTACAATCTTCTTCACATTATATCCATTAAGCACCTGGATATTGCTCATCGCCTGCATTTGAAACAGAAATTCATTGCCTGCTCTGCGCGCAGGATCACCCGTGCACGATTCTTCCGTGCCTAGCACGGCAAAGTTAGTTCCTACTGCATTCAGGATTTTTACAAAAGCCTTAGTCACTCGCTTGGCGCGATCGTCAAACGACCCGGCACATCCCACCCAAAAAACTATTTCCGGTGATTCGCCTTTAGCAGTAAGTTCGGCAAGAGTTGGTACGTTCATTCAAATATTCTTTTAGATAATTACTCTTTACTCCAATTAAACCGATCACTTGGCGAAAATTTCCAAGGAGCAAAACTAGTTTCAATGTTTTGAAACATGCTGTTCCATTGCGCAGGTGAACCCGATTCTTCCATAGCAACATAACGTCTCAGTTCCAAAATAATTTCCAACGGGTTAATCATGATGGGGCACGCTTCCACACAGGCATTGCAACTTGTGCACGCATTAATTTCTTCCTTGGTGATATAATCATTAAGCAAGGTCTTTCCATCATTCAATCCTTGTCCACCGGTTTGTAAACTCTTTCCCACTTCCTCCATGCGGTCACGCGTGTCCATCATGATCTTGCGAGGCGAAAGTTTCTTTCCCGTAAGGTTAGCCGGGCATTCTGCTGTGCAACGACCACACTCGGTGCATGAATAAGCTGCCATTAAATTATTTCGACTAAGATCGTTTATATCCTTGGCTCCAAACCTTCCGGGTTCTGCTGGAGTTGCGGGTGCTTCTGTTGTAAGCCCCAACATAGACTTTACTTCGTTTGTCACAATGGGCATATTATTGATATGACCCTTTACTTCCAGCTTGGCAAAATACGTGTTGGGGAATGCCATAAAAATATGCAAGTGTTTTGAGTAGGTGACATACACCGTAAACCCAAGAATACCGATAATGTGAAACCACCACGCAAAACGTTCTATAATAATAAGTACCGAGGTATCTAGATTTGAAAACACCGGAATCAAGAATGAACTGAAGAAAAGACTGCCAGTTGCTACATAATGATCATTGCGTGTTTGCAAAATTTGATCACTTGCATTCATGGTTAGAATGGCAATCATTAAAATACTTTCAATAATCAAAATCAAGTTGCCATCCAGTTTCGGCCAACCCTTCATCTCAACAGATTGAAAGCGGGCCACTTTAATTACATTTCTTCGGATTAAGAAAATGATACACGCCAACAGAACTGCAATAGCAAGAAACTCAAATACATTCATCAACACATTATAGAGGCCACCTAAGTACGGGGCAAAGATTCGATGCGTGCCTGCAACACCATCAATTACAAACTCAAGCACTTCCAGGTTAATCACCAGAAAGCCGACATAAATAAAAAAATGAAACGTAGCTGGGATCAGCTTCTTAAACATCTTCTTTTGCCCAAAGGCAATCAACAGCATGTTTTGAAGACGTGCCCCGGAGTCACCCTGTGTTTTGTGCTTTTTGCCAAGTTGTATGTTGCCACGAATGCGTAACACCCTCTTACGGATGAAGTAAACCGCAATTGCCAATGTGATTACGAAAAGAATTTGCTGTAATACAGCCATAGCATAAATTTTAGCGGGAAGTTAGTTTACCCTTGTGGTTGAATCAAATTTTATAACAAAAGCCGAAAAATTGAGGCTGGGTTTGCACCAAATTGAAATTTGCATACTTTTGTGACCCCATCCGCTAAAAAGGCTGGTTTTTAGGTGACGTAGCTCATCCCGATAGCTATCGGGAAGGTAGAGCAAGTCAAAATTAGGTGACGTAGCTCAGTTGGTAGAGCAAAGGACTGAAAATCCTTGTGTCGGGGGTTCAATTCCCTCCGTCACCACAATTAAATAACAAACCCCTTGATAGTATTGAGGGGTTTTGTTTTTATAACTTTCTCACATGGTTGAGGGGCAGCTTTCGGAACTACTTTATCGTACTATACTTACCTATTTTGCTCAAGGTGTAATTGGCCTCTTACTCTTTCTTGTTTTTCTCCATTTCTACTCCCTAAACAAGCATAAATTTCTTCAAACCTGGGCATTCAGTTGGTTTGCCTTTTTTCTTTTTATGATAAGCACTTCATCCATACTGATGTTGCCAAAGAACGGATATACTGAACATAGATTTTGGCTGAGTCTAGCCTCCATGACGTTCTCTTTCTGGCAAGTTGCATTTATACTAATTGGGTGCTTTGTACTTGTTCGCAAACAAGATGTTAAACCAAAAAGATTATGGTGGATTCTCGGTTCAATCTTACTGATAAGCCTTACCATCATCCTCTATAAACATGAAAACCCAGATGCTGGTAATATTAGATATTTATTGCGGGTAGGAATTAAATACCTGCTTATAGGTATCGGGTTTCTAATTGCGGGGCTTATTACACTAAAGAACCCTCAATTTACAAGAGGTATTGGTCAGAAAATATTAGCCTCAGGATTTTTATCCTATGGATTAGTTGCCATTTATTATTCCACTATTGTCATCCTTAATTTTTTAGGTGGCACTCACGCTTTCCCCTCTTTCTTTGGCCTATTAGAACTAATAGTTATTTTTTTGATTGGCTTGGGCATGATTATGTGGATGTTGGAAGATGAGCGTGAGAAATTAAAAAAGACAAATCAAGAATTGGACAGTTTTCTTTACAGTGTCTCTCATGATCTGAGAGCGCCCATTGCATCCATATTAGGGCTCACAAATCTTGCAAAGATAGAGGCTGAACCAAACGAAATAAATCGAAAGTATTTTGACATGATTGATCAGCGAGTTAAAAAGCTCGACATAGTCATTGGGGATATACTTAGGCTATCACGCAGTAAAAACTCAGAAGCTAAACACGAGTTTATTGATTTCAATAAACTCGTGTTTGAGATAATCGCTGATTTGAAATTTAATGAGGGAGCAAGCGCAATACGACTTAACTATGTTCAAAATCCTGAAAACACATTTTACTCGGATACCGCTCAATTAAAAATTATTGTTGGCAATCTGCTTTCAAATGCTGTAAAATATCATCGACTTGATCAAGCGGATCCTTACATTGAAGTGATTTTTAGCAAATCAAAAAGCAAAACTATCTTTAGCATTCGCGATAATGGAGAGGGAATTCCTAAAGACAATCATGATAGAATATTTAACATGTTCTTTCGCGCTTCCACTCAATCGGATGGCACAGGATTAGGTTTATATATTGTAAAAGAAGCCTTAGCCAAAATAGATGGTGAAATAACCTTACTCTCCGAAGAAGGGAAAGGAAGTCTTTTTACAGTTACTTTGATAAATGATCGGCAATAGCCTGCCCAGCAACCCACGCTGTGCTCCAGGCCGATTGAAAATTAAAGCCACCCGTTTCACCATCCACATCCAGTACTTCACCAGCAAAGAATAACCCCTTCATTTTTTTGCTTTCCATGGTTTGAAGATCAATATCATTAAGTGATACACCCCCGCAAGTAACAAACTCTTCTTTAAAGGTTGTTTTCCCTTTTATATTGAATGGACAAGCAAATAACAATTCAATCAATCGGTTAATCTGTTTATTTGATAACTCACTCCAGATTTTACGTTCTTCTATTCCCGCTTTAGCGCAAAGAAACTCCCACAGTCGTTTAGGCAACTCAAACTGTGCCGCATTGAAAACCATTTTTTTATTTTCCTGCTTTAACTTCATCAATTCTGTTCGCACTTCAGTTTCGGGTACAGCCTGTCCAATTTACAAGTGCTGTGAACGCATAATGCTGTTGATACAGATACACGGCAGCCCATGCTGAGAGTTTAATAACAGCCGGACCACTTAGCCCCCAATGAGTAATAAGTATTGCGCCTGCCTGACTAAATTTAGTTCCAGCAATTTTCACTTCTCCTTTTGGCACTGCTACACCCATCAAGGGTGTAAATTCCTTGGCGGGATCGTTAAATGTAAACAGAGACGGAATGGGGTTTACAACTTCATGACCTAAATCTGCTAGCCAACGATAGCTTTCATTTTTATTATACCCACCTGTCGCGATTAAAATTTTTCGTGCAGTGACTACTTCGTTGGTATGGATCAAAAAAGTATCAGCTGTCTTTTCAATTTTTGAAACTTCAGTGCTAGTCCGTATTTCTATTCCCAAATTATCAACAGCCTGAAGAAAGCAATCTATGATTGTCTGTGAATCATCCGTTACCGGGAACATGCGTCCATCGGCTTCCGCTTTTAATTTTACTCCCTGCGCTTCAAACCATGCAATGGTATCGGAAGCTTGAAATTTGTGAAACAGATTTTTAAGCTGACGTTGTCCGCGTGGATAATGCTGAGATAGCTCCGAAGGACTGGAACAATGATGTGTAACATTACATCGTCCACCTCCACTTACTTTAACTTTCGATAACAGCTTGCTCGTTTTTTCAAGAATGAGAATGCGCAACCCGGGATTCATCTGCGCAGCATTAATGGCTCCAAAAAAACCAGCCGCACCTCCTCCTATTACAACCAGATCATAGATTGCTTGACTTGAATCGTTTCCCGACTTAGAGTGCTTTGGCAATTTCGGCTTTTGTTTTTTGGGTAACATACTGATCTAAAAACCAAATCAAAATTATGGTGATAACAATACTTCCTGAAACAACGTATCCCAAAATATCATAGCGCTCTAATTCACCTGAAGCTGTTTGCACAACAATGAGTCCTGCAATGTAAGTAGCTACGCCTCCTGAAATTTGTTGAATGGACGAATTGATGCTCATAAACGCACCGCGGTCCGTTGCATCCGGAACGGCCGAGATAAGAGCTGATGTAGAAATCATACGCGAAGAAATACCAATAAACATAATTATGTTTAGAATGATTACCATCCACAAAGGTGTGGGGCCAAGGTTTGTATAAATCAATACAATGGCAATCATTATCACCGAACCTCCAAAGAACACCTGATACTTACCCCAACTGTCACTTAGCTTACCTATTAACGGTCCTGTCATCATGGAGAATGCCCCTGTCACCATATATAGCAAAGGCAATTGAGCTAACGTAAGTTTCAAATTGTTCACTCCAAAAGCGGTTCCAAAGGGCATCATCATAAAACCACCTGTTGCTAAAAGAGTCGTTGCAATGAATGTTTTTAAATATCTGCTTTTTGAAATTGTTTTCCACAAATGCACAAATGCATTTCGGTCGGATTTAATTTTGAGATGTTCATCGATTGGTTTCAGATAAATAATAATCATGACTGCAATTACGATGCTTACCAACACAATCATAATAAACGGTGCATGCCAACCCCACAGGTTTGCGAAGTATAAACCTATTGGTAATCCCAATACTTGACTTGAAGCAAAGGCCATCTGCACAAAGCCCATCACACGGCCTCTTTGTTCTAACCGAAACAAATCAGTAATAATGGCAAACGAAATAGATCCAATTACTCCACCAAAAATTCCGGTTACAATGCGCGCCAACAGAAGATAGTGGTAATTCGGTGCAAGTCCGCAGAACAAAGTGCCTCCGATAAATCCGATATAGAAAAAGAGTAACAATTTCTTTCGGTCGAACTTATCGGCAAAGCCTGCGGCTAGAAACCCTGAAATACCCGCGCTGAACGCATACGCTGATACCACCATACCAAACTGAGCCGTTGAGATTTTTAAAGCCGGCATTAGTATGGCGCCTAATGGCGAAAGCACCATGAAGTCAAGGATCAGAGTAAACTGTAAAATGGTGAGAATGGCTATGACAAAAATATCGTAGCGGGAAAAGCTAGCCTTTTGCATGAAGGAGTTCGGCCTTGTTTAAAAAATTAAATCACATCAATTTGCCCACGCAAAATATCTTCAAGGGTATCGCGTCTACGAATGAGTTTTGCTTCTCCATCAATAATCAAAACTTCGGCAGGCCTAAAGCGCGAGTTGTAGTTAGAAGCCATTGAGTATCCGTACGCACCAGCATTTTTTATAGCAAGCAAATCGCCTTCGCGCACTTCATTTAGTTTACGATCAGAACCTAATGTATCGGTTTCGCAAATGTTCCCCACCACGGTATACACTTTTTGTGATCCCGTTGGATTTGACATGTTCACAATTTCATGATAGGCATCATACATCATGGGACGAATGAGTTGGTTCAACCCAGAGTTGACACCTACAAACGTTACGGAAGGTGTAGACTTAACCACATTGGTTCTTACCAACAAATTGCCGGCACCACTTACCAAAAATTTTCCAGGCTCAATCCACAATTCCAGTTTGCGTCCATAGCTTAGATAAAATTCTTTGAAGGCTTTGCCCAGTTTTAACCCAAGATCATACACGTTCGTTACCATGTCGCCTTCTTTATAGGCAACTTTAAATCCGCCCCCAAAATCAATAAACTTTAGAGAAGGGAAATCGCGCGCGATACCAAATAGAATTTCGGCCATCTTCAAGAACACTTCTGTCTCTGTAATTTCTGAGCCCGTGTGAATATGAAGTCCGTTTATTACAATCTTATATTTCGCTGCCAGCTCCATGATCTGCGGAAGCTGATATACTGAAATACCAAACTTGGAATTGCTATGGCCCGTTGAGATTTTATAATTACCGCCAGCCATAATATGCGGATTGAGGCGCACACAACATGGATACGTGTCACCATATTTCTTTCCAAACTTCTCGAGCACTGAAAGGTTATCAAGATTGATATTCATTCCTAACTCAACGCCTTCTACAATCTCATCAAAATCCACGCAGTTAGGCGTGTACATGATTTCGTGCGGAAGAAACCCAGCCCCCAGCGCAAGATGTGCCTCCTGAATAGACACCACGTCCACTCCTGCTCCATTTTTCTTTAAAAGTTTTAAGATGGAAATATTGGTGAGCGCCTTAGCCGCATACTTAATGCGTACATCAGTATCCGAAAAAGCATTCTTCAGACTCTTTAATTGGTCTACAATTTTTTTTGCATCATATACATACAAAGGGGTGCCAAATTCCTTGCAGACTGCAGTCAGGTCAAGACCTTGAATCGAATAAGCGCCATTAATAAGCTCCATAAAAAAATAAAGGTCAAATATACGGTTGATAGAGCCACCTCTTAATAGTCTTTCGACTTTAATTTATGTAATGGTTAGTACTTGTGCTACGTAGCCCTTGTAAAGAGCGAAGTAGTACCTGTAATACGAAGCCCGGTAAAGGGCGAAGTATTATCTTCGCAGCATGAAGTTGTTTTATAGACAGTCGGGGCAAGGGGAGCCGCTAATTATTTTGCATGGATTGTTCGGATCGTCCGATAACTGGTACACGTTGGCTAAAACTTTTGCTGAGCAGTTTACCGTGTATTTGATCGACCAGCGAAACCATGGCCAATCGCCCCATAGCGAAGCGTTCGATTATAAACTTTTAGCAGAAGATCTGCTCGAGTTTGTAAATGACCACAATCTTGAAAAGGTAAATATTATTGGTCACTCGATGGGAGGCAAAACCGCCATGAACTTTGCGGTAAAATATCCTGAACGAGTAAAAAAACTTATTGTAGTAGATATTGTGCCAAAGACGTATCCGGTGCATCACGACAACATTCTTGAAGGTCTCTTAAGCATCGACCTATCTAATGTTTCCTCACGAACGGAAGCGGATGAGTTGCTAAGCAAGTATTTACCCGAAATGGACGTACGCCAGTTTCTATTAAAAAACTTGTATCGCACAAGTGATGGAGCATTTGGGTGGCGACCCAATTTAAAGGCGATTGATAAACACATTGAAGAGATTGGGGAAGGAATGCAATATGATGGAAAATATAACGGACCAACTCTCTTTATTGTAGGTGCCCGCTCTACCTATTTTAAACTGGGCGATGAAAATCTTCTTCAGCAAATTTTTCCGGCTTATAAATTAGTTACTCTTGATAGCAGCCATTGGGTGCAAGCCGAAAAACCAAAAGAGTTTGCTGAAACAGTCATTCCTTTCTTAACAAAATAATGGCAACAAACGGCAAGCTATTTCTTATCCCCAATGTAATTGCTGAATCAGCCGAAGATGCTGTTATCCCTATTGGAGTAAAAACCGTATTAAAAGATCTTTCTTATTTTCTGGCAGAAGACATCCGCACCGCCCGAAGATATTTGAGCAGTTTAAATATCTATCCTTCCATTGAAGAATTGCAGTTTAAGGTATTGAATAAAGACACATCACCTCAAGAGTTATCTGAGTTGATGTTACCTATAAAGGAAGGGCATGATATTGGAATCCTTTCGGAATCGGGTTGCCCCGGCATTGCTGACCCGGGAGCATTAGCTGTGGAGTATGCTCATCAGCAAAACATTCGGGTCGTTCCTTTAGTGGGTCCCTCCTCCATTTTACTAGCCTTGATAGCTTCCGGGTTAAATGGTCAGCAGTTTGCTTTTCATGGATATTTGCCCATTGATGCAATAGAAGCCCAACAAAAAATTAAGGAACTTGAACGTGAGTCAAAGACTAAAAATCAAACTCAGATTTTCATTGAAACTCCTTATCGAAACAACTCTGTGTATAATCATTTCTTAAAAAGCCTTCAAGCCACTACTAGGCTAACGGTTGCATTGGATTTAACAGGTAAAAATGAAACCGTGCTTAACAAGACAATAAATCAGTGGAAAAAAGCAAACGTCAACTGGCCAAAGAGCCCTGCTGTTTTCTTGTTTCTTGCATAAGCTATTAATTCAAGTTCATTCTGCTTGACATATAATCTTACTTATTATCTTTGCGCCCTTAATCATTTGAAAACAAATTCTAACTATGCCATATTTATTTACTTCCGAGTCGGTTTCTGAAGGTCACCCAGATAAAGTAGCCGATCAAATTTCAGATGCACTCATCGACTATTTTTTAGCGTATGATGCAAATTCTAAAGTAGCCTGCGAAACACTCGTAACTACTGGTCAAGTTGTGCTAGCGGGTGAAGTTAAATCTGAAGCCTATTTAGATGTACAAGAAATTGCACGCGAAGTAATTCGTAAAATCGGGTACACAAAAAGTGAATATATGTTCGAAGCCGATAGCTGCGGTATCTTTTCAGCTATTCACGAACAATCTTCTGATATTAACCAAGGTGTAGAGCGTAAGAAAAAAGAAGAGCAAGGTGCCGGTGACCAGGGAATGATGTTTGGTTATGCAACCAATGAGACGGACAACTACATGCCGTTGCCATTAGACATCGCGCATTTGTTATTAAGAGAATTATCCGTTATCCGTAAGGAAGGTAAAGTAATGACGTACTTGCGACCTGATGCAAAATCTCAGGTTACGATTGAATATTCCGATGACAACAAGCCACAGCGTATTGATGCTATTGTAATCTCTACCCAGCACGATGACTTCGCCAAAGATGCCATCATGTTGAAAAAAATTAAAGATGATGTAATAAACGTCTTGGTTCCTCGCATCAAGAAAAAACTTCCTAAGCGGGTTCAAAAACTATTTGGTTCAGACATTCAATATCATGTTAACCCAACCGGTAAGTTTGTGATTGGTGGTCCACATGGTGATACAGGATTAACTGGCCGTAAAATTATTGTTGATACCTATGGCGGTAAAGGTGCTCATGGTGGTGGCGCGTTCTCCGGCAAAGATCCTTCTAAAGTAGATCGTTCAGCTGCCTATGCTACACGCCATATTGCAAAAAATTTAGTGGCTGCCGGTTTATGCGATGAAGTGCTGGTACAGGTTGCTTACGCGATTGGTGTTGCTAAACCTGTTGGTTTATATGTAAACACGTACGGTACTTCCAAAGTAAAACTTAACGATGGCGAGATTGCTAAAAAGATCGAGAAGATTTTTGACATGCGTCCTTACTTTATTGAAGAACGTTTCAAGTTGCGCACTCCTATCTATTCAGAAACTGCAGCTTATGGCCACATGGGACGCGAGCCTAAAGTAGTAGAGAAGATTTTCAATAAAGGAAAGAGAAACGAGAAGAAGGTGAAAGTTGAATTGTTCCCGTGGGAAAAACTCACACACGTGGATGAAATCAAGAAAGCATTCAAACTAAACTAACTAAAAAAGGAGCTTAAAAGCTCCTTTTTTGTTTATATACGGCAAGGTTCTTAAACCCTTCCATTCTTAATTTTTGTTTTAAATTTTTTAAGCTGCGAGCGCAAGGCTTCGGTTGCCTGATCGGTAGCGGCCTCGAACGATGCTGCTTGCTCCTTGGCAAAGAAATTTTGCCCTGGTACATTGAGTTTTATTTCAACCGTTTTATTTTCAGTCCCTTCGTTGTTCAATCGTAAAAAGACTTCGCCATCTACCATTCGATCGTAGAACGTTTCCAATTTATCTACTTTTTTTTGAATGAAGTCGATTAATTTTTGATCTGCATCAAAGTGAATGGATTGTACTTGCAATTTCATAGAACATAAAATTTAAAAGTGGAACATAAAATTTAAAAAATAGTAGAACTCATTACATAGGCACTATGCTTTTGGGTGGGCTTGATCAAATACTTTTTTCAATTTTTCCATTGAATTATGTGTGTACACCTGTGTGGCTGCTAAACTGCTATGACCTAGCAAGTCTTTTACTGCATTTATTTCCGCTCCTTTGTTGAGAAGATGTGTGGCGTACGTGTGGCGCAACACATGCGGACTTTTCTTTTCTACGGAAGTAAATAACTTCATATACTTTTTCACAATTCGATTTACCAACACAGGGTATAAAGGTTCTCCGCGTTCGGTTACCAATAAAAGTCCTGAATCTTTTTTAACAACTTCTCGGTTTCTAACAAGCAGATAGCTCTTGATAATAGTAACGAGTGAAGCAGAAAACGGGATGACTCTTTCCTTATTTCTTTTTCCTAAAACACGAATTGTTCGATCATTAAAATTGACAAAACTTTCCTTTAGCGTAATTAATTCCGCCAAGCGGATTCCGGTTCCATAAAACAATTCAAGGATTAACTGATCGCGCTTGCCTTCATAGTCATCACGGAATTGAACCTGATCCAATAGTTTTATTGTGTCCTGCTCATTTACAAAATGAGGAAGCTTCTTTTTTGTTTTCAGGATTCTGATTTTCACCATGGGATCGGTGCTAATAATTTCCTGGCGCATTAGAAACTTATAATATGATCTAAGGCAAGCAATCTTTCTATTGATGGAAATGGAATCTAATTTAAGTTCTACAAGACTAACGATCCAGGATCGGATCAATCCATAATTGGCATCTTGGGATTGGGTGCCAGTAAATTCGAGCTCTAAGTATTTTTCAAATTGAAGAAGATCTGTTTTATATGATTGAACCGTTTTAGGACTATACCTTTTTTCGAACTGGATATATTTTAAAAATGAGTCAACCATATCTACACCTCCTACCTTGTGTTGATACAATGTAAAAAAAAATCCTCCGTGAGGAAAGCCCACGGAGGATTGTTTATATAATCTTAGTTAAATACTAGTAATTGTCTGAAGCAAATTGCTTTTGCTTATAGGCTGCACGAATTACTTCGCTTCTTCTTTTAATAGAAGGCTTTGTAAATGAGGTTCTTTCGCGCAAAGCTCTCAAAACACCAGTCTTTTCAAATTTCTTTTTGAAGCGCTTTAGTGCTTTGTCAATTGATTCGTTCTCTTTAATGTTGATAATCAGCATGTTTTCACTTATTTGGGCTGCAAATATAGAATTCTTATCACCAAACACACAAATTTTATTTCAAAATAGTGCGTGAAATCACCAATTTCTGGATTTCTGAGGTTCCTTCGCCAATTGTACACAGTTTTGCATCCCGATAATACTTCTCAGCGGGGAAGTCTTTTGTGTATCCATACCCTCCAAAAATCTGAACTCCTTCATTAGCAACATCCACAGCTACCTCAGAAGCAAATAATTTTGCCATGGCTGACTCGCGGTTAACGCTTTTCCCTTTGTTTTTAAGATCGGCTGCCCGATAGGTTAAAAGAGATGCCGCTTCAATTTTGGTGGCCATGTCGGCCAGCTTGAATGAAATTCCCTGAAAGGCCGAAATGGGTTGATTAAACTGATGACGTTCCTTTGAGTATTTCAAAGCAGCTTCAAATGCACCTGTGGCAATGCCCAAACTTAAGGCAGCAATAGAGATGCGACCCCCATCTAAAACTTTCAAGGATTGAACAAATCCTTCACCTTCTTTTCCAATGATTTGATCTTTATGAATTCGGCAATCCGTAAAAATTAACTCAGCGGTTTCAGAGGCCCGCATACCTAACTTATTTTCTTTTTTACCAGCCGCGAATCCGGGAGTTCCTTTTTCAATAATGAAGGCAGTCATAGCATGTGAGTCACCAACTTTACCGGTGCGTGCAATCACCACAGCAACATTCCCAGACTTGCCATGAGTGATAAAATTCTTGGCTCCGTTCAATACATAATAGTCTCCGTCTTTAATAGCAACGGTTCTCATGTTACCTGCATCCGATCCTGTGTTGGGCTCTGTAAGTCCCCACGCTCCAATCCATTCACCTGATGCGAGCTTTGGTAAATAAGTTTGTTTCTGTTCTTCATTAGCGAACTGGAGAATGTGACCTGTACATAAAGAATTATGGGCAGCCATTGATAAGCCAATAGAACCATCAATCTTCGACATCTCAACCAATGCAGTAACATATTCATGATACCCAAAACCAGAACCACCGTACTCTTCAGGAACCAGCACACCCATTAATCCAAGCGCTCCCATCTTATGAAAAAGATCCACAGGAAATTCCTGACTCTCATCCCACTCCATCATGTGAGGCTTAATCTCCTTTTCTCCAAAATCACGCACCATCTGGGCAATCATTTTTTGATTCTCCGTCACATCAAAATTCAAAACCTCTGTTGTCATTTTTCAATTGTTTGTTTATTCCCGAATAGGGGATACAAAAGTAAGGTAAAATCAATCAACACCAAACGATCGTTAGTATGTGGATATTAATGTTGCACTAAATAGCCGTTTTAGCTGGTTTATGGTTATAAAGGTTATTTTTGCCTTCCTTAAAAACCAAACAAAACCCTAAATGAAAATAGCAGTTGTTGGAACCGGATACGTTGGCTTAGTAACCGGAACATGCTTTGCTGAAACTGGTAACACAGTAACCTGCATTGACATTGATAAAGAGAAAGTAAAAAAACTTAACTCTGGTAAGATTACCATCTATGAACCCGGTCTAGAGCTTCTTTTCGAAAGAAACATCAAGCAAGGGCGGCTTTTTTTTACAACCGATTTGGCTGAAGGGATCAAAGATGCCAAAGTGATATTTCTTGCCTTGCCTACTCCTCCCGGAGAAGATGGATCGGCCGATTTGAAATATATTTTGGGAGTTGCCAGTGACCTTGGCCCTTTACTTAAGGAGTATACTGTTGTAATTGATAAAAGCACTGTACCTGTAGGCACGGCTGATAAAGTAAAAGCAAAAATTGCTGCTCATGCTAAAGCGGAATTTGACGTGGTTTCTAATCCAGAGTTTCTGAGAGAAGGGGTTGCGGTGGATGACTTTATGAAACCTGAACGAGTTGTTATAGGAACTAAATCTGATAAGGCGAGAAAAGTTATGGAAGCTCTTTATGCACCCTTCGTGCGACAAGGCAATCCATTGGTTTTTATGGATGAGCGCTCTGCGGAACTTACCAAGTATGCAGCGAACTCTTTCCTTGCCACCAAAATTTCTTTCATGAATGAGATTGCCAACCTGTGCGAATTGGTTGGTGCCGATGTAGATGCCGTGCGCAAAGGAATCGGAACGGATAGCCGGATTGGGAAACGGTTTTTATTTCCTGGTATTGGGTATGGTGGAAGTTGCTTCCCAAAGGATGTTCAAGCATTGGCAAAATCTTCCTCAGATGTTAACTACGGATTCAGGATTTTAGATGCGGTGATGGAAGTGAATACAAACCAAAAAACTAAACTGATTCCAAGAATAAAAGATTTTTATCGCGGTGATTTGAAGGGTAAAACATTTGCTATGTGGGGTCTTTCGTTCAAACCACATACAGATGATATTCGTGAGGCTCCAGCTTTATATAACATTGAAGAGCTGTTGAGGGCAGGCGCCATCGTAAAAGCACACGATCCTGAATCCATGGAAAATGTAAAAGGAATTTTAGGAGATAAAATTCAATACACGCAAACACCTTACGAAGCTGCCGAAGGTGCAGATGCAATCTTTATTGCCACCGAATGGCCCGAATTCAGAACACCTGATTTTGAAAGACTAACTTCTGTTTTAAAAAGCAAGGTAATCTTTGATGGCCGCAATCTTTACGACCTGCCACAAATGAAAGAACTGGGATATACGTACTTTAGCATCGGACGCGAAACTATTTATGGCTAAGAAAAGAGTTTTAATTACTGGTGGTGCTGGATTTTTAGGGTCTCATCTGTGTGATCGCTTTATAAAAGAAGGATATTCTGTCATTGCAATGGATAACCTCATAACGGGTGATCTTCGTAACATCGAACATTTGTTTAAACTTCCTGATTTTGAGTTTTACCATCACGATGTCTCGAAGTTTGTTCATGTACCTGGCGAACTCCATTATATCTTGCACTTTGCCTCACCCGCAAGCCCTATCGACTATTTAAAAATTCCTATCCAGACTTTAAAAGTTGGATCACTAGGAACTCATAATCTATTAGGTCTGGCGAAAGCTAAGAACGCACGAATCATTATAGCCTCCACATCCGAAGTATATGGTGATCCGGCTGTTCATCCACAAACAGAAGATTATTACGGCAACGTAAATACGGTAGGCCCGCGCGGAGTATACGATGAAGCCAAGCGCTTTCAAGAAGCTATCACCATGGCCTATCATACTTTTCATGGATTGGAAACTCGTATTGTTCGAATCTTTAATACCTATGGTCCGCGCATGCGACTAAACGATGGTCGCGTGTTGCCTGCATTTATCGGACAAGCTTTGCGTGGCGAAGATCTAACCATTTTTGGAGATGGATCACAAACCCGATCATTCTGCTATGTAGATGATTTGGTGGAAGGAATTTACAGATTGCTTTTATCGGACTATGCACAGCCGGTTAACATTGGCAATCCAAGCGAAATTACTATTCGTGACTTTGCTGAAGAGATTGTAAAGCTTACAGGCACTAAGCAGAAGGTGGTTTATTTGGACTTACCAAAAGACGATCCTAAACAACGCCAACCAGATATCACCAAAGCAAGAGAAATATTGAAATGGGAGCCTAAAGTTTCCAGAGAAGAAGGTCTAAAAATCACCTATGAATATTTCAAGTCGCTGCCTAAGGAAGTTCTATACCAGCGAGATCATAAAAACTTTGATACCTATAATCGATAGTTGTCTTTTGCGCGAAAATAAAAATCACCTATATTTGCAGCACTTCTTGGTAAAAAGATCAAAAGAGGGGACCTAAAAGTCCCCTCTTTGTTTGTAAGAACTTGATGGAAATCGCTCAAAAAATAAAAGAATTAGCAGAATCTCATCTTTTAGATGGGGCGCATTTTATTGTAGATGTGGTGATCAGCAAGCATAAACCTTACAAGGTTTCAGTTTTTTTAGATGGAGATAAGGGAGTAACAATAGACGATTGTTCGAACCTAAGCCGGGCGTTATCAGAAGACTTGGATAACGTGGATTTGATCAAAGATAATTTTACGCTCGAAGTTGGAACTCCGGGATTAGATCAGCCCTTAAAACTAAAACGACAATTTGTAAAAAACGCGGGTCGTTCTGTTCGAGTGCTACGCACTGACAAGAGTTCACATCAAGGACGAATGACAGAGGTAACAGAGGCCGGAATCGTGATTGAAGCTGAGAGTAAAGAAAAAGGAAAGAAGAAAATTGAAATAAATAGAATTGAAATACCTTTTATCGAAATAGAAAAAGCAATTGTAATGGTTTCTTTTAAATAGTAGCAAAACAATGGATACTTCAACATTAATTGAATCGTTTGCAGATTTTGCAAAACAAAAAAACATCGATCGCCCTACGATGATCCGTATTCTGGAAGACGTGTTCCGGAATATGATTCGTAAAAAGTATGTAGAGGATGATAACTTTGACATCATCGTAAATGCCGACAAGGGGGATCTTGAAATCTGGCGTTTCCGCGAAATCGTAGACGACAATTCAGAAGATATTTGGGATCATGATAAAATCAGTTTGACTGAGGCTCAAAAGATTGAACCCGATTTCGAAGTAGGTGAAGAAGTAGCTGAAGAAATCCATTTAGAAGACTTTGGTCGCAGAGCAGTTACAACTGCGCGTCAAACACTGATGCAGCGTGTAAAGGATTTAGAAAAAGATATTCTGTATCAGAAGTATAAAGATTTGGGTGATGAGATTATCACCGGAGAAGTTTACCAGGTGCTAAGTCGCGAAGTGTTACTGATTGATGCGGAGGGAAACGAAATTTCAATTCCGCGCAGCGAACAAATACAAAAAGATCGCTACCGCAAAGGTGAAAACGTGCGTGCCGTAGTGCACAAAGTGGATATGGTGAACGGAAGTCCGAAAATCATCTTATCGCGCACTTCTCCAGTATTTATTGAGCGTTTATTCGAACAAGAAGTACCTGAAGTATATGATGGTTTAATCACCATTAAAAAAGTTGTTCGCGAACCCGGTGAGCGTGCAAAAGTAGCCGTAGAATCTTATGATGATCGTATTGATCCGGTAGGCGCTTGCGTAGGTATGAAGGGTTCTCGCATTCATGCCATTGTGCGTGAGTTGCAGAATGAAAACATAGATGTAATTAACTATACCGAAAATCTTGAACTATACATTCAGCGTGCGTTAAGTCCGGCAAAGATTGTAAGCATTAAGATCGATAAAGAGAATAGCCGCGTAGCGGTTTACTTAAAGCCTGATCAGGTTTCATTAGCCATTGGAAAAGGTGGTCTTAACATTAAGCTTGCCAGCCGGTTGGTAGGTATGGAGATTGATGTTTTTAGAGAAACTGACGGTGTGCAGGAAGAAGATGTTGATTTGGATGAATTTGGTGATGAAATCGAAAGCTGGGTAATTGATGAGCTGAAACGCATTGGTTTGGATTCAGCAAAGAGTGTTTTAAACTTAAATAAAGAAGAACTGGTGCGCAGAACTGATCTTGAAGAAGAGACAGTTGAAGGCGTTCTAACAGTTTTGAAAAGAGAGTTTGAATAAGGTTTAGCAGTAATAGAACAGGGTAAAACAATATAAATAGCGATATTTGAGCATGGCAGAAGAAAAGACGATACGGCTGGGGCAGGCATCTCGCAAACTTAATGTGGGTCATAATACGATTTTGGATTTTTTGACCAGCAAGGGGTTTGATGTTGAGAATAATCCTAATGCGAAGCTTACGGCCGAACAATTTGCTATGCTTTCTAAAGAGTATGCCTCTTCTGCTTCGGATAAAGCAGAGGCTTCCGGGCTTACGATTGGAGTAAAACACATCGAAAATGTTCCTGTTAAAGCCGCAGAACTAGAAGTTCAAAGAAAGAAGAAGGAAGAAGATGAGAGCATTCTAATCAAAAATCTCGGCTCGCAAGATATTGTTACTCATAAAGAAGAACCAAAACCCGAAAAAGTTGAGTCTGAAAAACCTAAGCTTGACGGAATTAAAGTCTTGGGTAAAATAGAACTCGAGAAGAAAGAGAAGAAGCCTAAGAAGGAAGAGAAAGAAAAAGAAAAAGAAGTTGTAGCGGAACCAGTTGTTGAAAAACCTGTTGAAGTTAAAATAGAAAAAGAAGTTGTAGCAGAGCCGGTTGTTGAAAAACCTGTTGAGCAAGAACTGATTAAAGCAAGAGCAGGAAAGTTGCAAGGCTTAAAAGTGGTAGATAAAATTGAACTACCAGCAGAAAAGAAAAAAGAGCAGCCCGTTGCCTCTTCTGATCTTAATAAAACAGCGGGACAGAAAAGACCTCGTAAGAGACTTCCAAATCAACGACCAGGAGCAGCTGGTGGTGGGCCACCTCAACAACAAAGAGGTACTGGGCCACAATCCAGGCCATTTGTGCCAAGGCAACAAAAGGCTGAGCCAACGGATAAAGAAATTCAAGATCAAATTCGCGCAACTCTTGCTAAACTCAGCGGAAACACAAAGAAGACATCGGGAGCCAAGTATAGAAAAGAAAAACGTCAGGCTATATCGGATGCAGAAGAAGAAAGATTGTTGCAAGAACAAGAGTCTTCTAAAGTACTAAAGGTATCTGAGTTCATCTCCGCTAATGACCTTGCTTCCATGATGAACGTATCGGTGAATGAAATCATCGCTACCTGCATGGGCTTAGGCATGTTCGTATCTATCAATCAACGATTGGATGCAGAAGCCATTACCGTTATTACGGATGAATTTGGATATGATGTTCAGTTTATCTCCAGCACTGAAGAGGAAGAAGAAGCCCAACAAGAGGAAGATGCTGAAGAAGATTTAAAAGACCGTGCTCCTATCGTAACCATTATGGGTCACGTGGATCATGGTAAAACATCCTTGCTGGATTATATCCGAAATACAAAAGTTACAGCCTCTGAAGCAGGAGGAATTACACAGCACATTGGTGCGTATGACGTAACGACCAAGAGCGGAAACAAAGTAGCCTTCTTGGATACTCCCGGTCACGAAGCCTTTACAGCCATGCGTGCAAGGGGTGCTAAACTTACAGACATTGCAATTATTGTGGTGGCTGCCGATGATGATGTAATGCCTCAAACAAAAGAAGCCATTAACCATGCGCAGGTTGCCGGTGTACCGATCGTTATTGCACTCAACAAAATTGATAAGGCGGGTGCCAATCCCGATAAGGTAAAAGAGTCTCTATCTAAAGTAAATATTCTTGTTGAAGATTGGGGTGGTAAATATCAATGTCAACCCATCTCAGCAAAAACGGGACAAGGAATTGATGAGTTGTTAGAGAAAGTATTGCTGGAAGCTGAATTGTTAACGCTTAAAGCTAATCCTGATAAAGCGGCCGTTGGTTCTATCATAGAAGCTTCACTTGATAAAGGACGTGGTTATGTAACCACCTTGATGGTGCAAGCCGGAACGTTGAATGTGGGTGACATTATGGTTGCCGGTTCAAATTACGGTCGTGTGAAAGCAATGTTTGATGACACGGGAAGCCGTGTACAAAAAGCAGGCCCATCCACACCCGTGCAAGTACTTGGGTTAGATGGAGCACCACAGGCGGGTGAAAAATTCCAGGTGATGGAAAGTGATCGCGAAGCACGCGACCTGGCTACCCGAAGAAGTCAGATTTTACGCGAACAAAGTATTCGTACCAAAAAGCATATTACGCTTGACGAAATTGGAAGACGTCTTGCTATCGGTTCCTTCAAGCAATTGAATGTAATTGTGAAAGGTGATGTGGATGGTTCTGTGGAAGCACTTTCAGATTCATTATTGAAGCTATCTACTGAAAAAGTAGCCGTAAGTATTATTCATAAAGGAGTTGGACAAATTTCTGAATCGGATGTGTTATTGGCTTCGGCTTCGGATGCGATCATCCTTGGATTCCAGGTGCGTCCTTCACCATCATCCAGAAAATTAGCTGAGAACGAAGAGATCGAAATCAGACTTTACTCAATCATTTACGATGCCATCGATGAGATTAAGGCAGCGATGGAAGGTATGCTTGAGAAGGAGATGGAAGAAGTGATTGTCGGAAATGCCGAAATTCGCGAAGTATTTAAGATTTCGAAAGTGGGTACGGTTGCCGGATCGATGGTTACAGATGGTTACATTAAACGTAACAACCCAATTCGTTTGATCCGCGATGGTATTGTGGTTTACTCCGGTGAGATGACTGCCCTTAAGCGTTTCAAAGATGATGTTTCAGAAGTACGTTCAGGTTTTGATTGCGGTATCAGCATCAAGAACTTTAACGATATGGAAATGGGTGATGTAATTGAAAGCTACGAAAAGCGCGAAGTGAAGAAAACTGAATCGAAGCGATAAATATTTCTAAACACTAAATAGAAAAAGCCCCGCGAAACGCAGGGCTTTTTTATTATAGGAAATTCAATTACTAACAGGCTAATACAAAAAGCCAAATAACCAGAGGGGTACTTTATTAAGCAGCCCCGTTTCTATATCATCAGCCACAACCAGACAATTGGATGTATTTTTAAGTTGTGTCGCAGTTTTATCTCTTCCTCCTACCTCTAATGTATAAATATCGTTTACCAAAAAATCCCCCGTTTTAGGAAGTGTCACTGTATGATGGGCATTCACCAATTGGTTCATCATAAAAGTTTCGCGCAATGTGCCTCGATTTGCAGTTTGCGGAGCCAGTGCGTATTGCAGGTTAGTGTTTTCTAAATAGATTTTATCTGGTTTTTGCAGTGTACTGATACTGCGCCCCGCAGCAGTCAATGAATTGACCAATCGCGCTCGATCAAGATAGTGCAGGTATTGAACCAGCGTATTTCTGTGCAGCCCAATTTTTTCGCTTAGCTTAGAAACATTGGGTTTAAAGGGAACATTAACTGCCAGTATATATAAGAGTTGATAAATCTTACGAGTGTTGGCAGGATCAAACCCATTCTATAAAACGAAGGTCTGTTTCGGTAATCATTTTAATCAACTGCTCCACTCTTATTGTGTAGGTGTTTTTATTCTCAGCAAAGAATGGATAATAGCCTACGTTCAAGTATTCGCTTAAGTGCTGCAGGGGTTTAAATTGATGCGCTAGTTCCGCAGCTAGTATGGTGTGGTTGCTTACTAAATCCGGTAAGGAAATCGGTTGAGTTTTTAACAGGTTGTTGAACTCAAGATACTCGCGATATGAAAGGCCTGATAATTCGTATTGCACTGCTCTCCGACTGAGGTCGGCATTTTGCTGTAGTATGTCAATGATAGAAGAACCAGAAAATACAATTCGCAATTCGGGATAGGTATCGTAAAGATTTTTAACCTCCCGTGCCCAGTCGGGATATTTGTGCACTTCATCAATAAATAAAAACCGTCCTCCTAGTTGAATAAATGATTCTGCGAAAGCCACCAGGCGATTATCCGTAAAATAAATATCATCAAGCGAGAGGTAAGCTGCTTGTTGAGGAGGTAACTCTTTTCGCTTTAGTTGTTGTATTAACAAGGTGGTTTTCCCGGTGCCTCGAGCACCAACTATACCTATTAGGCGATCGGTCCAGTCAATTTTATTTGCCAGTGAACGCTCAAAATCCAAAGCCTGATTTTGTACTAAACGGCTTGATTTTACTAATATTTGTTCCATAATGCTGTTTTATGAAAGCAATTTAATAAAATAATGCTGTTTATAAACAGCATTATTAGGAATTCGAGTCCCATATTCTTAAAACTGGGCGATGTGATTGAGAGTTATGAAAAGCGCGAGGTGAAGAAAACTGAATCGAAGCGATAAACATTTTCAAAACACCAAATAAAAAAGCCTGATCGAATTTCGATCAGGCTTTTTTGTTAATATTCAATTCAACATTGACTTTTTATCGCTGGAAGCTGCATCCACTTCTTAATTCAATCGCTGTTGCAGTAGTCTTTCAAGTTCTTCTGGTTTTGGGTCAACAGATAATATTGTTCCGTCTTTATCAACCAAAACCATAAGTCCCGTCCCGTTGCTTATTCCATATAAATTCCAAATATTCTGCTTGTCGTCTAACTCAACTAAGTTCAACCACGAAAATTGCTCTTTGCTTAATCGTCTTTTTACGGCATCTGTGTTTTTAAATTCTCTAGCTATTCCTACTATTTTGAATCCCTTGTCCTTGTATTGTTCATATATGGGAACCACTAATCTACTTTTTGCTATGCAAGGCCCGCACCATGAACCCCACAAATCAATCAATGAAACATAATTTTGAATAACACTTGAAAGTTGAATGGTATCGCCATCTACGGATGGTGCTTTTAAATCAATGTACTTGTTGCCAACCGTTATAACACCTAAACCCGCTACTTGTGTTCCTATAAGTCTTGTATAAATGTGCTCAGGATATTTCCTTTCATATAGAGGAAAGACATTTGTCACTAATTGTGAAACAAGAGGTTTTTCTTTCATTGACATTTCAACGTCTCTCCAAATGAAATAGTAAGACACTAAAGAAGTATTTTCCTTTATATATTCATACTTCCATTGAAGTTCAGCATTTACTAAAGAATCATAAGGATTAACAAATAGTTGCTTTGCGCTTTCTGAATACCGCGCATAAGTCCTCTGTAGTTCGTCCATCTTTTGATAAATGGGATTTCTTGCTTCTAGATCATCTGATTTACTGACTCTCAGTTGTTTTAACAATTCCTTGTATTCATGGCTGTCATATTCATCCTTTTTTAATAAATCATCCTGTATTTTCATTAACTCAATTCTCCTTTGATTAAAAATCTTTTTGTTACGCAACTGAAATTTTTCAAACTCTGCATTTAAATTTCCGCCTCTAATTATATTCATCTCCCATTTATCCTGTGGAAAAAGATTAAATTCAATTACTTCGTTTGAGGGGAAAAAAGTAATCGGAATCCAATTGCCCTTTTCCAACTCATCATCAAATATCAATTCGTAAGCTTCTAATTCGCTATCAAATGTGTAATTGAACTTTCCTTTTTCAATAGGAATCTTTGTAGGGTTATTAACAAATGACATCAAGCTTTCTGAAGACTTTCTTAATAGCAAAACTTTGCTGTCTCGATCTGTTACTTCCCCTTTGATCGTACATTGCGTTTGAGCGAATGAACTGATAATCATTAACAGGAGTGGTATCAATACAGCTCTTTTCATCCTTTAATCATTAAGTTGGTTATCACAATTGAATTTTAACCTTTAATACTAATATCCTTGTTTCAATTCTAAAAAGCAATTAGAGGCTTGAGGACTAGAGTTAAATAAAAAGAGCCTGACCAAAATTTGGTCAGGCTCTTCTTTGTTATTAAATCAAATTTTAGAATTTCACTTCAGGCGCTTTCTCAGCTCCGGCATCTGCTTTGAAGTATCCCTTCTCTTTCCAGCCAGCGATGCTAGCCACCAAGGCCCGTGGAAAGCCTACAATGCTCGTATTAAAATCAAGTACTTCATCATTGAAACGCTTGCGCGAAACGTTGATGCGGTTTTCAGTTCCTTCCAGTTGAGCCTGAAGATCAAGGAAATTCTGATTCGCTTTTAAGTCAGGATAATTTTCAGCCACGGCCAACAATCTTCCTAATGAAGAGCTTAGTCCGCTTTGCGCTTGTTGAAACGCAGCCATATTTTCGGGTGTAAGATTAGAAGCATCAATTTTAACTTGTGTTGCACTGGCACGTGCTTCAATCACTCTAGTAAGCGTCTCTTGTTCAAAGTTGGCATAGCCCTTCACCGTGCTCACCAAATTTGGAATAAGATCTGACCTACGTTGATAATCCGATTCCACATTTCCCCAGGCACTTTTTACTTTTTGGTCTTTAGCTGCCATGCCGTTATACATTCCAATAAACCAAAAAACGAGTATGCCTAAAAGACCAACCCACCAGAATTTTTTTACTATTTCCATAAATATCTTTTAAAATTTTCTCTAAGGTAAAGGCAATTTAGCGTTTAGTCAAAAAATTGCCGAAAAGCCTATAATCCATTCAAATTAAATCAAAAATAATGTTAGTGAACTTGGGTAATGCTTAACTCACCAAACTCTTTTCCATCAAAAACTCTGCAATTTGTACCGCGTTGGTAGCAGCTCCTTTTCTCAAGTTATCCGAAACCACCCACATGTTTAATGTGTTGGGTTGAGACTCATCTCTGCGTAAGCGACCTACAAAAACCTCATCGCGGCCATGCGAGTTGATGGGCATCGGGTACACATTATTCTTAACGTCATCCTGCACAATTACACCCGGGGTGTTTTCCAGCAGCGCACGAACATCTGCCAAATCATAATCCTGATAGAACTCAACATTTACCGCTTCCGAGTGACCACCCATGGTGGGGATGCGCACGGTGGTTGAAGTAAGTCCAATGGTTTGATCCTCCAATATCTTTCGGGTTTCATTCACCATCTTCATTTCCTCTTTGGTATATCCATTATCCAAAAACGAATCGATGTGCGGCAATACATTCATATCAATTTTATGTGGATACACTTTTATCCCATTGGTTATTCCCTGCCGCTCTTCCATCATTTGTTGCACTGCATCTTTACCCGTACCGGTTACCGATTGATAGGTAGAAACAACAATGCGTTTGATCTTATATTTTTTATGAAGAGGTGCTAATGCCATTACCATTTGTATGGTAGAACAATTTGGGTTAGCGATAATCAAATCATCATTGCCCAACACATGACCGTTAATTTCTGGCACAATTAGTTTCTTAGTGGGATCCATTCTCCACGCTGAAGAATTATCAATTACCGTTGTTCCCACTGCGGCAAACTTAGGAGCCCACTCAAGTGAAGTGCCGCCACCGGCTGAAAAGATAGCAACTTCAGGAGCCAGCGCTACCGCTGCTTCCATACCAATGATTGTATATTCCTTACCCTTAAACTTTATGATCTGCCCTACCGATTTGGCAGAAGCTACTAAATACAATTCGTCAAATGCTACCTGGCGCTCTTCCAGCACCTTCAAAACTTCCTGACCCACTAAACCCGTGGCTCCTACTACTGCTAATTTCATTTTAGTGTTTAATTTAAGAGTTGCAAAAATAGTACATTTGGTAGCACGCGATGAAAAAATTATTCATCATACCAGCTATTATTTTTTCTTTGTCGGGCTATTCACAAGTTGCCGATACCTTTTCGGATGGCGACCTAACGAACAGTCCTACGTGGACGCCAGACTTGGCTAGCAATTGGGTTGTTGCTAACAATCAATTGCGTTCTAACTCTTCTGTGGCAAGCTCTTCATTCTACATTACAACTCCTTCCGCGAAAGCGACTAACGGTCAGTGGGAATTTTGGGTCAATCTCCAATTCAATACGAGTAGCACAAACTATGTAGATATATACTTAACCTCCGAACTCTCAAACTTATCAAGCGCCACCAACAATGGATACTTTGTGCGCATTGGTGGCACACCCGATGAAATCAGCTTGTATAAAATGACGGCTGGTGTTGCCAGTATCTTAATCAATGGCACAGATGGGATTACGAATAGTTCAAATTCAACGTTGCGCATTAAAGTAATTCGGGATGTGAATAATCTCTGGACGCTTGAGCGTGATGCTGTTGGCGGAACCAATTATGTGCTGGAAGGAAATGCTATGGACAATACATTCACAACAAGTAATTTCTTTGGAATTAGAATTCAACAATCGACCGCCAGTTTTTTTAATCGCCATTTCTTTGATGACATCTATGCGGGTGAAATTATTCTGGATACCGAACCACCCTTGCTGCAACAACTTCAGGTGCTATCCAACACCCAACTATCATTGCTTTTCAGTGAAAAGGTGAGTTCCTCCACAGCGCAAGATGTTAGTCATTATAACGCAACCAATGGATTGGGAAATCCTGCATCAGCAATATTGCAAACCGATGAAAAAACCGTTAGTTCTAACGTTCGCACAATCCTTTTCCAGTGGCATTACCAATCAGCTTACCATTAGTGGTGTTGCAGATTTAGTTGGGAACAGCGTAACCTCCATCGCACAATCGTTTTTCTTTTTTCAACCCCAGCCGGTTAGCAACAAAGACATTATCATTACTGAAATCTTTGCTGACCCGAGTCCACAAATTGGTTTACCCGATGCAGAGTTTATTGAGTTGTATAATCGGAGTAACAATGCTGTTGATTTAGCCGGTTGGAAATTTTCGGACGGAAGTTCCATTGCCGTATTTCCAACAAAGATTGTATTGCCAGGCGAATACTGGATTGTGTGTGCTAATACGAATACATCTCTTTTTACACCGTTCGGAAAAACGGTTGGTGTTTCAAATTTTCCAACACTTAATAACAGTAGCGATATTCTTACATTACGAACATCAACCAACCAAACCATTGATTCGGTTAGCTATGCGTTGAGTTGGTATAAAGATCTTGACAAACAAGAAGGTGGCTGGACACTGGAATTAATTGATGTTAATAATACGTGTGGAGAAGATAATAACTGGGTGGCTTCCGAAGATGCAAAAGGTGGAACTCCCGGGAAAGTGAATTCTGTAAATGCAAACAAACCTGATCTTATTGGTCCCCGCCTGATTTCAATTGCTGCTATTCAGTCTACCGAATTGCGATTAACCTTTGATGAGAAATTAGAAAAGCCCTTGACAGGAGTGCTCTTTGAATTAAACCCTGTCGTTACAATTGGGCAAGCTCAATTTATTTCTTCCTCCTTGCGGGAAATAAAACTCATTCTCTCGCAGCCACTCGCACCCAAACAACTCTATACTATTGAAGTAAAGAACCTTCGTGATTGTGCTGGTAATTTTATTCAACAAGAGTTTAGCAAGCTTAGTTTTGCTTTACCGGAAGCTGCAGCAATTGGAGATGTGCTGCTCAATGAAATTTTATTTAATCCACGTCCCGGTGGCGTTGATTTTGTTGAGATTGTTAACATCTCTGATAAGTTCATCAACTTAAAAAATTGGTCGCTGGCCAATCGTCCAGAAGAATCAATTGTTAACAGTCGAATCATAACTTCACAAGATTTTATTCTTTCACCTGGTTCATTTTTAGTTTGCACTTCGGATGGCGTTATTCTTAAAAATCACTATCCCAATTCAGTCGAAAAAAATTTTCTGAAAACAACAATTCCATCTATGAATGATGATACCGGCTCCATTGCACTGGTTTCCCCAGAAGAGATACTGATGGATTACTTTGTTTACTTAGATGATTATCACACACCTTTGTTAAAAGATAAAGAAGGAGTTTCGCTGGAGCGGATTTCGCTAACTCAAATCAATACATCATCAAACTGGAAGTCAGCCAATGCTTCGGTTGGATTTGCAACTCCTGGGTATCTTAACTCCAATACCCGACCAGAAAATTCTATCGATGAAAATGCCGTTCAAATTATACCTGAAATATTTTCTCCCAATGTGCCGGGTCAGGATTTTGCTCAAATCAATTTTAAGTTCGATCGCAGTGGGTTAATAGCACAAATCAAAATTGTAGACTTGCAAGGAAGGGTGATTAAAGAACTTGCCAACAATGAAACACTGGCTTTGAATGGTTCATATCGTTGGGATGGTGATCGCACGGAAGGTGATAAAGCCCGCATGGGATATTACTTTGTTTGGTTTGAAGTTTTAGATTTAGACGGAACAGTAAAGACCTTTCGAAAAAGAGTTGTTATAGGTCAATAAAAATATGCTGGGAATACTGGTTCAATTAATAATCTCAGCAATCCTTCTTTGGGTGGTTGAAAAGAAAAACCTCACTGCGCTTGGAGTTTTTCCTGCCGGGCTTCGGGTGCGCCAATTTATTTTAGGACTCGTTGTTGCCGGAGCCCTTTGTGTGGTGGTACAACTTTTTTATTCCTCGTTCACACACTCGTTGTGGAAGTCGAATCCACTTTTCAATTATCAATTATTGATTAAGAGTGTTGGGTTAGATCTGAAATCAGTTTTGTTTGAAGAACTTATTTTCAGGGGTGCGTTGCTCTACATTCTCATTCAAAAAATTGGATCGCGAAAAGCGATTTTACTTTCGGCAGTTGCCTTTGGTATCTATCATTGGTTTTCATATAACGCATGGAGCAATCCGGTGATGATGATTTATGTCTTTATCTCAACCGGAATAATGGGGCTGGTGTGGGCATATGCTTTTTCTAAAACCAAATCAATGGCTTTGCCGATTGGCTTGCATTTGGGGTGGAATCTTGTTTACAATTCTGTTTTCTCAAAAGGACCGTGGGGCGAGATTCTTCTAGTACTTGAACAAACCGAAGACTCAATACAGTTGACCGGAGTCATCTCGTTGATAAATTTTATAATGCCCACGGTACTCGTTCCTCTCTTTATCTGGTTTGTGGTTCGCAAAACAAAGGATGGGGGCACATCCGGCACCCCTTTTAATTAATGTCAATACATTTTTTGTTTCACCGCTTAGCCGTATTTTTGCCCATCTTTTTCAAAACCTTAAAAAAGGACAGTTTTATGGCAAAATCGAAGAAAAAACCAGCCAAACCAGCTAAAAAAGCATCCGCGAAAGCGAAACCTGCAAAGAAGGCCAAACCAGCCCCAAAGGCTAAAAAAGCTGCCCCTAAAAAGGTAAAAAAGGTGGTTAAGAAGGCTGCCCCTAAGAAGGTAGTGGCCAAAAAAGTGGTAGCCAAAAAGGCTGAACCCAAAAAAGTGGTTAAAAAAGAAGTGGTTAAGCCCGTTTTGAAAAGAGCAGAGGCACCAGCGCCAGCTCCTAAAAAAGAGCTTAGGCCAATTGCTCCGCCCATAAAACTTTCACCTTCTCAGTTGAACATTTTCCCAATCATCAATAAAAGACCAATTGCTCACAAACCTGCGAAGGCTGCTGCCGCCTCAGACAAGACCCGCTATAGTGATGAGGAACTTAAGTGGTTTGAAAATCTGATCGTGGGTAAGCTTAACAAAGCGAAGGAAGAATTCTTGATTTTAAAAGATACCCTTAACCGCAACAATGATGCTGGTACCGATGCAACATCAGGCGGAAACACTAAAGTGCTTGAAGACGGTGCAGAAACTGCCGAGAAAGAAAACTTAAGTCAATTAGCTGCGCGCCAGCAGAAGTTTATTACCAATTTGGAAAATGCGTTGGTAAGGATTAAAAATGGTACTTATGGAATTTGCTCCGTTACTGGAAAGCTAATCCCGAAAGAGCGTTTGATTGCTGTGCCTCATACCACACAATCAATCGAAGCTAAAATGATGAAACAAGATTAAACTCAACCTCATCTGCTAAAAAATAAAGTGGGGAGCCTTACAAACAGATAAAATGGATTTCTTACAAAACCACATCGAAGCATTAATTTTTTGTTCGCCAACACCTGCAAAGGTGGTAGACATAAAGGCATGCTTATCAGAAATGTTTAATGCCGATGTGCCGGAGGAAGATATTCTGGATGCTCTCAAACGCACGGAAGAAAAATTTCAAGGCGATGAATTTTCTTTTCAACTAAATAGAGCAGGCGGTGGCTACCAGTTTTTAACCAAGCCTGCCTACCAAACCAGCATAGGTATTATGTTGAAGCAGCAATCTAAAAAGCGTTTGTCTACTTCGGCAATGGAAACGCTTTCGATCATTGCTTACAAACAACCCATTTCTAAAACAGAAATTGAAAACATTCGGGGTGTAAACTGCGATTATGCCGTTCAGAAATTGTTGGATAAAGGCCTTATTGAAATTTTAGGCAAAGCCGATACAATTGGCCGTCCGTTACTTTATGGAACCAGTCCAAAATTTATGGAGTACTTTGGCATAAACGATATCAATGAATTGCCTACTCCTAAAGATTTTACCAGTGAGGTAAACACGATTGGAGAAACTCCGGAAAACCAATAAATTATAAGTAGGCAGTCAGCAGACTGCTGCAGGCAATAAAAGGAACCTTCTTCCCGATTGGATCGGGCATTTCAATTAAATTAACTTCATCAATAAATTAATAACGACCTTTGCATTAGCTGATCGTCTTTATAAGCGATCAGCTGATTAAACCAATCTATTATGGCACGTCCAAGAAAATCATCCACAGGAAAAACTTCCTTTGGTAAGCGATCAGAAGCAGAAAAGTCATTTCATCATAAAAAGAAAGATAAAACGGAAGGCCGCTATGATGATAAGCGCCCTCGCTCTTCGCGAAGCTCAGATACCCGCAGTGGAGGCTCAAGTTCATCTTTTAGCCGAAGCAAACCTGCTTTTGGTAGAAAAGAAGGGGGGCCTGATGCCCCAAAATTTACAAAACGATTTGACCGTAAGGAAGAAGGAGCATCATTTGGAAAAAGACCTTTTCAAAGAAGAGATTCAGATTCAACGAAACCTCCGTTCAGAAAAAGGGAGACAGGTTCATTTGGAAAAGATGGTGACCGCCCAAATCGATTTGAGAAAAAACCTTTTGAACGTAGAGACAGAAACGAAGGGGGCGAAAAACCTCCATTCAGAAAAAGAGAAGCAGGTTCTTTTAGTAGAGATGGTGAAAGACCAAATCGATTTGAGAAAAAACCTTTTGAACGTAGAGACAGAAACGAGGGCGGTGAAAAACCTCCATTCAAAAGAAGAGAAGCCGGATCATTCAGTAAAGACAGCGATAGACCAAACCGGTTTGAGAAAAAACCTTTTGAACGTAGAGATAGAAATGAAGGTGATGAAAAACCTCCGTTCAAAAAAAGAGAAGCTGGTTCATTCAGTAAAGACAGCGAAAGACCAAACCGGTTTGAGAAAAAACCTTTTGAACGAAGAGATAGAAATGAAGGCGATGAAAAACCTCCGTTCAAAAAAAGAGAGGCCGGATCATTCAGTAAAGATGGAGACGAAAAACCATTTCGTAAAAGCAGTAGCTCAGGCCTTCCGTTCGAGCGAAAGCCGTTTAATAAACTACGCGATATAAAATCGACCAAACGCGCACAAGCCGAAAGCAAACCTAAGTCGGATTCAGATTTAATTCGCTTAAATAAGTTTATGGCAAACAGTGGCGTGGGTAGCCGAAGAGAAGCTGATGAAATGATTAAGCTGGGTCTTGTAACAGTGAATGGCGAAACCATTACTGAGATGGGGCACAAAGTAAAAATTACAGACGAGGTTCGCTATGAAGGGAAAAAACTGAAAGCTGAAAAGCCAGTTTATATTCTCCTTAATAAACCTAAAGGTTTTATTACAACAACGGATGATCCACAAGAACGCAATACAGTAATGAATTTAGTTGCCAGTGCAGGTAAAGAACGAATTTATCCTGTAGGTAGATTGGATAGAAATACAACCGGATTGTTGTTGTTAACCAATGATGGTGATCTTGCCGATAAGCTTACTCACCCATCGTACAATGTAAAGAAGATTTACAAAGTAGAGTTGGATAAGCCCCTTACTAAAAACGATTTCATCAAAATTAAAGATGGAGTTTACTTAGAAGAAGGCCGCGCGATGGTTGACGACCTTGCCATTATTGGTGACGACAATAAAGTAATAGGGATTGAATTGCACATCGGTTGGAACCGGATTGTGCGCAGAATTTTTGAATCTCTGGATTATCAGGTTGAAAAACTTGATCGAGTGGTATATGCCGGATTAGATAAAAAAGATCTTGGCCGCGGGCAATGGCGCTTCTTAAAACCTGAGGAGGTTGTAACACTGAAGCATTTTAAATAATAATGCCCCAATAAAAACTAAAGGCTACAGAGATCATCTGTAGCCTTTTTATTTTTAATCGTTTTTCAAATTCTCAACCGGATTAATAAACACTGCTCGCCACGTTTGTGAACCAATGGTAATAGTAGCAAAGATCAACAGCAGAAAAATTCCTAACCTTAATCATAAAAGCATCCACGGTAACGTGATACGCCAACTTCTCCAACCAAAAATTATTAATCAAATAAGCTAGCGGCACCGCAATCACAATAGCTAAAATCAGTATCACAAAAAATCCTTTTGATAACAAGTACACCAGCGATCCATCTGAACTCCCTAGTACCTTTCGAATTGAAATTTCCTTAATGCGCGTTTCCGTAGCATAGGTTGCCATGCCTAAAAGACCAAGACAAGAAATTAAAATGGCAAGGAAGGATATCACACCTAATATATTCACCAGGTCGCCAAAAAAGATGTCATAAATTTTATGCACCTCTTGATAAAAATCTCTGTAATCAAGTTTTAGAGTTGGGTTGACTTGTGCCCAGGCTTGTTCAATAGAAGCCCCGGCTCTTTCATAATCACCCGTATACTTTACCTGAAGAAGTTGAAATTCGTTTGGGTCATAGATAAGCGCCAAAGGGTCCATCTCCTGAATCAGCAATTGATGATTGTAATTCTTAATAACACCAATAATCTTTGCTTTTGAAGAATCTCTTTGGTGAATTACTTCCTGGCCAATCGCGTCCATTGGGTTTTCAAATTGAAAGGCTTGCACAGCTTTTTCACTTATAACCAGATAAGATTTGTTGAGTTCGCCTGCCTCCGGTTGGTAGAAATTTCCAGCTACCAATTCAACTTCAATATTTTTCAGATAGTCTTCATCGACACTAAACGTGTTGACATGTGTCCAGTCCTTATCATCCAATGATCGTTTAAAGCTTTCTCCACGCGAAGTTCCTGCTGCAGGAATGTGTGATGCTGCACTTACGCTTTCTATGTTGCTTTGCTTCAGCAATTCTGTTTTTAGTGTTGCCGCTGATGTCTTATTTAGTTGAACAACAATTTTTTTATCCATACTAAATCCATGGTCGGCCTTTAAAAAAAGTTGTAGCTGATTATACACTACAATTACAGAAAGAATAAAAATAAGAGAGAATGTAAATTGAGCTACCAGTAATCCCTTGCGCAGCCCCATGCGCGAAAAGAGTTTCATGTTTGAAAATCCCTTCAACACTTTTGCGGGCTTAAAGCCACTCATTACCACCGCTGGAAATAACCCTGCCAATATGCCAACGAATAGAGCAAAGACCACAAAAATCACATACACTACATAATTAGCTTGAAGATCCCATTTCATAAGATTGGCAAAACTCAAGTGTAGTATCAGAGGCTTAAGAAGAACAAGCATAATTAAAGCCGCAACCAAGGCAAACAAAGCAACCATGATGGATTCCGACATAAATTGTATGAATACATCCCAACGAAGCGCACCGGTTACTTTACGCACACCAATTTCTTTTGCACGGGTGAGCGATCTCGCAATGGAGAGGTTTGTGAAATTGAAACAAGAAGTAAGCATCACAACGCCTGCCAGGCCAGCAAAAAAGTAGATAAAAATCCAGGGCAGAAAGGGGCCGATTGGATTATTAATAAAAGGACCTGGGGTAATTCCCATAAGTGGTTGTAAACTATACTTTATCTTTCGCTGAGTTTCAGGTTTTGGCAATTCAGAAAAATGGTCTTGCTGAACGCTCTCCAGGTGCGTTTTTATTTCCGAAATATCCTTTCCCTGCTCAACCAAGATATAGACCCAGCCTGCCGTGTATTGATACCAGTCTTGTAAATCGTTACCACGGGTACCGGCCGCAATCTCACTTTCATAAGTTGCTATACTTGCCAGCGCTTCAAAAGCAATGTGTGATTTATTTGAAGTCTCTTTTATTACACCTGTTACCTTATAGGGGCCGGCCTCACCAACCATAAACGTTTCGCCAAGAGGATTTTCTTTTTCAAATAATTTGCGGGCAGTCGCCTTTGTAAGCACAACATTATAAGGCTCCTTAAGTGCTGTACGGCTGTCTCCAAATTCTAATTCATATTGAAATAAATCCAGCATCTCAGGGTCCACATAATACCCGGCAACCGGAACATTTATATTTTGTTCTATTTCCATCCAGTGATTTCCAAATCCTCTTACAACGCGAACAGCTTTTTCTATACCCGTATAGTGTTCGAGTAATTCGGTGCGAACCGGTAATGTGGTTGTTGCAGTCTCGTTAAACTCATTTCCCTTTTCATCTGTGGGGATACTGTTTAGCCGAAAAATGCGATCGTGTTGAGTATTGTAACGATCATACATCATTTGATCGGCCACCAACATCATGATGCCCATACAAATGGTCATTGCGATCGCTAAACCAAAAATATTTATGAAAGAGAAAAACCGATGTCTGAATAAACTGCGCATAGCAGTTTTAAAATAATTTCTTAGCATGGAAATTCCAGGTTAGTTTTTTAGAACTAATGTTTAAATATGAGATTAGTGATTGAATGGAAGCTAAAGCCTACTTGCTACTTGGAGTTTATTTCCTTCTTGATTAGAAAATAGTAGATCAAAAACCCAAGCGATACTGACACGGCAAATAATCCGTAAGGAAGTGGAGAATCTGGGCTACAGGAATATATTCCATCAATATTAACGAAAGACCAGCAAAGAATACAATCAAGCCCCACTTGAGAGAACTGTATTTATTATCCGCAGTGTGCTGCTTAAAAATGGCCTGTGTTTCATCATTCACAAAGCCTTTGTCAATCATTTTCTTTTTAAGAATATAATCGGTCATTACTTTTGTAAAGAAGTAAATGGAGCCTCCTAAGCCACTGAAAATCGCAAGTGGCAGTAGGACATCTTTTAAGTTATTGTTCATAATATTGTTATTTAAATTGTTTCTTTCTGCGTAAGACACACCCTCTGTTTCTAATGTTGCAGAAGTTTAAATAAAAGATACTAGATCCTTGATACTGGATAAATTGAAGATAATTTCCGTTGATTAGAGTCTAAGATCGAGTGACCAGTATCTAGTAACATTTAACTAACTTCCTGCAACATCCGTTGAAAAGCGCGTGTCTAACTCCAAAATGATAGATGACCGTACTCTTGTCTCACAAATAGTAAGTGGAGATAAGCAGGCCTTTCGGGTGCTTATTAAGCAAAACGAAAGGCTTGTTGGTCATATGGTGGGGCGGCTTATTGATAGGCACGAAGACAGAGAGGAGCTTTGTCAGGATGTATTTTTGAAAGTGTATGAAAAGTTAGGGGAGTTTACGTTTCAATCGAAGTTAAGCACCTGGATTGCTACCATTGCCTATCGGCATGGAATCAATCATCTGCGGAAGCGTAAAATTGCAATTAGTGAGTTGCCTGAAAACGAAAGCACATTAGAGCGATTTATTGCAATTGATGATGCTTCCGAAACATTGGCTGATCAACAAATGGATACTATAGTTTCGCAGCTCATTGAAAAGTTACCCCCTCAGTATAAAGCGATACTCACGCTGTATCATGTGCAGGAGATGACGTATCCTGAGATAGTAGAAATAACCGGATTGCCGGAAGGAACGGTGAAAAATTATTTATTCCGGGCGCGGCAATTATTGAAAGACAAAGTAAAAAAGTATCTTGGCAAAGAAGTTGAATTATGAAGAAGGAAGAAGAATTACAGAACAAGATAGAGCAAGGACTAACTAACGATGTGAGCATCGATAGCGAAGCCTATCAGCATGTTTTTAAGTCTTTGAAAAGAGAACCAACGTTTCATGTGTCGATTTCTTTTGCTGATCGTGTTGTCTCCATGCTTGATAAAAAAGAGGAAAGACGCGACTACTGGTGGATGGCCGCAGGAATTTTTCTTTCTGTAATTGCTTTGATTGTTACGTTCGTTATTGTTAAAGCCGAATTGACCACAGGAGTATTCACCTTTTTATCAGGATATCAGGGGTTAATCATTTTTGGTGTTGCCTTTATTCTTTTATTACATTGGATTGATAAGAAAATAATCAAAAAGCAACTGAGTATAAACGCTCATTAGAAATTCCACATCAGGCCATTGTGCACAGAATAAACCAATTTGCGAATGGGAATAATTGGTTTGTCTTCATATTGTAATGTGCACGAAGAAATAAATGAAATCTTATTGGTCATTTTCACTTTAAACTCAAAATCTGAGCTAACGCGATTTCTAAAAACATCATCCTGATTATCGTAGCCACCTTGATAAAACAACGTGAGCATGATACTTGCATAATCGGTGAGTTGTAGCGTGGCGCCTATATAATCGGAGGTTTTGAGAATTTGTTTCTTGATAATGGAATTGTCGGTGGAGATATTCTTCCAATGTTCCAGTTCATTCATAATACCTATGCCTGCGTGGGCACTTATCTTTTTAGATTCTTTCAGTCGTAATCGAATGCCCCCGCCATATAAAAATCGAAAGGGCATACTCCGCCCATCATCATACTGCACTTGTGTGTACGTTTCATAGCTCAGTCGTTTCATTCTTAGAAAATTTACTCGAAAGTGAGAATACCCATTACTGGTTAGCGGCCCGCCTGTGGATTTAAAATATTGAATGGTATTAATAGAGATATAAGCGTGCTTTTCACTTAAGTACACGATATCCGAAGTACCCTTTAAGCCAACAAAAGTAATTTCCTGTTCAGAGGTAGCGCTTCTATTATGGATATCAAAATTCAGACCTACATTTCCAATGAGCACGCGAGAAGAATCCAATAAAAGACTACCCTTATCCACTTTAAGAATTTGAGCACTACCCAATAAACTAATATGTATTGCAAACAATATAAAAATCCTTCCCTTCATCGTGATCAAATTTTTTAGACTCATCATTACTTAATCCTAAAAATGGGTTTTCGTAGCTAGGGGAACAAATTTTAATTGCTTCAATAAAGAGGTTTGTCTCTTGTGTCTTATTCCGCTCATTAGACCCTCCTTTTCTTGTTTTCACCATCCATAAAAAATCAATAACCTTTTCTGCTTTGTTAAGGTAACTAGTTCTGTTTATTCAAAACTAATTATGAAAAAATTCTATCCCCCACTTTGTGCGATGCTCTTATTATGGGGTATCCAAACCCAAGCCCAGGAACCTAAAAAGGAAGAAAAGGCTGACACCGTAAAGAAAGAAAAAGAGAAAAAGAAAAGAGACTTGCCTCTTGAAGTTGGAAGACGCGTGCCCATTAAAACAGATGAAGGCACCTGGATGTCACTCGATGTAAGTCCTGATGGAAAGACAATTGCCTTTGACTTTCTAGGCGACATTTTTACCATGCCCATTACAGGTGGCAAACCCGTTCAATTTACCAGCGGTATGGCATTCGACTCAAATCCAAAATTTAGCCCGGATGGAACAAAACTTCTATTCATCTCTGACCGAAGTGGTGGCGAAAATATCTGGTGGTTTTCGCTGGATAAAAAAGATTCCACGCAAGTGACCAAAGTAAATGTTGATCATTATCAATCTGCTGAATGGACACCTGATGGAAATTACATTATTGGGTCACGCGGAACACGCAATCTGAAACTTTGGATGTTCCATAAAGATGGCGGCTCAGGAGCTCAGCTAATTGACAAACCCGATCCATTGAAAACTGTTGAGCCCGCATTTGGTCCTGACGGAAGATACATCTGGTTCTCGCAACGTAACAATGCCTGGAACTACAATGCACAACTTCCGCAATATCAATTAGCTATTTATGATCGCGAAACCGGTGAGATAGAAAGAGAAACAGCACGCTATGGTTCTGCATTCACGCCTACGCTATCGCCCGATGGAAAATGGTTAGTGTTTGGTTCTCGCCATAATGATCAAACCGGATTAATGATTCGCGATTTAAAAACCGGTGACGAAAAATGGTTGGCTTATCCTGTACAGCGCGATGAGCAAGAGTCGATTGCACCTTTGGGTGTGTTGCCTGCTATGTCGTTTACACCCGATAGCAAAAATGTAATCGCTTCGTATGGTGGAAAGTTTTATAGCATTCCTGTTTCAGGTGGTGGTGCAGTAAACATTCCATTTCAAATGGAAACCGAAATACAACTTGGCCCTTTGGTAGAATTTAAATATCCAATCAAAGACGATAAAGATATAATTGCTACACAAATCCGAGATGGTGTAGTGTCGCCCGATGGGAAACAGGTTGCTTTTACCGTATTGAATCGATTGTATGTGATGGATTTGCCCTCCGGCACACCGAAAAGGATTACGAGTAACAATTTTACAGAAGCACAACCAACGTGGAGCCCGGATGGAACACAACTTGCATGGGTAACCTGGGAAGGAACTGAAGGAAATATTTATAAAATCAATTTTAAGTTAAAGGGAGCAAAACCTGTAAAGCTCACTTCAACTCCGGCACTTTACACGGAACCTGCGTGGTCGTTTCAAGGAAACAAAATTGTATTCATGAGAGGCACGGCAAATAATTTTAAAGAATCAGATGGTCCAAATTCTTTTGCCAGTCAGGAAGAGATTGCCTGGATATCGGGTGATGGCGGTGCAATTACTGTGATCGACAAATCAAGAAGAAGAAGCTCTCCACACTTTACAAAAAAAGGAGATCGAATTTATTTGTATAGCGGACAGAAAGGATTGGTATCCATTCGATGGGATGGCACTGATGAAAAGGAACATTTGAAAGTGACGGGCATTATGACCTACGGCTCGATTGCGGATGAAAACCATTGTATGTTGGTTGAGTCTGCTACTGAACCACAGCGCACACCTTCTAATGCCAGTGTAATTTACATGGCACCCGAAGGCGATCAAGCCTTGGTTAAAATTAACAATGATGTGTACGTGGTTACCGTTCCTTTAACTGGCGGTGACGTTCCAAAAATTTCTGTGGCTGATGCCGACAAAGCCCAGTTTCCGGCACGCAAGCTTACCAAACTAGGGGGTGAGTTTCCGGTATGGAGTCGCGATGCAAAAAATGTTTACTACTCTTTAGGTAATGCATTCTTCACCTATAATCTTGCCGAAGCAAAGGCGAAAGAAGAAGAATTGAAAAAGAAGAAAGCCGCTGAAGCAAAAGCAAAGGAAGAAGGGAAAAAAGAGGATGAGAAAAAAGATGCTGATAAAGACAAAGCAGCGGATAACCTGCCTGCCGACAAGGCAGGAAAAGACGAGAAGAAGGATGAGAGTTATAAACCCAACGAGATCCGCATTAAGGTAACTGTGCAAAAAGACATTCCTGTTGCAAAAATCCTGTTGCAAAATGCGCGCATCATTACTATGAAAGGTGATGAAGTGATTGAACGTGGTGATGTGCTTATTGAAAATGCGCGCATCAAACAAGTAGGTGCTGCCGGTTCTATTTCTGTTGATGGCTCTGTGCAAAAAATGGATTTGAATGGTAAAACTATAATGCCTGGTTTTGTAGATACACATGCGCACGTTTGGCCCGCCTGGGGCATTCACAAAACACAGGTGTGGGTGTATGCCGCTAACTTAGCATACGGAGTTACCACTACACGCGATCCGCAAACGGCAACTACCGATGTGCTTACGTACAGCGATATGGTTGAGACTGGTGAAATCATTGGGCCTCGTATTTATTCAACTGGTCCGGGTGTGGGCTATTGGGCATACAATTTAAAAGATGCTGATCAGGCAAAAGACATTTTGAAGCAATACTCTGAATACTTCAATACGAAGACAATCAAAATGTACCTTACGGGAAATCGCCAGCATCGGCAGTGGATTATTCAAGCTGCTAAAGAGCAACAGTTGATGCCTACTACCGAAGGGGGTTTAGATTTTAAATTGAACATGACCAATCTGATTGATGGATACCCTGGTCATGAACATACTTTCCCGATCTATCCACTGTACAAAGATTTTACTACTGCGGTTGCTCAATCAAAAATGACCTATACCCCCACCTTATTAGTTTCGTACGGTGGCCCGTGGGCAGAAAATTTTTATTACTCCACTGAAAATGTGAATGGTGATCCTAAACTAAATCACTTTACACCCAAGTCAGAACTCGACCAGAAATCACGTAGAAGACCAGGATGGTTTATGAAAGAAGAACATGTGTTTGACGATCATGCGCGCTTTGTAAATGATTTAGTAAAAGCAGGTGGCAACGCAGGAGTTGGATCTCATGGTCAGCTTCAAGGCCTGGGTTATCATTGGGAATTGTGGAGTGTTGCGTCTGGTGGCATGAGCACACACAATGCATTGAAAGTAGCAACCATACAAGGAGCAAAAGCGATTGGTTTGGATGGAGATCTTGGAAGTATTGAAGCCGGCAAATTAGCTGACTTAATTATTCTGGATCAGAATCCATTAATCAACATTAGAAATACTAACTCAGTAAACAAAGTAATGAAGAACGGAAGACTGTATGATGGAAACACATTAGATGAAGTGTATCCAACCGTAAAGAAAGCCCCTTCCTTTGGCACAGAGCAGTCTAGCCCACAAGCTGGTTTGCCGGGAATTAAATAATCAGATATTGTTCAGATTTTTTGAAGCCTCTCAAATAGGAGAGGCTTCTTTTTTTATAAAGTGAAACGAAGTCGATTACCGATCACCCCGCCTTGATCTCATTCCTGTAAATTTATTTATGAGTGGACGATTTTACGTAATTTGGCTACTTGTGAAACGACTGGCTTCCATAGTATTTTTAACCATTCTCCTCGTTAACCTGGTGGGTGCCTATGTATATTTTGGCGTAAGGATGGTACAGATCCGTAAAGAGATGCGTGCTGAACTCAGGCTAAAAGACGAAAGTGAACTTGAGAAAATTGTTCTTACCGTTAAAGAATACAAGAAAGCGTTGGTCGAGGATGATGAGATGAAACTCAACGATAAGATGTATGATATTGCCCGAACAGAAATACGAGGTAATAAAATCATTGTTTACTGTTTGCACGATGAAAATGAAGACAATCTGCTGGTTTTATTAGATAGCATTCTCAGCAATTCTTCAAGGGACAAAAAACCTGTACCCTCCGCTTTGCTTGGCTTTATTAATCTTATCTCCATACCAATTCATATCGATAACAGCATTATCGATATCTCAAAAGAGGATCATCATACAGCCTACTTGTTTTCAACCAGTAGTTCATTAAAACCAATTCTTGCCCCACCACCAAAAGGATAAACAACCAATACTCCAGATCCTTCTTAATCTTAAGAGAGAGATTTATCCTTGTTATATTCTTTGCTTAAGCAATGCTGCATCGTAATTATTTGCGTTGTGTGTGATTGTACGCAGCAAATTATTCATTCAATAACTATGAAATATTTTTATACACTTCTTTCAATATTTTTTCTAAGTATAGTTGTGCAAGCGCAACAAAAAACTGACACTACTAAAACATCGTATTTAGATGAGGTAGTCATCTCAGCCAATAAAATTGGAGAGTCACGAAGGTTCGTAGCTCAACAAGTTGAGGTAATTAATTCAACAACCATCAAAAATCTTAATGCTCAAACTTCTGCCGATCTCATTCAAAACTCCGGGCAGGTTGCGATGCAGCGAAGCCAGCAAGGAGGCGGAAGTCCGATTATCCGTGGCTTTGAAGCAAGCCGTGTGCTTTTAGTAGTTGATGGTGTGCGCATGAACAATGCTATCTACCGGGCAGGTCATTTGCAAAATGTCATCACAATGGATAACAATATGTTGGAACGAGCTGAAATTTTATTCGGCCCTTCCTCCACAGTATATGGTAGCGATGCATTGGGTGGAGTTGTTCATTTCTTTACGCGCAATCCTGCTTTAAGTGATGGAGGTAGGATAAATTTTTCAGGAAATGCCTTTACTCGATTTGGCAGTGCTAACCATGAAAAAACAGGACACCTCGATATTAATATCGGAGGTAAACGATTTGCTTCTTTATCATCTTTCACCTTTAGTGATTTTGATGATTTACGTATGGGCGAAAAAACAAATAAATCACTAGGAGAAGAGTATTGGGTGCGCTATCAGTATGCAGAACGTGCTGCTGATGACTCGGGCGATGTACTTGTGCAAAACAGGGATCCCTACGTTCAAAAATTCAGTGGCTACAAGCAATACGATCTCCTTCAAAAATTTCTCTTCAAACAAAGTGATCGTATTGAACACTTAATAAATTTTCAATATTCAACTTCGAGCAACATTCCTCGGTATGATCGTCTTACGGATACACAAGGAACTGGTCTTCGTTCAGCTGAATGGTATTATGGTCCGCAAGAACGAGTGCTACTTTCCTATCAATTTAAAATTACTGATTTAGGAAAATTGGCCGATGCACTTACTGCCACTGCTAGCTATCAGGATATTGAAGAGAGTCGGAACGATCGCAGGTTCAATAGCAACAACTTAAATCATCGTACCGAAAAAATTAAGGTTGGTGGATTGACCATTGATTTTCAGAAAAAAATTAAAGCCAATCAACTTCGTTACGGTTTTGATGGACAGTTTAATAGTTTAACCTCCACCGCTTATCGCGAAAACATTTCTTCAGGAGCTATTTCTTCTTTGGACACGCGCTATCCTGATGGTGATAATACGCTAAACTACTGGGCACTATATGCTACCCACACGTTGCCCCTTACCGATACCTGGACATTGAACGATGGAATTCGAGTTGGCGGAAGTTCGTTGCATTCAACTTTTGTTGATAAGACTTTCTTCCCTTTTCCGTATGACGATATTAAGCAAAACAATACCTACGCAAGTGGTAATCTGGGCATCATCTACTCGCCTACCAGTTGGAAGTTTTCTTTTATGACGAGCACCGGCTATCGTGTTCCAAACATTGATGATTTGGCAAAAGTTTTTGAATCTGTTCAAGGATCTCCCACAACTACCGGAACCTTAGTGGTTCCCAATCCTGATTTGGTTCCTGAAAAAACAATTAATGGTGATTTAAGTATTACAAAATTCTTTGGCTCCCATGCGAGATTAGAAGGCACTGTGTTTGCAACTAATTTTTATGATGCCATCGCTACCCGGCCTTCAACTCTTAATGGTCAGTCAACGGTAATTTATAATGGATATCCGGCCAATGTTGTGAGCAGTCAGAATGTAGGTGAAGCTTCTATTTATGGATACAGTGTTAGAGGCAATTTTGAATTTATTGATCACCTGGCATTGACAGCTTCCTACAATTATACACATGGGCGGGTAAAAAATGAGGATGCTCCCGAAACTCCGCTCGATCATATTCCTCCCACCTTTGGCAGGATTGGAATAAATTATTCGAAAGCGAATTTTTTTGCTGAATTATTCTCCAATTTCAACGGTTGGAAAAGAGTAAGCAAGTATAGCAGCAGCGGTGAAGATAACTTACAATATGCAACTCCTGAGGGAATGCCATCCTGGTACACTATCAATGCAAGAGCATCTTATACACTAAACAAAGTATTTACTTTTCAAGCTGGTGTTGATAACATAATGGATTTACAGTATAGACAATTTGCTTCTGGCATTAACTCGCCCGGGCGCAATATTTTTGGAACCCTGCGAGTTAGATTCTAATTTACTTTTGATTGTCCTGCGCTTACGGCAGGACAACTTTTTTACTTTTGGTACTATGGCATTACAAAACTTAGTTAATCGGCTTCGCCAATTCAGATCCATTCATAAATGGATTGGAATTAGTGTTTTTCTATTTATGATCATTACTGCCACCACGGGGGTTTTGTTAGGATGGAAAAAGAATGTTAATCTTTTACAACCCCCTACATTAAAGGGATCAACACTTGATATAGATAAATGGATAAGCTTTGAACAGGTTGTACAAGCTGCTGCGCGGGGTATTGATTCTGTTACGTCAAGAAAAATTGAAATAGATCGCATGGACGTGCGGCCCGACAAAGGAATTATTAAAGTGACCTTTACAGAAGAGTATTGGGAAGCTCAAATAGATGGAGGCACAGGAAAAATTCTATCTATTGCCCAACGCCATGCCGATTGGATTGAACACCTTCATGATGGATCCATCATTAGCGAACCATTTAAAATATTTTATACTAACTACCTTGGTTGGGGATTATTGTTTTTATCCATTACTGGATTTTGGCTTTGGTATGGACCGAAGGTGATTCGAAAAGCAAAAAATACTTAATTCGTTCTATTCGGATACTTTGATTGAAGATTTTCAAAAATGGTGACATTCATGAGAATCAACATCATGCCATAAATTGTATCTTCAACCGGTATCGTGCCTAATCTGACTCCCAGGTTTTCGGCATTGTTATACCATACTACTGGATTTTCTAATCCCGTTCCGGTGAGAACTCCATTGACAAGAACAAATGGAATAAGAATAAACAGATATGAAAGATAGAACTTGCCCAAAAATTTGGGTTTGACCTTAAAGTGAAGATATGTGAGAAATAAAGCACACAGCAAAAACGTGATAAACGTATACCATCGATGTGTATTAGCAATTGAAACAATTAATAAGACCACGATGAGCAGACCTGTTATCACATTTGTAAACGACTTTAAATGATCTTGCTTTGAAAAATATCCTACAGCTTCATACGTAAACACACAGGCATAAGGAATGCAGATAAAGAATAAAATTTCTTCGATGGGTAAATCAAAAAGATAAACACCCAAAATGTAATCTGGGTTGAAGCCCCAAACACCCATGTCCGTAAAAATCTGATCCCAGATTAAAAAAAAGATAGCCGGAAGTAGTATGGCGGGCCCTAGGTATTTCCATTTCTTCGAAAAGTTGGCTTTTGGGTGAAAGCTAAACAACAACGGGAGTGAAATGGCACTCAAGTCTATTAGAAGATATAGGTATTTTAAATTCAAAATATCCTATTGGGTTTCCTGACGGTCCTTCCGGAATTTCAATTCCTTAGGTTGGTACTTTTTGGGCGCGTATAAAAAACCAAATGCTTCGCAGTCTTCTTTAGTGTGCTTGCTATGATGAATGTAGTGTGCATTAATCATTCGCTCTAAGTATTTGCTTTTCTTTTTAAGTCTCCACTTTATTCGCTGATGAACAAGAAAATCGTGGAAAACGATGTAAAAAACTCCGTAACAAAAGATGCCAAGACCTACGGCTAGTAAATAAGGACTGTATGACACCACACTTCCATAGTAAAACAATCCTATGGATGGCAAACTAAAAACAACAGCAAACCAATCGTTTTTCTCTAGTGCATGATTGTGCACTGAATGGTGAGACTTGTGCCACACCCATAAAACTCCATGCATGATGTACTTATGAGTAAACCAGGCAACGAATTCCCAAAAAAGAAATGTTCCTATCGCAATGCCTGCACATATCAAAATTGTACTCAACTCCATATCAAACTGTAGTTAACATCCCCGCCTTCCGTTTCGCAAAATAAGTTTCAAGTACTTTATACCGATGATCAAAAATAGCATTTACCTGACGCTCAACAAAAAGCCAATGAGCCAGTTGCCCAACCAAACCAAACGGTATAGCGTAATTCACTTCATCCGTCATCTCCAGTCCCTCATCCGTCATTTTAAAATGATGCTGATGATGCCAAAGTTTGTATGGACCAAATCGTTGTTCGTCAACAAAATAATTTTTGTCCTGCACATGTGTGATCTCTGTTACCCAGGTAACACGCAGCCCTCCTAAAATTTTTATTTTATAGGTTATGATTTGGCCAGGATATGTTTGATTCCCTCCTGAGATATACTGAATATCAAAGCCCATCTCACCAGGTGTAATCTTGCTTAAATTTTTTGGGCTGGAGAAAAAGCCCCAGGCATCTTCTAAACTAATTGGCAGAACTTGCTTGCGCTGTAGATTATAAATTTTCACACTACTATAACAGCACTAAAAACTGTTTTGTTCGATCTCGCGAATCTTTAGCGTCTAAACCTTATCCACAGAATACTTCTCAGTTAAAATTATTTTAAACCAGTGCGTGTATTGATCGGGGTTTTCTTCGATCTGGTTTAGGAGTTGTTGCGGGGCTACAAACTTCCAGTCTTCTACTTCGGCTTTGTTTATTTTGGGTATGCCATCATAAGTGGTGACAAATACATGATCCAATTCATGCTCGATTAGTTTATTTGAGAAAGTAACTTCATAAATAAATTTGTAGGAGAAAGTTGGTGCTAGTTCAATCCCCAACTCTTCGGAAATTCTGCGAGAAACTGCTTCTTCAGTTTTTTCGCCAGGTTTGGGATGACTGCAACAGGCGTTAGACCACAGTCCACCGCTATGATATTTTGATTTTGCTCTTTTTTGAATTAGAATTTCACCTTTCGAATTTTCAATCATAACCGAAAAAGCTCTGTGCAGCACACCTTTTCTATGCGCCTCTAGTTTTTCCATGGTGCCTATCTGTTGGTCATGCTCGTTAACCAGTATTACTTCATCCATGGCTAAATAAGATTGAGTTGATATTTGACATACGAGAAAAAAAGAATTGAAAATTTTTGACGATTTCGCACTCTAATTCTTTCTTTCATTACAAACTCTGAAGGTATATTTTTTATTTTCTTAAATAAAGCTTGATAATAAAGGTAGGCAATATAAACACCAAACTTTGCTCCTTTTGGAAGTTGCTTAATCCCTAAGTATCCCTCCCGAAAATCTGCCGCAATTTGACTTTCAATTTCTCTCTTGCATTTATCATCAAATGTATTCAGGTCGATACCCGGAAAATAAGACCTTCCCATGCTGATGTAATCAGCATTAAGATCGCGCAGAAAATTAATTTTTTGAAATGCCGCCCCCAGTTTCATTGCCATAGGCTTAAGCTTTTCATACATTGTTTGGTCTCCTTTGCAAAATACTTTTAAGCACATAAGGCCAACTACTTCAGCCGAACCTAAAATATATTCTTCGAAAGAATTCTTACTGTGTTTTTTAGTATCCAGATCCATTTCCATGCTGTGAAGAAACTGTTGGATAAGTTCATGATCAATAGCGTATTTATTTACCGTAGTTTGAAAACTGTTTAAAATAGGATTGAGACTAATTTTTTCTTCAAGGGCCAGATCGGTGTCCTTTCTAAATCTATCAAGCAGCATTTTCTTATCGTAATCATGAAATGTATCAACAATTTCATCGGCAAAGCGAACAAATCCATAAATAGAATAAATAGGATCACGCAATTCTTTTTCCAAACAAAAAATGCCCAATGAAAATGAAGTGCTATACGATTTTGTAGTGAGCTTTGAACATTGAATGGAGACATGATCATATAATTCCTTACCTACCATTGTTTTTTGTCTACGTTAATTTATCTCTTTTCACTAGCTCATTGGCCACCACTTGCCCTGAGATAAGTGATGGCGGCACGCCTGGCCCTGGAACAGTTAGCTGCCCTGTATAAAACAGATTACTTACCTTTTTGTTTATTATGGAAGGCTTTAAGTTGGCCGTTTGCCGGATGGTATTAGCCAATCCATACGCATTTCCTTTATACGAATTATAATTTTCAATAAAATCGCGGTGCGCGTAACTCTTTTTATAAACAACATGTGATTTGATTGGCTGCCCAGTCAATGTTTCTATTCTATCCATTACCTGCTCAAAATATTTCTCTCTTGTTGACTCTTCATCAGCAAGCCCAGACGCTACCGGAATAAGAATGAAAAGATTTTCACAGCCTTCAGGCGCAACCGTCTCGTCTGTTTTTGATGGACAGCAAACATAAAATAGCGGATCGGTTGGCCAAGATGGATCCTGATAAATCTCATCGGTATGCTGTTTGAAATCCGCATCAAAAAATAAATTGTGATGAAGAAGTTTGTCTAGTCGTTTGTTTACGCCTACATAAAAGATCAGGCAGGAAGGAGCTAAACTTCTTTTATCCCAATATTTTTTAGAATACCTGCGATAGGGAGGAGGAAGTAGCTCTTGTTCAACGTGATTATAATCGGCTCCTGCTACCACATGATCTACAGCTATTGATTTACCAGCCATGGTAATTGCTTCAATTTTTTTGCCCCTTAATACAAAGCCCTCAACAGGACTATTGTAAAAAAACTTTACTCCCTTTTCCTCAGCCAATTTCACCATACCCTCAACAATCTTATGCATACCCCCTTTTGGATACCAAGTTCCTAGCGACATGTCTGCATAGTTCATTAAACTGTAAAGTGCAGGTGTTTTTGATGGAGCAGCTCCCAGAAATAAAACAGGAAACTCAAGCAGTTGAATCAGCTTGGGAGATTTAAAATACTTGCGGATGTAAGTACTGATGGATTGAAAGACATGAAGTTTAAAAATGCCTTTGATTAAAGCTTTATCAAAAAATTCAGTGATCGATAAGCCTGGATTGTATACCAGATTTTCGACACCCACTTCGTATTTATATTTCCCTTCTTCCAGAAACTTTTCGAGTTGCTTACTGCTTCCCTTTTCTTCACGTTCGAAAAGTGAATAAATCTCTTCTTGTTTTGAGGGAATGCTCCAGACTTCCTCCTTAGAAAAAATAACTTGATAGGATGGATCTAATCTTATCAACTCATAGTAGTCAGAAACAGATCTTCCAAACTTTTTAAAATACTTTTCAAAAACGTCTGGCATCCAATACCAACTCGGTCCCATATCAAAAACAAATCCTTCTGATTCAAATTTTCGGGCTCTGCCTCCAGCAGAACTGTTTTTTTCGTACACCGTTACCTCATACCCTTTAGCTGCAAGCGTGGTGGCTGCTGATATTCCTGCAAATCCGGCTCCTATTATAGCTACTTTCCCTTTCATTGGCGTTTGTAAAAAATAGGACTATTTGTAAGTTAATGCTTTATTAAGAAGCAAAACAGGTTAACTAAGTGCCGGTCAGCTGTGAATTACTCACTTGATCATTTTCTTTTGAATTTCCTTACGGGCATGAAAGATTCTATTCTTAACAGTGCCTATGGGAATGTTAAGATGATCGGCAATTTCGTGGTATTTGTAACCTGTTTCATACATCTTAAACGGGATTTGAAGCTCGTCTTTCACTTCATTAATATTTGCCCACATCTCATTAAACTCAAATAATTTTTCAGGCCGATTTGGGGTATTACTGTCTGCTACATTAAGAAAGTAAAGTTCCTTTGTGTTATCGGTTGAGGTCTTTGCAATCTTTGCCTTCCGGTAATTATTGATAAATGTGTTCCTCATGATTGTGAAAAGCCAGCCCTTCAGGTTTGTATCCTTCTTGAATTTGCTTTTATAAACCAAAGCTTTTAGGATGGTATCCTGCACCAAATCTTGTGATTCTTCCTGATTTTTTGTGAATCGGTAAGTAAACTGCTTTAGGGTACCCTCAAGCTCGCAAATCTGTGAAATCAGTTCAGTTGCCATATTTTGTTTAATTAATTTAATATAAAGTTAAACATTATTTTTCTTAAAGACAAATATTGGTCCATAATGTTCACTGTTTATTAAAAATAATTGAACAGATGTTTTAAAAAAGCGATGTTAGCTCGATTGCGTTTCTAAACTGCTTGAAATTGGAGGATTGAGAAGCAATTGCATCTGAGAAATTTCCTGATGCCAGGATCTTTGAATCGGGAAATTCTGCAATTAGCGCCTCCATATATTGCTTTGTTTTTTGCGGCTTTTGGGTGCTAATGAGAGAGGTGATAATAAACTTTGGCTTAAAAGAGATACAAACTTTTTTCAAATCCTCATAGGGCAGGTGTTGACCCAGATAAAACGTTTTGAAGCCAATTTTCTTCACTATATAATGATAGAAAAGCAAGCCAATTTCATGCAGTTCATTTTCTGGAAGAAAAAGCACCACCTTGTCGGCATCTTTTGCAGGAAAAGGAAGTGAATCAATAGCAACAATAATCTTTTGCCGGATGAGGTTAGAGATAAAATGTTCTTGTGCCGGAGAAATATTTTTTGTTTGCCACAGTATCCCAATCTTTTCAAGGAAAGGGTAAACGATTTCGATCACAGTTCGCTCAAAGCCAAATTTCATAATTAAATGAGCCAACAATTTTTCAAACTGTTCTTCTTCCATATCAATCATACTCATAATGAATTGATCGATGTATATGGTGGCTTCACTCTGGCTTGAGGTTAATTGCACCACTTCAGAATTAATTTCCCGATCGCTCATACCAGCAATCTTCGAAATCTTTAATCCGTAATTATTAAGCAAGGAGACGTTAATAATTTTCCGCAAATCTGCATCGGAATAATAACGAACATTGGTCTTTGTTCTTTGGGGTTCAATGATCCGATGGCGCTTTTCCCAAATTCGAATGGTATGAGCTTTAATCCCAGATAATGTTTCCAGTTCTTTTATTGAATACTTTCCCATGTTACTGTTTCAACCAATTAACCATCGATTCATCATATTGTTTACTGCTTTCCATAATTCTCGCGTTCTGAGTATTAATAGAACAAATGAATTGGGTTCCAAAAAGAATCCCAAAATGGAATTAAGAATTCCCACAATGAAAAAATAATGAATCCCTTGAATTCAAAACGTGCAATATTACAAAGGATAACTAATAATTTTGCGCCTTCAATTCTGGCCTGAAAAGTGCCGATTGGTTCTGTGAGATAATCTATAATTGAAAATGAAATTCTTGTATTCCCTTTTTACTGCGGCAATTTTCTGTTTTTTTCTGATTCCGGCAACAGCTCAAACATTCTCTTCATCTGCAAATGGGTCTTTTAGTACCGGATCAAATTGGTCGGGCGGCACGGCACCTCCATTAAGCGGACAATCCTATGGTTCGGTTACGGTTAATAACAACATGAGCATTAGTGGAAACTATACGGTTGGTAGTTTTATATTAAATATTCCTTCAGCGGGCACCCTCACCATAAATGGAAACTTAACGCAAAGCAATAGTGGGGGTACTATAAATGTTAGTGGTACTTTGATCATTACAGGTACTCTTTCTGTTCAATCCGATGCTTCGAGCTTTAAAATCTTACCGGGTGGAACTGTAATCGTAAAAGGGAATACTTCTATTTCAAGTAACAATTCAGTTGTGGTAGGTACCAACGTTGCGCCTCCGCCCTATGCTAATTTGGTCTTAGAATCCAATGTTTCCTTTGCCTCTGGTGGATCTGGTATGACCGTTAATCGAAATGGAAGGGTGGCTGTCTATGGCAATCTTACAGGCTCGTCAGGCGGTAGTGTGTTACAAATAAATAATGGCGGTCAGATGTATGTTAATGGAAACATTAATCTTTCGGGTAATGGAACACAAATAAATAACAGCAATAGCACAAGTCCCTATGGGTTGTATGTAAATGGAACCACTACTAATAGTGGGGGGGGTGCCAGTACTACTTCAAACAAAGCGGATAAAGCGACATTGCAGAGCACCAATCCTGATTTCGCAAATTGGGTAGCCTCGCTTCCCAACAGTCCACTCCCAGTAACTTTAACAGAGTTTAAAATCAGCCGTGTTTCTGAAACGAGTATCTCCTTGACCTGGTCAACAGCGAGCGAACTAAATTTCGATCATTTTGAAGTTGAAAAATCGGTGGACGGAAAAGTTTTTACATCCTTTGGAATAGTTCAGGGTCATGGAACTTCAAATGTTAAACACGAATATGAATTTGTTGATTACGTACCCCTCATTGGAAAAAACTACTATCGATTAACCTCAGTGGATTTTGATGGTTACACAGAAAGCTTTAAAGTGATTGCTGCCGATTTTGTTAGTAGCAAAAGCATCTCAATATATCCCAATCCATTAATAGGCGATGCCTTGCATATTGATCTAAATTTCGAGGAAGGTAATGAAACACTCATTACTATTACCGATTCACATGGAGGGTTGATTCTTTCAAAAAGAACCACAGAATCTAAAACAAGCTTACCATTATCTCTTGAGTCAGGAGTTTATATTGTGAGTGCGATCAATGGTTCAATTAAGCAGGTGAGTCGCCTTTTGGTGAAGTAATTCAATGACTTAATAAAGAGCAAGCTTGCCTACTCTTTCTGTTGAAACAGAAAGTAACCGTGTGATTCAACTTCCGT
>CAWBCB010000034.1:0-29646 GCA_963787095.1 uncultured Cytophagales bacterium | reverse complement strand
AAATAACCTGTGGATGATATCCTAAACTATCCGCTTTATAAGTAAGATAGTACGGATCAACACCGATACAATGACCACCCACCAAGCCTGGCTTGTAAGGAAGAAAATTCCATTTTGTGCTTGCTGCCTCAAGAACTTCATGTGTATCTATTCCCATCTTTTCAAAGATGAGTGAAAGTTCATTAACGAATGCGATGTTAATATCGCGCTGAGAGTTTTCTATTACTTTTGCTGCTTCAGCTACTTTAATACAAGAAGCTTTGTGGGTTCCCGCTTTTATAATCTTTTTATAAAGCTGATCCACTTTTTCTGCAATCTCTGGATTACTACCACTCGTAACTTTTTTAATATTGGGTAACCGATGTTGTTTGTCACCCGGATTAATTCGCTCAGGCGAATAGCCGCAGAAAAAATCGATATTGAATTTCAAGCCACTCACTCTTTCAAGCACAGGCACACAATCCTCTTCAGTGCATCCCGGATACACAGTAGATTCATAAATAACGATATCACCCTTCTTCAATACTTTACCCACCGTTTCACTTGCTTTGATGAGTGGAGTTAAGTCAGGCGTTTTATATTCATCGACTGGAGTAGGTACCGTAACAATAAAATGATTTACAATTTTTAAATCATCTAGGTTAGCATGTGAAAGTCAGCTTTGAGGCATTTGCAAATTCGGCTTTATCTACCTCAAGCGTTCTATCATATCCTTTCCTTAACTCCTCAATACGAGCTTGATTAATATCAAAACCTACTACATCTAATATCTTTCCAAACTCAACGGCCAGAGGAAGACCAACATATCCCAACCCAATAACACCAATTTTTTCCATCATTTAAAGCTTTACCTTATAATAATCTAAATACCAATCAATGAAATTTCCGACTCCTATTTCAATGGGAGTAGAAGGTTTAAAATTAATCTCCTTAACCAAATCATCCACATCTGCTAATGCATCAGGCACATCTCCCTCCTGCATTGGCAAAAGATTCTTAATTGCCTTCCGACCAAGTTTTTCTTCAATGATTTCGATATACCTTAGTAATTCGACAGTACTATTATTACCCACATTATAAATTCTATAAGGAGCAAAACTAGTTGCTGGATTAGGATTTAATGGATTCCAATTCTCATCGGGTAATGCAACTTTGGGAATAAGTCTAGTTATACTCTCAACAAGATCATCCACATACGTAAAGTCCCGCTTCATTTTTCCATTGTTGTAAACGTTAATGGGCTTACCTTCCAAAATCGCCTTGGTGAAAATGAATAGAGCCATATCAGGTCGGCCATAAGTGCCATAAGCAGAAAAAAAACGCAAGCCCGTTGTTGGTATATTATATAAGTTGGAATAAGCGTGAGCCATCAACTCATTACTCTTCTTGGACACTGCATACAACGCAAGTGGATGATCGACATTATCTTGCGTAGAGAATGGCATCTTCTTATTGGCTCCATAGACCGAACTGGATGAAGCATATAAAAGATGCTTTACTGGATAATGCCTACACGCCTCTAGAATATTTAAAAAACCGGTAATGTTACTATCAAGATAAGTATATGGATTCGTAATTGAGTGGCGCACTCCTGCCTGTGCCGCCAGATTAACAACGTAGTCAAATTGAGAAGTTGAAAAAAGTTTATCTATAGATTCTTTGTCTTGTAAATCAATCCTATGAAATGAAAATTTACTTAAATCCTTTAGAATTGATAATCGAGATTCCTTTAAACCTACCTCATAGTAATCATTTAGATTATCTAAACCCACCACCTCGTAGCCTAACGCCAATAAGCGCTTTTGATAAATGGAAGCCAATAAATCCAGCAGCACCGGTTACGAGTACTTTAGAAGAAGTCACAAAACAATAATTTGCGGCAAAAGTACGTCAATTCTGATTAGATTTGCAGTAAAATTAAAACGTTTCTAAATGACTGAGACTCGAAATCAATTGAACAATTCCGATGAAATTGATTTACTGGAATTGCTTGCGAAGATTGTAATCACTATTAAAAGCAACATCCTTTCAATTATTGTAGCTTTTGTAATAGGGTCCATTTTAGGGTTAGGCTACTACCAACTTGTGCCCAAAGTCTATGAAAGCAAAATGATTCTACTTTCTGATATCCTTACCTCCTCATACAGTGAAAGAATTACTGAAAGTTTGGATAATTTGATTAAAGAAGAAAATAATGAAATTTTATCTCAAAGGCTTGGAATAATCAGAAAAGGAAGCCTCTTCAATCACAAAAATTAAGATTGAAAGCGTTAAACAGGAGACCAAGGAAGCTCAATCCGAAAGCGCAACATTTATAATTACCGTAAGAACTAAAGACAAAGCAATACTGCCGAATCTGCAAGAAGGCCTTATCAATCATCTAAGAAATAATGAATATGTAAAAATACGGGTACGACAAAGGCAGGATTTTTACAAGGCTATGATTGAAAAGGTCGGCATTGAAATTAATTCATTAGACAGCCTTAAAAAAAGATTATTCACTGGTCAGCCAATCTATTCGAAAAGTTCTGAAATGATGTTAATTGACCCCACCAACATCTACTCTAAAATCATAGATTTGAATAAAGAGCAGATTGGGTATAAAAATTCCCTTGAACTCGTAAACAGTATCCAATTGGTAGAAGGATTCACAGTGTACAACAAACCCGTAAGCCCTAAACTTTCCATCTCATTGGTTGCAGGTGCCTCTTTTGGTCTTTTCGTAGTGGCAGTGTTAATAGCTTTTAAGTCTCTTCGTAAAATTGTTCGGCTTTCAGAAGAAAAACTTGCAAACCAATAAACATCTTTTTCTAAAAGAACTTACCCTTGAACTCAGACGAAAGTCTGTAATCTCAGGGCTAATGTTGTATCTGTTTAGCACAGCATTTATCTGTTACCTTACTTTTAGTCTCAGGCAAAATCAGATTACCCCTCTAGTTTGGAGTGCCTTGTTCTGGATTACGATCTTGTTTACGATCATCAACACCATCGCTAAAAGTTTTATTGGTGAAAAAAAGGGGCGGGATATTTACTATTTCTCAATCGCTTCCCCTGAATCTATTATCATTTCAAAGATCATCTATAATTTTCTGCTGACGGTAATTCTATCTTTTACTGGCTTTCTGCTGTTTGCCCTTCTCCTTAAAAATCCTGTAGCAGATCTAGGTTTATTCTCTCTTACCATCACTCTTGCAGCCATGGGCTTCTCAGCATCATTAACCCTTTTATCAGGGATTGCAGCAAAGGCTAACAACAGTCATATATTAATGGCGGTGCTTAGTTTTCCCATTGTTATTTCAGTTCTGCTTATCACCGTTAAGGTGACTAAAAACTGCATTGATGGGTTGGATCGCTCGGTGAGCACTAACGATCTCATAACTTTACTGGCAATAAATTGTGTTGTAACAGCAGCGTCATATCTGCTCTTCCCCTATATTTGGCGTAGCTAAAACAGAAAAATCTCTTTCTTGCAATTGAGTCGAGATCATGAAGACCTGGTTAAAAATTCTTGCCGTTGTTTTGATACTTTATACCATTGTTGGCGGATTCCTTTTTTCGGTGCCCCGACTTAATATTGTAAATGAAACAATTCGGGCACTCTATTTTCACGTGCCCATGTGGTTTGGTATGGTTGCCTTGTTTCTTATTTCCACCTATTATTCAATCCAATACTTAAGAAATCCGACTTTTGGAAAAGACACCTATGCGCTTGAATTTGCTACCACAGGTTTAGTACTTGGTATGTTGGGTATTTTCACAGGAATGATCTGGGCTAACTACACATGGGGTTCACCCTGGCATGGCGATCCTAAACAAAACGGAGCTGCTATTTCGTTGTTAGTTTACTTGGCATACTTTGTTCTCAGGGGCTCTGTGGAAAATGAAGATCAGCGGGCAAGACTAAGTGCTGTTTATAATATTTTTGCTTTTTGCGCCATGATTCCACTCATCTTTATCATTCCACGGATGTCAAGTTCTATGCATCCGGGTAGTGGTGGAAACCCTGGCTTTAATATGTACGATCTTGACAGTAGAATGAGAATGGTTTTTTATCCTGCTGTTGTTGGATGGATTCTATTTGGAGTTTGGATAGCAACCTTAAGAGTCCGTGTGCGCTTAGTGAATGAGAAATTACTCAATCTTGAAAATGAATAGAATCAGTTTGTTCTTATTGTCGATCATTACGGTTTTTTCAATATCTGCCTCTGCTCAATCGGCAGAAATGGCCGATACCATGCGTTCAGAGGGCAAAATCTATGTGGTGGTTGCAATTCTGCTTGTCATTTTTGCAGGCCTGATCGGATACCTTGTGTTACTGGATCGGAAAGTGACCCGAATTGAAAAAAAAATAGCCGAAAAGGAGTAATATAAGAGTTGTTAAAATTCAACCTTATTAATCATTTACCCTGTAACTTTAGGCGCGAAAAGTTACTCGTATGAAGAAGTCTCATATCATTGCCATTATTGTCATTGCTGCAGCCATCGGAATTATCATTTCCACCACACGGGATGCCAGTTCGTATGTTTCGTTTGACCAAGCCTATCAATTGGCCTCCACCGGAAGCAAAGCACAAATTCACGTAGTAGGTGATTTAAAAAAAGATGCCCAAGGCAATATCATCGGAATGGAAAAAAGTGCCGACAAATTATCGTTCTCTTTCATTTTAGTTGACGAAAATCAAAAAGAGCAAAAAGTATATTACAACGAACCTATGCCGGCAGATTTTACCCGATCCGAAAAAGTGGTAGTGATTGGCGGATATCAAAACGAGGTGTTCGTGGCAAGCAAGATTTTATTAAAGTGCCCTTCCAAGTATCAGGAAGAAAAAATTAATGCGAGCCTCTAGAAGGAGGCTTGTTAGTAAAAATTTTAGTGGTCAGATTTATAATTATTCATAATGCATTATCTCATCGGTGACTTGGGTCACCTTTTTGTTATCACCTCTTTTGTAACCTCATTAATCAGTGCCTTTGCGTATTGGAAGGCTAATTCTGTTTCAATCGAACTCAAAGAGCAATGGTTAAAAAATGCCCGACTAGCATTTTATACTCATGGTGTTGCTGTGATTGGTGTTATCGTTTGTCTTTTTACAATAATTTCTAAACACTATTTTGAATACCACTACGCGTATAGTCATTCTGACAGTCGTCTTCCTGTTCATTATCTGATTTCCACTTTTTGGAACGGACAAGAGGGAAGCTTTTTGCTTTGGATTTTCTGGCAAGCAGTGATTGGTATTTTTCTTTTAAACACTCAACGAATTTGGGAGGCACCTGTCATGGTTGTGTTTGGGTTGGTGCAGGCTTTCCTTGCCTCCATGATTTTGGGCGTTGTTATTCCTCTCATCAATATAAAAATAGGAAGTTCACCTTTCATCTTGCTTCGCGATGCGATTGATGATCCAATCTTTTCTTTACAGCCGGATTTTATCCCTAAAGATGGAAGTGGGCTAAATCCATTACTTCAAAACTATTGGATGGTAATTCATCCACCTACCTTGTTTTTGGGTTTTGCGTTAACACTGCCACCCTTCGCCTTTTGCATTGCCGGACTTTGGCAAAAAAAATATTCAGAGTGGATAAAGCCTGCTCTGCCGTGGACATTATTGGGCGGAGCCATTTTAGGATTAGGTATATTAATGGGTGGTTATTGGGCCTATGAAACACTCAACTTTGGTGGCTATTGGAATTGGGATCCGGTTGAAAATGCAGTGTATGTTCCGTGGCTTGTTCTTATCGCCACTATTCACACCATGATCATTTATAAAAACAACAAGACAGCATTGAAAAGTGCTATGATTTTAAGCATTGCGGTTTTTGTTCTTATCCTCTATTCAACATTTCTTACACGCAGTGGAATATTAGGTGATGCATCGGTTCACTCCTTTACTGACCTGGGCCTTTCTGGTCAGTTGCTAATCTACATGCTATTCTTTACCGTTGCGGCAATTTTACTTTTAGTTATCCGGTGGAAAGAAATTCCGACTTCAGAGAAAGAAGCATCCATTTACTCGCGGGAATTTTGGATTTTCTTGGGAGCGATCACCTTATGCTTAATGGGATTCCAGGTTTTACTACCTACCTCAATTCCGGTTTATAATAAAATTATAGAACTAGTTGGTGGTGAATCAAACCTTGCACCACCAGCTGATCAAATTGGTTTTTATTCAAAGTTTCAACTTTGGTTTGGTGCTCTGGTTGCACTTATTTCTGGCACAGGTCAATTCTTCTGGTGGAAACGAATGGACAAAGGCACGCTGAAAAAAGAAATCCTCCCCCCGGTGCTCATTTCATTTGTCATTTTTGCGATCATCATTTCAATTGCAAAAGTCTATCAACCAGCCTATATGGTTTTAACCTTGGCGGGAGTTTATTTGATCGTTTCCAATATAAAAGTGCTTCTATCTGTCACTAAGGTTAATACTTCTTTATCAGGTGGAGCTATTGCTCATATTGGTATAGGCATGATGCTGATAGGTGTAATGTTTTCCTCCGGATACTCTTATGTGGTCTCCTTGAACAACACAGGTATGCTCATCTCTAAAGATTTGCCAACCGAATTTAACCGCGATAATTTACTTCTCTTCCTGAATGAGCCTCGCTCTATGGCTGGGTATGATATTGAATACTTAGGCGAACGGGTTGAGCCTAGAAAAATAAGTGGGTATGTAAGCAAAAATGATATTGACCTTACTATGGATCCGTATAAGGTTGTTGCAACTAAAGACATTCTGTTCGATGGCAAGAAAATTCTCAATGCAAAAGATACCTTCGAGATTAATCCAGAAAATACTTACTACGAAATTGAATTACGGAAAAATGGAAAAGTAGAGGCTACTCTATATCCGCGCGTACAAATCAATCCAGCCATGGGTGGATTTGTTGCTTCACCTGACATCAAAAGAAATATATCGCGCGATTTATATACTCATGTTTCTCTTCCGATGAATCGTGAGGAGGAACCTGAATGGAGTGAGACCGAAGAGATTAGAACCCGCCTCAATCAACAATTTTTTGTGAATGATTATGTGGCAGTGCTCGAAGAGGTAAATCGAATTCATGAAATTGAAGGATTCAAACTTTCAGATGAAGACGTAGCCGTGCAGGCTAAAATCAAAGTAAGTGGCGAACGTGATTCTTACTATGCTGATCCTATTTTCCTCATCAAAGACAAAGCTCAGGTAGGCAGAATCTCCTCCGAGATAAATGATTTAGGAGTTAGAATCACATTGCTAAATATCCATCCCGATACGAATGAATTTAGCTTGGGCCTTAACACACGTCAAAAAGACTGGGTGATAATCAAAGCCATGGAAAAACCATTAATCAACGTTTTATGGCTAGGCACCGGAGTACTAATGGTTGGTTTTTCCATGGCGATGGTTCGTAGGTTTCGGGAGCATAAAAAATCTAACTAAAGATTCTGCTTCTTCAATTCATCCACTGCATATGCACAAGCTCGTGCCGTCATGGCCATGTAGGTTAGAGACGGATTCACACACGAAGAAGAAACCATAAACGATCCATCGGTTATAAATACATTCTTCACTTCATGCATTTGATTGAATTGATTTAACACCGAGGTCTTGGCATCGCGCCCCATGCGCGCGCTACCCATTTCATGATTTGCATTTCCCGGAAAGGAAATAGTAGCATACGACCTTACATTCTTATACCCAACTGCTTCCAGCATTTCGGCCATAGAATCTGCCATATCCTTCTGCATCACTTTTTCGTTCTCTTTAAACTCAACATTCATATCGAGCGTAGGTCTTCCAAACTTGTCTTTCAAATTAGTATTGAGTGTAATCCTATTATCCTCGTACGGTAAGCATTCGCCAAAACCACCAAAACCTATGCCCCACCCCGATGGACTTTGCAAATCCTCTTTCAATTCAGCGCCAATTTTTAAATCGTTGTTTCCCCGGCTCCAACCTCCACGACTTGCACCACCCTGGTAGCCAAATCCACGGATATAATCCTTCCGCTTGTCACTCAGATTTCTAAACCGAGGAACATAAACGCCATTGGGTCTTCGCCCAAAATAGTATTGATCTTCAAAGCCATCAACCTGTGCGTTCGCACCCACTCCTTTGTGATGGTCCATAATGTTTCGCCCTACCTGATCACTTCCATTTCCCAACCCATTGGGAAATCTGCTGGATGTAGAATTCAAAAGGATATAAGCGGTAGCAATGGTGGATGCGTTCAGGAAAATTATTTTGGAATAGAACTCAATTACCTCGTTGGTTTCGGTATCAACAATTTCAACACCCGTTGCTTTTCCGCTTTGTTCATCATACAAAACCTTGTTAACAAGTGAATTTGATCGCAAGGTGAGATTACCTGTAGCAAATGCCGCTGGCAATGTACTTGCATTGGTACTAAAGTAAGCTCCATAGGGGCACCCTCTATGGCATAAGTTACGATACTGACAAACACCTCTTCCCTTAACGGGTTCAGTAAGATTAGCAGTTCTTCCAATTATAATTTTCCTGTTGGGATAGGCACTTGCCATCTTGCTTTTAAAATCCTTCTCCACACAGTTCATCTCCATAGGTGGCAAAAAATTGCTATCGGGCAAATGTGGAATTCCTTCTTTTTGACCGCTTATGCCAACCACTTTTTCAACATAGTCGTACCAAGGTGCTATATCCTTATAGCGAATAGGCCAATCCACCGCGATGCCATCTTTCTTGTTCGCTTCAAAATCCAAATCACTCCACCGATAACATTGGCGCGCCCACAATAATGATCTTCCACCCACTACATCCGCACGAATCCAATCATATCGCTTTACTTCTGTGTAGGGATTTTCTAAGTCATTGATATAAAAATGCTTGTTATCTCCTCCATATGAATAATGGCGATCCTGAATATGACAGCGCTCTTTATCCTCAACAGTTAGTCGCCCTCGGTTCTCCAAATCCCAGGGATCTTTGGTTGTGGTAGGATAATTAGGATGCTCTACTGTTTTGCCCCGCTCGAGCAATAATACTTTCAAACCCTTCTCACAAAGTTCTTTAGCTGCCCAACCACCACTAATTCCTGAACCCACCACGATTGCATCGTATGTATTTTCATCGTCTGCCTTAATATTAAGATTCATTGGTTAACTTTTTATAATTGTCCACATAGAAGACCCATGCATTCATCTTTCATAATTCGACTTTAAATCTTTAAAAAAATATCTTTTATGCATAACCTTCTGAATAAAAGTAATGGATCGGTCAGGTAAAACCTGAAATACTGATTATTTTTGCGCCTGCCTTTGCCGAAGCGTTTGTCCTCATCTAGCTTACCTGTGGGCGAGGCTACGCGCAGGCAGGGGATTTATCCATACTCTAACAGCCACTATGCCAAGAGATCGCAGTATTCGTTCCGTACTTATTATAGGTAGCGGCCCCATTATTATTGGTCAAGCGTGTGAATTTGACTATGCCGGGTCACAAGCTGCCCGCTCTCTTCGTGAAGAAGGGATTGAGGTAATCCTAATCAACTCAAATCCGGCAACTATTATGACGGATAAAGTGACTGCGGATCATATTTATCTTAAGCCACTAGAGAAGAAATCAATCCGTGAAATTCTTGAAAAACATCATATTGATGCGGTGTTGCCTACTATGGGTGGCCAAACTGCTCTGAATCTTTGCATTGATTGCGACAAGGCTGGCATCTGGGAAAACTACGGTGTAAAGATTATTGGTGTTGATATCAACGCCATCGAAACCACAGAAGATCGCGAGAAATTCAGGTTAAAAATGCTTGAAATTGGAGTGGGTGTTTGTAAAGGCGCCACCGCTACCTCCTTTTTGGAAGGAAAAGAAATTGCTCAGGAAATCGGATTTCCGCTTGTAATACGTCCTTCTTTTACCCTTGGTGGAACAGGTGGTGGTTTTGTTGAACGAGCAGAAGATTTTGATGCAGCACTAAACCGTGGTTTACATGCTTCTCCTACTCACGAAGTGCTGGTTGAGCAAAGCATCATGGGTTGGAAAGAATATGAATTAGAGCTTTTGCGCGATGGAATAGGCAATGTTATTATAATCTGTTCGATCGAGAATTTCGATCCGATGGGAATTCATACCGGTGATTCTATTACGGTTGCTCCCGCCATGACGTTACCCGATACCGTGTATCAAAACATGCGCGATCTGGCCATCAGGATGATGAATGCAATCGGAAAGTTTGCAGGTGGCTGTAATGTTCAGTTTTCTGTGAATCCAGAGAATGACGATATAATTGGTATTGAAATTAACCCTCGAGTATCACGCTCTTCGGCCTTAGCCTCAAAAGCAACAGGTTATCCCATTGCAAAAATTGCTGCCAAGCTTGCCATTGGTTATAATCTTGATGAGTTGAAAAATGCAATCACAGGAACAACCACTGCTTATTTTGAACCCGCTCTTGATTACGTAATTGTAAAAATTCCACGCTGGAATTTTGATAAGTTTCATGGGGCCGACCGCAGACTTGGCTTGCAAATGAAATCGGTGGGTGAAGTAATGGGCATTGGAAGAAACTTTCAGGAAGCCTTACAGAAAGCCTGTCAATCATTAGAGATCAGAAGAAATGGCTTGGGTGCTGATGGCAAAGAAGTAACTGATCAGGAAGATTTACTTTATAGTTTAAAGAATCCAAGCTGGAACAGACTGTTTCATATTTACGATGCCATGAAACTTGGCATCTCAATGAAAACCATTTTGAACCTAACCAAAATTGATAAATGGTTTCTGGAACAAATTTGGGAGTTGATTGAAATAGAAAAAGAGATTGAAGGAGTATGATCTTCAAACTATTCCCGTTGAGCTGATGCGCAAAGCCAAAGAGAAGGGTTATGCCGATCGTCAGATTGCACACCTATTCGATTGCCTTGAAAGTGAAGTGCACGCAAGGCGGAAAGAAATGGGCATCAACCGCGTTTATAAAATGGTGGATACCTGTGCCGCTGAGTTTGAAGCGAAAACGGCTTACTATTATTCCTCATTCGATACTGAAAATGAATCAATCGTTTCAAACAAAAAGAAAGTAATTGTACTTGGCTCGGGGCCGAATCGTATCGGACAAGGTATTGAGTTTGATTATTCATGTGTGCATGGAATTCTGGCTGCTAAAGAAGCTGGCTATGAAGCGATCATGATTAACTGCAATCCAGAAACGGTTTCAACCGATTTTGATATTGCCGATAAACTTTATTTCGAACCGGTTTTCTGGGAACATCTTTGGGATATTATTCAGCACGAAAAACCTGAAGGTGTAATCGTTCAATTGGGTGGACAAACTGCTCTTAAACTTGCGGAAAAACTTCAGAAGAACGGAATAAAAATAATGGGTACTTCCTTCGATGCATTAGATTTAGCCGAAGACAGAGGAAGTTTCTCATCACTCCTTAAAGAGTTAAATATTCCCTATCCTGAATTTGGTGTAGCTACCAATGCCGATGAAGCATTGGAAGCATCCAAGACCATTGGGTTCCCCTTGCTCGTTCGTCCGTCCTATGTGTTGGGTGGACAAAGCATGAAGATTGTGATTAACGAAAAGGAATTAGAGAATCACATTCTTGACATCTGGAAGCACTTACCTGAAAACAAGGTGTTGCTCGATCATTTTCTCGAAAATGCCATTGAAGCAGAAGCTGATGCGATTTGTGATGGTGAAGATGTATATATCATCGGCATCATGCAACATATTGAACCTGCCGGAATTCATTCAGGTGATTCGTATGCTGTGTTGCCTCCTTATAATCTTGGTGATTTAGTTATTAAGCAAATTGAGACATTTACAAAACGAATTGCAGTTGCATTAAAAACGGTTGGCTTGATCAACATTCAGTTTGCAATCAAGAACGACAAAGTATATATCATTGAAGCCAATCCAAGAGCATCACGCACGGTACCTTTCATTTGCAAAGCGTATGATGAGCCTTACGTGAACTATGCAACCAAAGTAATGTTGGGCGATAAAAAGGTGAAGGATTTTAATTTTAACCCCACTAAAAAGGGTTATGCGATTAAAGTTCCGGTATTCTCGTTCAATAAATTTCCGGATGTAAATAAGGAATTAGGCCCAGAAATGAAGTCGACCGGAGAAGCCATTTATTTTATTGATGATTTAATGGATGATTATTTCATGAATATTTACTCGGAGCGAAACCTGTATCTAAGCCGATAAGGTTGTATAAATTCAAACTAATACCTTTGAAATAGCGTTTACAAAACAAACATCTCAAATGACCAGGTTTCTTCTCATTCTCGCCCTTGTAGGCTACGTTTTATATAAGGTTGGAGGCATTTTCTTTAAAGCCGGGGCTGCATCACAGCAACCCAGACAACAAAGACGACCTCAGGGAAATGTTCATGTTGATTCTGCGCCCAAGAAAGACAAGGATGGCCAGATAAAGGGTGGCGACTATATTGACTACGAAGAGGTAAAATAAGTGCTGGATCGTAAGGTCCCTGCTTTTAAAATTCAACTTAGATTGAAAATCCATTTCCATAAATACGAAGCGACTGGCAACGATTTTGTTATTATCGATAATCGTACGGGTGCGTATTCTTTTTCATCAGATCAAATACAAAAAATTTGCGATCGTAGATTTGGGGTCGGTGCCGATGGGCTTATCCTAATTGAAAAACATCCAACACTAGACTTCAATTTAAACTATTACAATAGCGATGGTTCGCAAAGCCTGTGTGGCAATGGTAGTAGAGCCGCTGTACAGATGGCAGCCAGTTTAGGTTTACTAAATACTAAAACTGAATTCAATGCCTATGATGGCGCTCATCAGGCAGAGTTGTTGAACACTGGAATTGTTCGGTTAAAGATGAATCCGGTAACGGAAGTAAAAAAAACTGGTGACGATTATTTTATTAATACCGGATCACCGCATCATCTTAAATTTGTAAAAAAAGTTGATGATTATCCTGTTTTCGAAGAAGGTCGTAAAATCCGCTACAGCGAAAACTATAAACCGGGCGGCACGAATGTGAACTTTATCCAATTACTTGAAAATAATTCCATCTCTGTGCGTACTTACGAGCGGGGTGTGGAAGACGAAACCTATTCGTGCGGAACAGGTGTAACGGCTGCGGCATTAGCTGCCTCCTTTCATGGCTATACTTCCCCGGTTCAGGTAAAAGTAAAAGGTGGAAACTTATCTGTTGAGTTTAAAATCGGACAGGCAGGCCTGCCTACCGGTCAGGCAGGCACATTTCACGATATTTTCCTGATCGGTCCTGCCAAAATGGTGTTTGAAGGCGACTTGGAACTATAATTGCACCCCGAAATCCTTAAATTTACGACCCTTTTACCGGTTAATTGTTGGTTCAATTACGATGCAGGCAAATCCTGAGTCGCTCCTGAAAAAACAAACCAAAAAACGATAACGACTCATGTTAAAACTGCTTGCAAAAATTTTTGGCGATAAATCTCAGAAAGACATCAAACGCATGATGCCTTTAGTGGAGGATACGAAGCGGGAAGGTGAACTTCTTACTTCCATTTCAAACGATGAACTGCGAGCCAAGACGGGAGAAATCCAAAATCACATCAATGAATATCTAAAACCAATCGATGATCAAATTGCAGGCATTCGTCAGCGTTTGTTAGATCATCCAGAACTAGACATTACTGAAAAAGAATCTCTTTTTGCTCAAATCGATAAGCTCGAGTTGGATCGAAACAAAGAACTTGAAAAAGTTCTGTTAGAGGTTTTGCCAAGAACATTTGCCATAGTACGCGAAACAGCAAGAAGGTTTAAAGAGAATGAATCGTTAGAGGTGACGGCAACAGAACAAGACCGAATCTTTGCTGCAAAACATCCCAACGTAAAAATATCTGGCGACAAAGCACAGTGGTCTCGCCAATGGCTTGCTGCTGGCAATTTGATTACATGGGACATGGTTCATTATGATGTTCAGATCATTGGTGGTATTGCATTACATGAAGGCAACGTTGCTGAGATGGCAACAGGAGAAGGAAAAACCTTGGTGGCTACTTTCCCTGCATTTTTAAATGCACTTGCCAAACGTGGTGTACATATTGTAACCGTAAACGATTATTTGGCGAAACGTGATAGCGAGTGGATGGCTCCGTTATTTCAGTTTCATGGACTAACCATTGATTGCATCGACAAGCATGAACCCAACTCTTTAGAAAGACGAAATGCCTATCGTGCCGATATTACCTACGGAACGAACAATGAATTTGGTTTTGATTACTTGCGTGATAACATGGCTCGTGAGCCAGAAGAACTTGTTCAGCGCGGTCATCATTATGCTATGGTGGATGAGGTGGATAGTGTGTTAATTGATGAAGCCCGAACTCCGCTTATTATTTCCGGACCGGTGCCTCGTGGTGATGAACACGAGTTTTATGATCTCAAGCCTCGGATTTCAAAACTCGTTGAAGCACAAAAGAAACTCATAAATCAATACCTGAATGATGCTAAAAAACAATTAGCGGAAGGATTGGATAAAGATGGAGGCACAGCATTATTCCGTGCCCATCGCGCCATGCCTAAATATAAGCCGTTGATCAAACTGCTAAGCGAAACAGGGATGAAAAACGTTTTGCAGAAAACTGAAAACTTCTATCTGCAGGACAATAAGAAAATGATGCCCGAGGCAGATCAGCCTTTATACTTTGTTATTGATGAAAAAGACAATAGTGTCGATCTTACTGATAAGGGTATCGACTTGATTACAGGTGAAGGTGAAGATCCAAAGTTTTTCATCATGCCCGAAATTGGCATTGAGCTAAACAAAATTGAGAAAGATCCAAACCTTATGGATGAAGATCGTCTGAAGAAAAAGGAAGATCTGATTCGTGAGTACACCACAAAATCGCAGCGCATTCATAGTGTTACGCAATTGCTTAAAGCGTACACACTTTTTGAGAAAGACACCGAGTACATCATTGTGGATGGCAAAGTAAAAATTGTTGATGAGCAAACAGGTCGCGTACTGGATGGAAGACGCTACTCCGATGGATTGCATCAAGCCATTGAAGCGAAAGAAAATGTGAAGGTGGAAGACGCTACTCAGACCTACGCAACCATCACACTCCAAAATTATTTCCGAATGTACCATAAGCTGGCCGGTATGACCGGAACAGCGATTACAGAAGCTGGCGAATTGTGGGACATCTACAAGTTGGATGTGGTAACAATTCCTACCAACAGACCAATGACACGCAAAGACAAGGAAGATCTTGTTTACAAAACGGTACGAGAAAAATTCAATGCGGTTGTTGAGGAAATCGTAAAACTTACACAAGAAGGAAGACCTGTGTTGGTGGGTACCACTTCCGTGGAGATTTCGGAATTAGTAAGCCGGATGTTGCAGATCAGAAAAATCAAGCATCAGGTATTGAATGCAAAACAACATCAGCGTGAAGCGGATATTGTTGCCGAAGCGGGAAAACCTGGAACAGTAACCATCGCAACCAACATGGCGGGTCGTGGTACGGATATTAAACTTACTCCTGAATCAAAAGCAGCAGGTGGTTTAGCAATTATTGGTACGGAACGTCACGAATCACGAAGAGTTGACCGTCAGTTACGCGGACGCTCTGGTCGCCAAGGTGATCCCGGATCTTCTCAGTTCTATGTTTCATTGGAAGATAACTTAATGCGTCTGTTTATGCCTGAGCGCATTGCGCGCATAATGGATAAGCTGGGCTTGAAAGAAGGTGAAGTGATTTCGCACTCGATGGTAACAAACTCCATTGAACGTGCACAGAAAAAAGTAGAAGAGAACAATTTTGGTATTCGTAAGCGTTTGCTTGAGTATGATAACGTGATGAACTCGCAACGTGAAGTCATTTACAAGCGAAGAAGAAATGCTTTGCATGGCGAACGTCTTCAATTGGATATTCTCACCATGTTGTTTGATACGTGCGATGATATTGTGGCTACAGGAAAGGGCTCTGAATCATTTGAGAATTTCAAACTAACAGTGTTGAGTGTGTTGGGCTTTGACTTCACCATGTCGAAGGAAGATTTTACAAAACTGGATCAAGCCGTTGTTAGTGAAACACTTTACGAAGAAGCACTAAAACACTACGATCATAAAAATAACCTGGCCGCTGAAAAGTCTTACCCTATTATTCTTGATCTATTTAAAACCCGTGGCGCAACGGTTCAAGATATTCAGGTTCCATTTACAGATGGCGTAAAACAAATTGGCGTCTCTGCCAATCTGAAAAAATGTGTTGACTCAAAAAACAGCGAGTTAATCAAGTCGATGGAGAAAATGATTACGCTGGCCATCATCGACCAACAATGGAAGGAACATCTTCGCGACATGGATGACCTTAAGCAATCTGTACAAAATGCTGTCTATGAACAAAAAGATCCGTTGTTGATTTACAAGTTTGAAGGCTTCGAGGCGTTCAAGCGCTTCATCGTTAAAGTGAATGAAGAGACCATTTCATTCCTGATGAAAGCTGATATTCCAATTCGTGATTCACAAGAAGTGCAGGAAGCCAGACATCAAAAGCGACAAAAGTTAAGCGAAAATAAAGAAGAGTCGCGCTCACTTTTACAAGGCGGAGGCTCGCAGCCTCAAGCACAGCAACGTCCGGCTGAAGAAAAAGTGATGCCTGTTAAGTCCGAAAAAGTTGCCAATAGAAATGATAAAGTGAATGTTCAATATCCTGATGGCCGGGTGCTTAAAGATGTAAAATTCAAAAAAGTGGAAGACGATGTAAAGGCCGGAAGGTGTATTGTTATTGATTAAGGGTTTAATCTTTCGTTGAATTGCCATTAGTAAATAATTAATGGCTCTATTCAACAGGTTTTGTTTGTAACTTAGCATCATCATGAGAACTCAGAAGATTATTGTTATTGGTATACTTTCCCTCTTGGGTGGATGTGCTAGTCAACAAATAAGTGACAAACCCTATCACGAAAACCTTGCAAGCTTACGCCCCACAGTAACCGTACCTGTTGATACTCCACGCAAAGACAACCACACAACACAGAAAAACCAGGTTGCATCCATCAAGCCCACGCAAACTGTCAATGCTAAAGTGGATGCTGTGCTCGATAGTATTGATCGCTACAATCTGGTAAAACGATTTGTTGATGGCTATACCATTCAAATTTACTCTGGCCAAAATCGCGAAGACGCAATGAACACCAAGAAAAAAATGAGTACGGAATTGACTGATTACACAGCTAACCTCCAGTACCAACAACCCAAATTTACAGTTACAGTCGGTAAGTATTATACTAAGTTGGAGGCTCAAAAAGATCTCGTTCAAATTCGAAAAAGTTTTACGTCAGCCATTCTTGTTCCTGAAAAAATTGCCATCCGGTAATTTTTGACTCACAATTTTAGATAACTGATCCTTCCATTGCGTCCTGTCTAAGGATGAAACTTAGAGCCTTAGTGGCTTTGATGTTAAAATTTTTATTTCTTTGAGCTTCTCATCTTACGTAGCAATGACAAAAAATAATAATGAAGGAAAATGGGAGAAGCGCTGGCATCCGCTACGTGACGAATGGGTGGTTTATTCCGCTCATCGAAATGCCCGGCCTTGGCAAGGTGCAGGATTAATATTACAGAAGACATCGGTTGAATACGATCCTACTTGTTATTTGTGCCCGGGTAATTCGCGAATTCATGGCAGCGCCAATCCCAATTATAAAGATGTTTTCATTTTTGAGAATGATCATCCGGTGGTTGGTATGAATGCTCCAGAAATTGAAACGAATAATGATCAACTCTATAGAAAAGGAAAAGCAGCCGGAATTGCTAAAGTTGTTTGCTACGACCCAAGACATAACATCACACTTTCACAAATGAAGTTGGAGAAGGTAGTAAAGGTGTTTGAATCGTTTCGTGATGAGACTCGTGAACTCACAGAAAATCCTGCCATCAAATCTGTTCTTATTTTTGAAAACAAAGGGGAAGCTGTGGGAGTTAGTAACGCTCACCCTCATTGCCAAATCTACGCTACCGACTTTCACTTAAAACTTGTTGAGCAACAGATAAAAATTGCGATCGATTATCAAGTGAAGCACAATCAAAATATTTTCGAAGGAATTATCGAAAATGAAAAAAGAGACAAGATCAGAGTACTTGCTGAAAATGATCATGCCATCGCTTTCATCCCATTCTTTGCGCGGTATGCGTACGAAGTAATGATTTTCCCGAAAGGCAATCATCAACATTTACCTTCGCTTGGCGCGGATGAGTTAACGGGTTTGGCTTCTGTATTTCATCAGGTGGTTCGCAGGATGGATATGAATTTCAATATGGACTTTCCGTATGTAATGTCTGTAATGCAAGCGCCTGTTGATGGCGGTACTTATTCAGATTTCAGAATGCATCTTTGGTTGCAGCCTCCTTATCGCCAACCTGGATTAATAAAATATTTAGCCGGGCCAGAAATTGGAGCCGGAAACTTTATGGCCGATACGATGCCAGAAGATAAAGCTGCTGAATTATTGAGCATCAATCTAAACGAGTACAGCCTTGAGCGTTAAGTCAACATCTCAAAAAAAATTTATTGAGTCCTCAGCACCTGGCCGTTTAGATGTGATGGGTGGAATTGCCGATTATTCGGGATCATTGGTGTTACAAATGCCTCTGTCACAAAAGACACATGTTCAACTTGCTTTGCGGGATGATTATGTCTGTCATGTGTCAAGTAGAATAAGTACCGGAGAAATCTTAAGGACAAAGGTTGATTACAGAGATTTTCTAAACAACCATCAAGTTGATTACGAATTTGCTCAGAAGAAATTGAAAGAGAACCCAAGTCAACTTCATGGATTGGTTATGTGATTGGGTGTGCGCTCGTTCTTCAAAAAGAAAAAGGTATTGATTTTAAAGGCGGTGAGTTCAATCTACAGTCTGATGTTCCCCTTGGAAAAGGAGTTTCATCTTCTGCATCCATTGAAGTAGCAACCATGAAAGCTCTTGGCGAAGCTTTTGGAATTCATTTCTCCGGAACTGAATTACCCATACTTGCACAACAAGTTGAAAATCTAATTGTAGGTGCCCCCTGCGGACTCATGGATCAACTTGCAAGTTATCTGGGTGAACCCAATAAACTTCTTCCTATTATTTGTCAGCCTGATTTAGTTCAGGAATCAATTTCAATACCTGCTGATATTTCATTTATTGGAATTGATAGCGGAGTTCGTCATTCAGTTTCAGGGGCTTCTTATACCGATGTTCGATGCGCTGCTTTTATGGGCTATACCATCATTGCCCACGCACTTGACATTACAACAAAAGAATTGGCTGCGGCCAAGTCTGCCAATAATTTTTCTTCCTTACCCTTTGCGGGATATTTGTGCAACATCCCGGTAACGGATTTTGAGAACTCGATCGTTAATCAACTTCCGATTTCAATCAGCGGAAAAGATTTTTTAAAGGAGTATGAATTATCGATTGATCAGGTAACACGCATTAACCCCGATAAAACCTATTCCATCAAGCAAAGTGTATCGCATCCTGTTTACGAGCATGCGCGTGTTACACGATTTAAAAATCTGTTACTCTCTTTAAATGATACTGACTCTTCTGAAAGAAGTAGCATCCTTAAAGAAATGGGTGCCCTTATGTTTCAAGCCCACGAAAGTTATTCATTGTGTGGTTTAGGTTCAGATCGCACCGATGAAATTGTTTCGTTTGCAAAAAAATTGACTGGAGTGTATGGAGCCAAAATAACGGGTGGTGGAAATGGTGGAACCGTTTGCTTGCTTGTTGATGAGGCTCGGAAGAATTTCAGCAAGACAGCTTCATCAACAACTATGTGAAAAGTATAAGCAGGAGCTTGTGCTTTTCACATAGTTTGTACTCTCAATATTTACTACTAAGGTTTAGGTGCTAACAAAGAATTAATCCAACCTGCAATTTTTAATGCTTCGTCTTTCGGAACGTGAGGCATAGCAGCCATGGGTGTTTCATGCTCCGGCCAGTTCTTAGGTTCAGGGGTATAAATCAATTGAACAATCCGCTCGTTGCTGTATTTACGTTTGGCAATATCAGAAAAGGACGGTCCCACTTGCCGCTTGCTTACCTGGTGGCAGGCCGTACATGTATTCTTCACCAGCAAAGGTTCTATCTCCGCATATGTTAAAGACTTGCTAGCATTGGCTGGCTTTGCTATTGGCTTCGCCACCGGTTTTGCGGAGGATTGAGTTTGCTTTGTGCTCAACTCACTCATTTTTAATTTCTCACCATCCGGAATATTATTCAACGTATAATAAGCAGTGTTATGCAACACGGGCAATCCATCCGTTGAGCGAATGCCTGGCAGGATAAGTTCATGGAGATAATATTGACGAAGGTTATCGATCACCATGCGCACTTTCATTCCATCATCCGACACCTTCACTCCTTTTATCAAAAGCTTTTCATCATTCACTGTTGGGCTTCCATATACCGGATGATATTTATAGATGTAACTCTTTACAAAATAAGAGTCTAAATTCTCAGCTGTCTTTTTATCAACGGGATGTGTGAATTCAATTTCAAATCCATCGGGCATTGCACTAACGGTTTTCATTTCCATCGGTACTTTCCCTGTCCATACCAAACGCTGCAAACCAGCAGTGGTTGTTCCTGCTGAACCCCAACCCCGGTTGGTTAATCCGGCATACAAGGAGCCATCATGTCCCCAATTCATTCGCAGCACACCCGATTCAAAACCAGATTTAAAATCAAACGCTACGCCTTGAAATTCGCCTTTCACTTTTTCCATTACTACACGCATGATTTTACTCTGGCCTTGATCACCCACAAAAACTTGTCCGGCAAACGGGCCAAATTTTCCAGCCGTTTCATCGCGTATGATTTCTGAATTGGAAATTCCCAACACACCATGTGGCAACCAAACTGCAGGTATCCGTGTCTCTTTAAAGTCGTCTTTCAAGTCAAAGAAAAAATTCGGATTCTTTTCATCAGCGATATTTTCCGGCTTAAGATATTGGCCTTCTTTTTTTATTTGACGTGGATCAACCTTAGCATACAATTGCTCAGTTGAAATTTTTACCGGAGAATTTTCTCGACCCGTCCAACGCAAGCCAGCCGGATGTCCGGTGAAACTTCCTTTCGTTACATGAAAAATCCCACCCGATCCTTGCCAATCGCCCTGGTTATCATCATAAAATAATTCGCCATCGATCATACCTAACCCGCAGGGTGAGCGCATACCTGTGGCCCAAGGTTCCATGGTTCCATCCGGATGAATCTTCATTGTCCAGCCGCGCCATGGCACCCGGCTTTCACCACGCCACCATTCTTCATCGCCAAAGGCTACATTTCCAGTCACAAAGAAACTTCCGTCTGGGGTAATCTTAGGGCCAAAAGAATATTCATGATAATGACCTGATAGCGGCCATGCATAAACCGTTTCATATACATCGGCTTTGTCGTCACCATTTGTATCCATCAACTTTGTAAGTTCTCCACGTTGAGCCGTAAATAGCGCACCATCGTGCCACGTTAATCCAAGTGCTTCATGAAGACCCGAAGCAAACAGGGTGTAACGTGGTGATGATCCTTTTTCCATGGTTGGATTTTCTACAATCCACACATCACCTCTGCGTGTGCATACTGCAATTCTTCCATCGGGTAACGTGGCTACTCCGCCTACTTCCAACAACATGCCTTCTGGTGTTGGGAGTGTTAGGATTCGATAGTAATCTTCTTCGGTTGGCGTTTTAGTAATCTGCGCAAACGCTTCCGCGAAAGCGAGGGAACAAAACAAAACAAATAGTGTGCGAATATTTTTCATCTCATGAGATCGTTAAGAATTACCAAATAATTGAATAACTGAATGAGCCTGCTATCGGTGCAATCAACTCTTTAACACCATTTATTTCACGCACTAGAGGAGTGACTCCTTTCACGTTTAGATAATAACTTTTATCATCAATGGCATAAGAACCATTTGGCATTTGCTGGATGGTTTTTCCTTCAGCCAATTTATAATAGAGATCAGGTTTTGTGCCTCTGTTTTTAATTCCCACCTCGTGAACAAGTGCATTGTTGTTGGGATAAATTTTGTCCTCCACTTCAATACCTGCGTAGGTATATTTAAAAATCGGGCGACCGGTTAATGCCTCAATCTGATAGCCCTTACCTCGATAGTCCCCTTCTTTCAATTCAGCTTCGTGACTGAGCACTGGAAAAGCTGAAGTTGAAGAGGATAAAAAATATAAAGGTTGATTGTTGAATAAAAATTGTGTCGCGCCAAGTGGTTTAAAGGAACCATCACCCCGATCGTGCCACATAGGCGTTGCGTCTACAAAATCACCATGCCAAACGCAGGCTAAGTTTCCGGCCTTCAAATCATACACATAGTGCGTGCCGCTCAGATCGCCCACGCCAATACTGTGCGTAAGCCGCTGCTTATACTCACCTTTGAAATCTAGAAATGCACGAAGTAATCTCGGTTCACTTCCCGGATTAATTAATATGGGAGCAACCGGTTCATTGGAAGGAGGATATGAGTTAAAGGCATGAAGCGGCTTAAGTGCCGATCCGGCCTGAACGAACAAACCCAACCGCGGTGGCATCCACGATGCATTTTTAAAATTATAGATTTCAAATGGATACGATCCGGCTTTTAATTCAATAGTAGCTTCATCATTCGGCCACCAACCATCGCCACTTTGAGAATTTGTTAGCTGCTTATTGTTAATGAGTAATCGCGCACCGCCAGTGTAGGATAAAATAAATTTATAAGTAGCATCATCTGAAACTGTAAGAGTGCCTTTATAATGACTTCCATAATCATTTTCGTTTTCTAATATCTCGCAGGTTAATTCCGAAAGCGAACCTGTGGCATTAGGTTTTAAACTGCTGAAGTCAGATATCACTTTAAAGTTTCCGTTCCAGGTTTCGTAGGTAATGTTGCTTACCGATACATCAACATCTTTTAATATAGTGTACGTAATATTTCGAAAGGCTACTGGCCCATGGTCACCCTGAATCATTAATGGACCCAATGGCTTTTCATTATTTTCGATTGGCCCACCCGTTGGTAATGGCACTTCTACATGATCATGAATGCGAACTCCATTTAGATCAACATACAAAAATTTAGCATTTTCAGTTTTGTTGCCCGCTTTATCAAAGCGAGGAGCCTTGAAAGAAATTTTCATTTTCTGCCACAGACCGGGCGCCTTGGCGGGATTACTCAATGGAGCTTTGCCCATATATATTTTCCCCTTTTCGGTTTCCCAGTTTCGATAGATTCCACCGATATCACCAAACGAAGGATTTTTTACTCCCCAGCTATCAAGTAACTGAACTTCATAGCGGCCTTGTAAATAAATACCCGAGTTCGATCCTTTCGGAAGCATCACTTCCAACTCCAACTCAATATCGCCATGCTCAAAATTTGTAATGAGTTGATCTCGTTTCTTTTCGTCATTCATGTTTAGCAGAATGCCTGTACCTGCATCAAATGTTACAGGCTGTTGTGCTGCATAGCCACAATAGGCTTTGTTTTTTTACCCCTTTTAACTTCAACCGCCTCAAGTTCAGGTTTCCCTTTCTCGTGAATATCTATATCAGGATTCATTGTCACATCACCTACAATTTGCCAATTGCCGGCTTGCGATTTAAAATCAGATAAATCCTGAAGGGTAAGCGTTTTGGTTTGAGCGTTTGCTAATCCTGCCAAAGTAGAAAGGATAAGAAACACGTTGAGTCTGATAGTTTTCATAAATACAGATAAGTAGAACCACGAATATCTGATTATCCCTCAGGATTAACAACCACTTTTGCGACCAACTCGTATGGTTTTTCCCAATCAAAACTTAATAGGTACCTTTGAAACCGATTACCTATTATGATACTCTTACCCAAAATCAAATCTCTTTCCGAAGCCAATCATCAGGAAACTGTTGAGTGGCGGAGACATTTGCATGCGAATCCTGAATTATCGTATCAGGAGTTTAATACCTCAAAATTTGTAGCCGCTCAATTGAAATCTTTTGGCATTCCCTTTACGGAAATGGCTACCACAGGAATTGTTGGATTGATCAAAGGGAAAAATCCAGATAAAAAATCTGTTGCGCTACGTGCGGATATGGATGCCTTGCCTATTCAGGAGACAAATGAAGTTTCCTATAAGTCAACTAACCCAGGTGTGATGCATGCATGCGGCCATGATGTTCATACCTCCTCGTTACTGGGCACAGCAAAAATTCTACAGGAAGTAAGAGATCAATTTGAAGGTACTGTCAAATTAATTTTCCAACCGGGTGAAGAAAAAAACCCAGGCGGGGCTTCGTTTATGATTCGGGATGGAGCACTTACAAATCCCGCTCCTACTTCTATTATCGGTCAACATGTAATGCCTCTTGTTCCGGTTGGTAAAGTTGGCTTTCGTGAAGGCATGTACATGGCCAGCAGTGACGAAATTTATTTGAAAGTGATCGGCAAAGGAGGGCATGGCGCGGCTCCTGAATTAGCAATCGATCCTATTCTCATTGCCTCGCACATCATTATCGCGCTTCAACAGGTCATCAGCAGAAATGCAAGCCCTAAGCAACCTACCGTACTTACCTTTGGGCGAATTATTGGTGATGGTGCTACTAATATTATTCCCAATGAAGTAAACATTGCCGGAACCTTTCGTGCGCTAAATGAAATTTGGCGTAAAGAAGGCTTGCAAAAAATAAAAAAGATGGCCGAGTCCATTGCTGATGGAATGGGTGGTAAATGTGAAGTCACTATTTCGCAGGGGTATCCTTATCTTGAAAATAATCCTGCAGTAACTCGCAGAATACGAGCAGCAGCTGAAGCCTATGTGGGTAAAGAAAACGTGGTTGATATAGATCTCACCTTGGGCTCCGAAGACTTCGCTTACTATTCGCATGTTGTCCCCGCATCTTTTTATAGACTGGGCACACGCAACGAAGCGAAAGGACTTACCAACTATGTGCATACTCCTAATTTCGATATCGATGAGGATGCACTTAAAATCGGGCCTGGGCTAATGGCTTGGATGGCAGTATCTGAATTGAGTGACTCAAATTAAGTAATTGTTACCTCCTTTCATCTTCCACGGCTGTCAGTATATTTACAAACCATGATGGAGCCATCCAATGAGATAGAAAATTCAACAGTTACACCCGGTCGCTGGAAAATTGTATTAAGAAATACGGGTTATATTCTTGCTGCTCTTTTCATCTTTCTTTTCACACTTGATTTGATGATTGCTTCCTTGCACCACATCGGTAAAGACGCTGCCGATGTAATTATCCTTGCTACTTCAAATCCATTTACCGGACTTTTTATTGGGCTATTAGTTACGGCACTTATTCAAAGTAGCTCTGCTACCACTTCTATGACGGTGGCATTGATGGCTTCAGGTTCTATTACGTTGGAAGGTGCCATTCCTATTATCATGGGTGCCAATGTGGGTACTACCATTACCAGTACCATTGTTTCACTCGGTTTTATCACCAAGAAAAAAGAATTCAGGCGCGCGGTTGCCATCGGCACCTACCATGATTTTTTCAATATCCTTACGGTGATTATTTTATTTCCACTTGAGTATTATTTCGGTTTTCTATCTGGACTTGCCCAATACATAGCCACAACATTTTTTAACGAACCGCTGGGAGCAATCCAGAATAATTTCTCACTGCTCGGTTCAGGATTTAGTCCTATTATCAACTTCATTGTTACCCTGATCAATAATGGATTTATTCTTGCCATACTATCGATAGCCTTACTTTTTGGGTCTATCTTATTTTTTAGAAAAATATTATCTCAAACGTTCGGCTTTGGATCTCAGGATCGCTTTCAACAATTCTTTTTTAAGAATTCCCTAAAGTCATTTGGTTGGGGTTTGCTTACTACAGCTGCCATCCGATCAAGCACGGTTACTACTTCATTGGTAGTTCCACTAGTGGCAAAAAAAGTAGTTCGATTAAAATCTGCTCTTCCTTTTATTTTAGGCGCAAACATAGGCACCACGATAACCGCATTTATTGCGGCCATGTTTAACTCCAACGCAGCAATTAGTATCGCGGTTGCTCATTTTCTTTTTAACTTCATTGGCGTACTTATTTTCTTTCCCATACCCTATGTGAAAGAGTTGCCCATTAAGTTGGCGAATGGTTTAGGTAAGCTTACGTTAAAATATCGCCTGGTGGGATTTCTCTATCTCTTACTTACTTTTTTCTTTATCCCTTTTTCACTCATTTATCTTAATAAGGATATTGTAAAAGTTCAGGAACTCTCCTACCAGTTCGAAAATTTTATCAGCAAGGAGAAAAATTCTTACAAGCTAATAGCAAAAACATATCAAAACCAGCCCGTTAGTAATTGGATGATTTACGATCCCGCTAACGGTCAATCAGAGCCTTCCGAGATTTTGTCAGTTTACCGAAGAAAAAACATTTTGATCATTAACAACGAATTATACGAGCTAAACAAGCCGGGATTTTGTCGCGATGGCGAAGATGAAAAGGGGAAGTTTCAAAGTTGTATTCTAAAGATAATTCCTTCGTTACCCCTTACATCAACACTTTCTGCCGACTCAGTATATGTTTTTGAAAAAAACTGGTACCAGCCGGCCCGGGTAGATTCTGCCATTACCCGAATCTACATTAGCTCCGTCCTTAACCTATTGGTAAAAAAAGAGAAAATAAACAATCTTGGGCAGGTTATCACCAACGACCAGCTTGTTGAGCTGATTAAAAAATAATCAGGAACGGACTTGTGCGGGTACAAAAAACAAAATGAGTATATTGGCTGAAGTTTATGGAAAGTATTAAAGACTCATTAATTAAATTCTTACGGCTCGATAATTTGGTCGACAATCTTTCGGGATATGTTGAAGCACGAATTGATTTGCTGAAAATTGAGATTCGCGAAGACGTAGCTAAAGTTCTTGCACAAGGACTTGTTGTAGCAGCTGTTTTACTATTAGCACTTATGTTTTTGCTCTTTTTTAGTATTGGGTTGGCTCATTACTTAAATACATTCTTCACAAATATGTATGCAGGGTATTGGATTGTGGCTGGCATTTATGGTATACCTTGCATAATCTTTCTCCTCTTTAAGAAGAAAATAAGCACCTTCTTTGAACAGAAAATGATGGAGATTATCAAAAGCAAAGGAAAGTAGCATGGAATTATTAGAAACACAGGATCCCGAAAAGAAAAGACTCATCGAGTCATCAGATAGGCATAAGCGTGAATTACAAAAAGAATTAAATGCAATCTCTGATAAAACTGAAGCTACTTTTAAAAATGCGTTGATCATTGGAGGCACCTTAGCCATAACCTACCTTCTTGTAAGTAACCTCGGATCGTCATCTAAGTCTAAAAGAAAGAAAGCTAAGTCAAAAGCAATAAGTAGTGTTGATGAAGACGAAGACACAACAAGTGTTGAAGGACCTGCACCCATACCAACTTTTCTTTCTCAGATTGGTGAAAATCTGGCAAGTCACGCAACTATAATTTTATTGGATCTAGCCAAAGAGAAGCTCGCTGAATACCTTGTTAAACGAAAGATGAAGAATGAAAATTCTTGAAACACTTCAGGAACGCCACAACCATGGAAGAAAATCTATTGCAGTGTTGGTTGATCCCGATAAGATTGAAGAGCCCAATCGTTTAAATACACTGCTTCGGCTAGCCGCTGAAAATTGTATTGACTTTTTCTTCGTGGGTGGTAGTTTAGTTACCACACCCAATCTTTCAGAAGTGATCAATCAAATAAAAGAAAATGTTTCAATACCCGTAGTTCTGTTTCCAGGAAGTTCTCTGCAAATTGATCCATCGGCAGATGCTATTTTATTTTTATCGCTTATATCAGGTCGCAATCCTGATCTGTTGATTGGTCAGCATGTTGTGGCAGCACCCATTTTAAAAAACAATCGGTTGGAAGTAATGCCCACCGGTTACTTATTAATCAACTCAGGCAAGACGACATCTGTCGCTTATATCAGCAACACAACACCTATTCCGGAAGATAAATACTCGCTTGCTGCATGCACTGCACTGGCAGGTGAAATGTTGGGCTTAAAATTAATATACTTAGATGCCGGAAGTGGTGCCGAAAGTGAGATAAGCCCGAAGATGATTAGTGCCGTGCGCAAGTCGGTTAATGTTCCACTAATTGTGGGAGGCGGAATCAACACCAGCCAAAAAGCATTTGCTGCATTGCAAGCTGGAGCGGATTTAATTGTTGTTGGCAATGCATTGGAAAAAGATCCCGAGCTTTTGATTGAAATCAGCGATCGGGTATACGATTGGAATCAAAGCCTGGAGGCTAAAAACTAATTAAGGCTTAATCTCAAATTTTGTAAACCCAACAATTGTTCCGGGTTTAGCATCAATTTTCTCAACAACCGCCCGCGCGGGTCCCAGGTTGCACCACTTTATAAATTTGTAAAGTATTTCTTCAGGAGCTTCTCCTTCTATATATACGTCTCCATCCGGTTCGTTACGCACAAATCCATAAACTCCCAATTCATCTGCTTTCTCTTTAGCTGATGCCCGAAAGAATACCCCCTGTACTTTTCCCGAAACCTTAATTTTAATATGCAATAACTCCACTCCCTGTCAATTATACGGCTACATTAAAAAATATAATCCGTACTTAAAAAGACTGACTCCCTATTTTGAATAATTGTGCTAATTATTTTTTTGTTATCATCGGTGCTTTTTGTGGCTACCAGGGTGCGAATAGAAAAAACACGCAGTGCATCGGCAACAGAAAGCGTTCCTTCAGCAGAATCTTTTCTTCCATTAAAAGGAAAAACATCCGGTCCACGCTGACATTGAACATTTAAATTAATTCGACCTACCTGGCTTGAGAATGCATCAATCATGCGGGCAATTGATTTAGAATTTTTGCCAAACACGCTTAGCTGTTGTCCAAAATTTGAGTTTAATACATACTCAATAGCTTCTTCTTCGTTTTCATAAGGAACAATTGGTACAACCGGACCAAACTGTTCTTCATAGTAAACTTTCATTTTACTATTAACCGGATATAGCACTGCAGGATAAAAAAAAGTGTTTAACTTTTCTCCACCATTCGCATTCATGACTTTAGCTCCATGTTCCTTGGCATCTTCCACTAATTTTGTGAGGTAATCTGTTTTGCCTGGTTCGGGAAGTGGAGTTAAACCGACACCCGCATCCCAAGGCATCCCAGGTTTTAGTTTTCCAATTTCTGTGCAAAGTTTTTTCGTAAATTCATCAACAATGCTTTTATGAACAAAAAGAATTTTCAATGCAGTACAACGCTGTCCATTGAATGATAGTGATCCTAACGCACATTCACTTACTGCATTGTCTAAGTCCGCATCGGGCAAAACAATTGCAGGATTTTTAGCATCTAATCCTAAAATAGATTTAAGTCGGTGAGGTTTAGGATGAAGTTTTTTTAATTCATTAGCTCCTTTATTAGTCCCAATAAAAGCAAAGACATCTACTTTACCAGTTTCCATCAATGAACCAACTGTTTCGCGGCCACGGCCATAAATAATATTAATAACTCCAGCAGGAAAACATTGTTGAAAGGCTTCCAACAACGGACGAATGAGTAACACTCCATATTTAGCTGGCTTAAATACCACCGTGTTGCCCATGATTAGTGCTGGGAACAACGTACTAAAAGTTTCGTTCAATGGATAATTATATGACAT
>CAWBCB010000033.1:0-4681 GCA_963787095.1 uncultured Cytophagales bacterium | reverse complement strand
ATTCATCCCTGTTATTCGGAATTTGCCGAACTAAATTCAACTCGTGTACAAAAAACCTAAGCACATTGCTGTAGCCGGAAACATTGGATCCGGCAAAACCACCTTGGCCGAAAAGCTGGCAAAACATTATGGCTGGACACCGCTCTATGAGTCGGTGGATCAGAATCCCTACTTGCGTGATTTTTATGACGACATGACCCGCTGGGCATTTCACCTTCAAATTTATTTTTTGAACAGTCGCTTTAATCAGGTGCGCCAAATCCGCGAAAGCGAGAAAACAATTATTCAGGATCGTACGATTTATGAAGACGCGCACATTTTTGCGGCTAACCTACACAAGAGCGGACATATCAATGATCGCGATCATCAGAGTTACTTAGATATTTTTAATTCGATGATCAATTTTGTGCAGCCCCCCGACTTATTGATTTATCTAAAAGCAGATATTCCTAAACTTGTACAGCAGATTCAAAAACGAAATCGCGATTTTGAATTCAACATTAAGCTGGAATATTTACGAAACTTAAATGAGCATTACGAAACCTGGATTGGCGGCTACAAGCAAGGCAAGTTGCTAGTGATAGACGTAAACAATCTTGACTTTGTAGAACGCGTGGAGGACTTTTCGCTAATCGTTGGTAAGATTGAGTTTGAATTGAATAACCTGTTCAGCTAGACACAAATGTTTTTGCAAACACAAGGTTAGTTCAATTCGACTACAGACTGACTATATCCTGCAAAAATTCCAAGTCCATTTTCAATATTAGTAAACACCTGCACAGGTTGTGCAAAGGGGTCTCCATTTGTGTACTCCTGAAGACTTTTTGTTGTAAAGTATTTGTAATACTCTTCACTCACATTTAGGAGTAACACACGAACATGTTGTTCTATGACTTGTGACCCAAACCAGTACCGTCTGTTATACAGTTGCAAATTGAACGTATGGTCTCTACCATTAAACAGATTATCGTTAATTAATTTTTCCAACCCGGTTTCATTCACGGTGAGTGATTGCTCAACAACATCAAAAGACAACTCTTGGGTAATAGAAAGTGTATCATTATTAAAAACGAATTGTGCGTCTTCAATAATTTTTACAGTGTAAAAATTTTTTTCAGTTGCTGGGTCTTTAAATGTGATTTTCATTTTAACAAGCCCGTCTGAAATAGCCCCTGTAGAATCTATAACAACGGAAGTTATTGGCACGGGCATCGGTGTTTTACTACTTGACCGAAGGAGCGGTTGATTATTAGTAGCAACCTCAATGGAATAGGATTGACCTGCCATTGGTTTGGTTTTTCCTTTGTAGCTGTAGCCAAAATTTTTATCAGCACTGCTCGTAATCGTTTCAATGAGCTCACCATTTTTATCTAAAATATTTATTGTTGCATTGCTCACGGGTTGAAAAAACGAACCCGGATCTATATCTAAAATATTTTTACTATACGTTATTTGAAACTGCCACAAACTATCAGCAGAGAAAAGGCCGTTGGTCACAACTTTAGGTTTATCAAATGGGATGTCAAAGTCAACAACCGTACTACAGGAAATTATTCCAATACTAACAAACAGAAAAATCAAAATCTTTCTCATAGTCAGAATTTAAAGCTGTATGAAATTGAAGGAATGATTGGGAATAAAGAGTATTGAATAAATTTCTTTCTATCCGTTGATGCTGAATAATCGGTCTCCAGGGTTACAAAAAATGGATTGAGCCTGTTATAGGAATTATAAATACCAAGTGTCCATTTGCGTTGCCCCCATTTTTTATCTTTCCACCAACTGAAACTTAAGTCGAGGCGGTGGTAACTTCGCATCCGAAACGAGTTTCTGTCTCCGTAATATGTGGTTTCGTTGTTGCCATAATTGAATTGAGAGAAGGATGAAGAGGATGCCCCTTCATACGTGGCAATGGGCAGAGTGATGGCATTGCCGGTTCCATACACCCACACCATTGAAAAATCCATTCGCTTGTTCCATTCGTGAGTAAGTGCCAAGCTGATGTCGTGACGCCTGTCATACCTGTAAGGATATTCTTTCCCAAAATTCAATTCATCAAACTGGCGTACCGCTTTCGATAAGGTGTAGCCAATCCAACCGGTAACTTTCCCTGTTTTTTTCTGAGCCAGAATTTCTACTCCATAGCTTTTGCCGTTTCCATGGGTGGCTATTTTATCCTGCCAATCCCCCTCAACGTTTAAATAACTTGCCCCATCTAAATATTCAATTAGGTTATTCATTTTTTTGTAGTAGCCTTCCAGGCTAAATTCATATTGCGATTTATAAGTTTGGGCAAATCCAATAGCTATTTGATTGGCCTGCTGAGGTTTTATTCGAGCTGTACTGGGAACCCACAAATCGGTTGGCAAGCCAATGCCCACATTGGATAGCAAATGAATAAACTGAGTCATGCTGCAGAAAGAAGCTTTGAAAGACAAATCATCTGTAAGCAAAAATCGCGAGGAAAAACGCGGCTGTACAGAATGATACCAAGTACTGGTAACGGCAAAAGTGGAGGCATGAATGCCTGCATTCACTTTAATTCTATTGCCAACTTTCCAATCATCTTCAAGATAAACAGCTGCTTCGTAAGCACGTGTTAAACTGGCGCCAAGGGTTGTGTCGCTTTCCTCAGAGGAGCGATAAGCCAACACCCCGGGAGAGAACTCATGCCAGATATTATTTATACCAAACCGAACGAAATGATTGGGGTTTGGTGAATAATCGAAATCAATTTTTGCCCCCCAGTCACGAATTCCTGAATGATATTTTATTCCGGAAAAATCGGTTTTTTCAGGAGCATTAGGGGTAGATTCTGTCTCTTCGTATTGTTGTTTAATATCGAAAAGATAGCGGCTATACGTTGCAGTAATGTTACTAAACAGTTTGGGACCAAAAACATGATTCCATCGGGCTGCGGTGATTGCATTTCCCCATCGTAAACTGAATTCATCGTTACTGGTTATGATCGTTGAACCCCTTGTGTATGTATCGTTAGACTTTGCATACGCTTTATCATCGCCCAGATATGTGCTCAGATAAAGTCTATTTCGCGGATTGATGATGTGATTCAGTTTTATATTGAGGTCGTAGAAATAATATCCTGCAATTGCCTCGCTACCTTGCTTACGCGCTTGTGCCCGAATAATTGGCCGGGCCAGCAAATCGATATACGTTCGCCTTGCCGAAATAATAAAGGATGTACGGTCTTTAATGATAGGGCCTTCCACCGTTGCTTTTGCTGAAATAATTCCGATCGATCCTTCGCCCTTCACCTTTTTCATATTGCCATCTTTCATATTAATGTCAATTACAGAAGATAAACGACCCCCATACCGTGCGGGAAAACCACCTTTTATTAATTCAACATGATTGATGGCATCAGCATTAAATACAGAAAAGAAACCAAATAAATGCGAGGCGTTATAAATGGGAACTCCATCAAGCAGCATCAGGTTTTGGTCGGGGCCACCGCCCCTAACATAAAGTCCTGTGCTTCCTTCGTTTCCAGATTGTACCCCAGGCATTAGTTGAAGTACTTTTAAAATATCGGTTTCGCCCATGAAAGCAGGAAGCGCTTTGATTTGCTCGACAGGAATTGTCAAGGAACTCATCTTGGTGGTTTCATGAATTTCATCTGCTTTTGTTGAAAGCACAATTACTTCATTCAGCAGTGTGGCACTCTGCAAATGAATAGTAATAACAGTGTCGCGCCTTAAAAAAAATTGTGCAAGTACGGGTTGATATCCTACATAACTATACAAGAGGGAAACAGAATCACTGGGCAAAGTGAGACTATAGAAACCATGCACATTAGCTGTGCTGCCAGACGAAGTTTTGGAATGAAAGATGGTGGCCCCAATAAGACTTTCACCGGTTTCTGCATCTTTCAGATACCCGCTAATAGTAAATTTTTGTGCGTTTGAGGCAACTGAAAGCAACACAAAAAAGGCCACTAACTTTACCATAGACTTTTCGCTAACGCAATTTACTGGTATTCCAATATATTAGCTCAGGAATAAATATTTCAAGGGGCAAAAATTATTCGAAAAAAAAGGACAACTGTTTGAAAGTTGTCCTTAAGCCTTGATCGGCTTGAACTTTCAATAATTAGTTCCTAATTTTAGTTGCATGGACACTGAACAGAAATATAGATTAATCGAAAAACTCGTGCTTTCAGAGGATGAAAATTTGCTTTTGCAAATCCAACAGTTAATAGAAGGAAATGAATTACAGTTTTGGGATGAAATGAATCCAAAACTTAAAGCATCGATCAAAACAGGCCTTGAACAATCCAAGGCAGGAATGGGCATGGGTCATGAAGAAATAATGAAAGGATATCGTGCCAAGCTGGCCAAATGAAAGTTATCTGGACACCCGAGGCAGCAGAAACATTTAAATTAAATATTGACTATCTACAGGTTGAATGGGAAGATCAAGTAGCGCTAAACTTTTTAGATAGAGTAGACGAAGTAGTTGAAACGATTAAGTCAAATCCTGAAATCTATCCGTCCATCAACAAGAAAGAAAACATAAGACGATGTGTAATTGTCAAACAAATAAGTCTCTACTACAAGATAGTTTCAAACAAACAAATAGATCTCCTAACCTTTTGGAATTCGTACCAAAACCCGGAACGCATTAAGTTCTAGATTTTGGTACTAGGTAGAAATGTTTTTTA
>CAWBCB010000032.1:0-17999 GCA_963787095.1 uncultured Cytophagales bacterium | reverse complement strand
GCTCGCCGCTCGATCAGGCACGCCGCGTGACGGCGGCGCTGGTCGACTCGCTGAATGATCGCGATCAGCTCGAGCTCATCGAGTTCTCGAACTCGCCGCGCCGGTGGAAGCGCGGTTCCGTGCCGGCGACCGACGCGAATCGCAAAGACGCGCAGGCGTGGCTGTCGCGGCTGCGGGCGAGCGGCGGCACCGAGATGCGCACCGGCATTCTCGAGGCGCTCGCGACGTTGCGCGACGAGAGCCAGCGCCAGGTGGTGTTGATCACCGACGGGCTGATCGGCTTCGAGAGCGAAGTGCTCGAGGCGATCGCGCGCAAGCTGCCGAAGGCGTCTCGGGTGCACACCGTCGGTGTGGGCAGCGGCGTCAACCGCAGCCTCACCATGCCGGCGGCGCGCGCAGGTCGCGGCGTCGAGCTGGTCATCGGCATCGGTGAAGACGTGGAGCCCTTCGTCAAGCGCCTGCTGGCGCGCACCACGGCGCCGTTGCTGACCGACGTCGAGATCACCGGCAGCGCGGTGGTGGCGGTCGCGCCGACGCGGGTGCCCAATCTCTACGCGGGGTCGCCTGCGATGGTGTCGCTCAAGCTGCGCCCCGAGGGCGGTGAGGTGATCATCCGCTCGCGGAGCGCCGACGGAGACATCGAAGATCGCGTGACGGTGAAGGCCACCACGCACGGCGAAGGCAGCGCGGCGGTGGCGACGCTCTACGCCCGTGAGCAAGTCGAAGAGCTCGAGCTCAACCTCGCGACGGGCAGCCAGAAGTCGGAGCTCGACCCGCAGATCGAACGGCTGGGCATCGACTTCCAGATCTCGACGCGCCTGACGTCGTGGGTGGCGGTGAGCACCAAGCAGATGGTCGACCCGCGCGCCCCGCGTCGCAACGAGACCATGCCGCAGGCGCTGCCGTATGGGCTCTCGGCGGAAGGCGTCGGGCTGCGCTCGGCAGCCGCGCCGTCGACGGTGGCCGGAGGCCTGGCGCCCAGCGGTGCGGCGATGCTCCAGCCGGTCATGGCCGCGCCCGCGCGTCGAACGATGGGCCGCATGATGAAGCGTGAGGCCGATTCCGAGTGGATTAAATTTTAAAAGAAATAATCCTGGGTAAAGTCCAACCAAAAAGGAACCCAATAAAAAAATGATGACAGCTGATTGTAGGGTAGTATTATTCCAATCTAAAAAGTTTAAAGAAAAAGGAACTTGAAGACTAGTTTGGAGATAAGTACTTGAGAAGTATAGTGCCAAACCGGCAATACAAATCGACATAACTAGCAAACAAAAATATTCAACAAGAAATTGAATAAGCAGTTGATACTTTGATGATCCCACAATTCGCCTTATGCTTACTTCTTTGATGCGCGAAAAAAACCGGGCTGTTTCAAGATTTATATAATTAATCCATGCAATGAGAAGTATAACAAGGCCAATGAAGGCGAATATATTGACTACAAATTGGTTTCCGTTCGGCTCTAATTCATCTTTTAAATTTGATTGTAAATGAATTTCAGTAATGGGTTGAAGAACTACATTAGCACCAACTAAGTTTGGATTTTCGTCTTCTAATTTTCTTAAAATAGCATTCAATCTGTTTTCTATTTCAGTAGGTTCCGTTTCTTCTGAAAGTGTTATGTAAGTTGATACTCCGCTCCTTGTCCAATTCGATTTTTCGTTAGCAAGCTCAGACCAGGCATCATCAATATAACCGATAAAGTTTGCGTGAATGTGAGAGTTATCCGGCATGTCTTTCAATACACCTGTCACAATGTAATCGAACCCCACTTCATAATCGTCAATTCTTTCAATGTGCTTTCCGATGGCATCATCTTCCCCAAATAATTTTTTAGCCATTGACTCTGAAACCAACAAGTCATTCTTACCCCGAAGTACTGTGGATGGATTTCCTTTAGCTAGTAAGGATGGAAAAACGTTGAAAAATGAAGAGTCAGTGTTTAACATTCCCCCGCCTTCATTATAGATTTTTCCATTATAGCGAAAGAGAAAACCTGTATTCGCTGGAATTTTTAGGAAGCCGGTAAAATTTTTTACCTCTGGAAAATTTTCCTTTAGTAAGGCTCTTACCCCTGAAAAAGTTCTAGCAGAATTTTCTTTGAAAACCCCATTCTCAAAACGATTGAGCCCAATACGATAGATTTCGGTTTTGTTCGAATGAAATTGATCAAAGCTCATCTCCACACCTACAAATTGAACAATTGCATAAAAAGCTGCGATACCCATCGAAAGCCCGATCAGATTGATGGCGGTAATCGTTTTGCTTTTTGCCAGATGACGGAATGCCATTTTGAAATTGTTCATTATCATAGATATTTGATTTTTTTTCGCAGATAATCTATTCCTCAAGATAATTCCCGGCCTAAAAAATCGAATCGTACTTCCACAGTAATCTTCGTTTCGCTCTTCGTTCTCCAACTGCTTTTACATCCTTCTCAAATTTTTGAATTAAATCGCCTTCAATTTCTTCGTAGAGATGTTCGGGGCAAAACCAACGGAGGAATTGAAATCCAAATCTGGAAGAACGATTATTCACACTTCAATGATTTAATAGGATCGGCAATTGCTGCTCTGAAAGACTGAAGAAAGACTGTGATTATTGTTATGCAGAAAAGAACAAACATCGGAATAATGAACATCCAACCATTCAAATCAATGTGATAGGCAAAATCATTTAGCCACTTTTTTGCAAAAAGATAACTGATGGGTATGCCTATTATGAATGAAACAAACATAAGAACTGCATACTCGCGTGAAACCAAAATCAGAATGTTGTAAGCCGATGCGCCCAATACTTTTCGGATGCCAATTTCCTTATTTCTTTTTGCGACACCCAACGACACCAAACCCAATACACCCGTTAGAACGATGATTAGAATTAAAACCGAAGCGATGGTTGAAGCTTTTTTTAATTGAACTTCAGTCTGATAGGTAATGGCCAACCTGTCTTCGGTAAAACCAAAGACAAATGGGTCATTTGGAAACACCTGCTTCCAGATTTTTTCTACAGCCTGAACGGATTCAGATAATCCTCCTTGATTTAGTTTGAAGGAAAAATAGCGAAATGCCTGAAAGTCGCGGCTATGTGTAAACGCTACAGGCTTAACGCGCTCATGCATTGATTCAAAATTAAAATCCTTAACGATACCAGCTATCGTAAATTCTTTGTCAGAAAATTGGATGTTTACTTTATCGCCCACCTCAACGCCAAGAACTTTTTGAGCCGATTCATTTAAAACTAATCGGTCTGCTTTGAAGCCTTCAGATGCGTCAAAGAGAAATTTTCCAGCAACAATCTCTAAGCCATAAACATTCGCATAATCTTCATCAGCCGCAGCCATGCTTGTTAGTATCCCTTTGTCGACTGGCTGACCCACAAGGTTAATTTGTGCATCGAAGGGACTAAAGTTGAAATTGGGCGATCCCCAGGAAAGTGAAACTGATTCTATTTTTGATGATGAAAGGAATTGTCTTTTTGCCTCTTCCATTTTATTTAGACCGTCTTCGTTCCAAATCCGTGGAACAGAGGACACGATTAAGACCCGTGATTTATCGTAGCCGAGATCAGTGTCCATAAAGAAGGAAACTTGTTTGGTCATGATAACTGATGAGATAAAAATGACAACCGCAATGACGAACTGAGTGGCAACCAAACTTCGCGAAAATCGGATTGTGCTCGTCACGGAATTAAATTTCCCTTTAAGGGATTCAATGGTATTCGTGTTCGACAAATAGAATGCTGGATATAGACCTGCTAACAAGCCCACGATCAATGTACCGCCAACAGTATATAACCAGAAGAAGAAATTTATTTCATTCAGAGAGGGTAATGTTACATCTAAGATCTCACCAAAATTACGATGCAACAATTGGTAAAGAAATAGTGAGAGAAGCATTGCAAAGAGTGCGAACAGCAGGGACTCAGATAAAAATTGAATAATCACTTGCCTTTTTAATCCACCAATGACCTTGCGAACACCAATTTCCTTCAATCTCGAAAAAGAACTTGCTATTGAAATATTTATAAAATTAGTGGCTGCAAGAAGCAGTATAAACACAACGATCACAGCAAGAGAAAGTAATAGTTTCTGAACTGCGTTGTGGTTAGTAATTAGGTAATAATCCTTTATGGGACTGAGCTCAATTATCTTGTTATCACTGACAACCGCGGGAGCATCAGTTACCAGAATCTTGTTGAGGAGTTGAGTCGCTTCAATGGGTGAGGCAGTTGGTGTGAGTTTAAGATACGTTATGATACTTGTATTCCATTCGTCTTGAAAACCAAGATTAAAATCCTCTCGACTTTCTTGCGGTAGAAAGACTTGTGCGTCAGAGTTCATAAAATCTGAAACAGAATTTTTTTTCTGGAGATCGGCTAGCACCGCTGTAATTTGGTATTCTTTTAATCCGTTCTTTTCGGTGCTCACAGTAAGAGATTCACCAACCACATCAGCTTTGTCAAAATATTGTCGGGCAATTTTTTCGGTAATAACAATTGAGTTAGGATTAGTCAATGCCTTTGATGGATGCCCATGTAGTATGTTGAACCCAAACATTTCAAAAAACGTGGAGTCGCCTATCATGCTTTGTATTCGAAAATGCTTGTCGCCTTTTGAAACAGTGATGTTTCTATCTCTAAATCGGTAATACTCTTCAAATGTTCCAGGATATTGCTCACACGCTTGTGAAGCCAACAGAGCAGGCACAAAAAACGGTGGATTGTTACCTTCGTTTGCTTTATAGGTAGTTTCTAATAGATACAGTCGATCAACATCCTTTATGCCTTTATTGACTTGCACCTCACCCCAAATAAAGACCCCAATTAATAATGCAAAGGTGATTCCAACACTTAACCCAACAATGGTAATGGCAGAATACAATTTTTGTCTCGCCATATTCCTCACCATAACAGTGAAATAGCTTTTCAACATATAGATTTGATTTGTATGACGGTTTAATTTTTTTCTTAAGATTATTTCCAACCTAAAAAACCGAATCGTGTTCCATACTAATCTTCGTTTTGCTTTTCGCGCTCCAAATGCTTTTACATCCTTCTCAAATTTTTGAATAAGATCGCCTTCAATTTCTTCATAGAGATGGTCGGGGCAAAGCCAGTTAAGGATGCGGAGAATCCAATGATGAGAGATAGATTCTTTCATTGTTAAATGCGATTAACCAATTTTTAGTTGAGGCACTAGCTTCCACAAATCCAAACGGGTTTCTTTCATCGCTTTTAGCATGGCCAGCCCCGCATTGGTAATGGTATAAATTCTTTTTCTTCGGCCACCTCGTTCGGCAGTGCCACCACCTAAACCCGATTTGAGATAGCCTTTATCTTCTAATCGATAGAGTGTGACATGTACCGCGCTCAGGTTTACACTGCGCTTCATGCGGCTTTCTATTTCCTCCGCAATAGCTGCACCGTACGCATCCTCCTGTAAAGCTGCTACAAGTGTTAAAACCAGCTCTTCAAATTCACCTAAAAATTCCTTAGCCATATAGTGTTATTAATATATCCTTATACTTTGCTAAGTAAATAAACTAAGATTTTACTGAGAATCAAATCCTTCAATTTAAAAAAGCAACGTTGATGAGTTAGTCTAGGGATAGAACACCACTAGTTGTTAGAATCAAGTATCCAGTTTCGTTTTCAGAAACGCAGCCGTGTAGCCAACATCTTTTTTCACCATCTCTTCAGGGGTACCCGCAAAAAGAAGATTACCGCCTTTTTTCTCACCGCCCTCGGGCCCGAGGTCAATAATCCAATCGCCACATTTAATCACTTCCAGATTGTGTTCAATGATGATTACAGTATGGCCTTGATCGACTAAAGCATTAATGGCTTTTAGCAACTTAGAAATATCGTGGAAGTGTAAACCTGTGGTGGGTTCGTCAAATATGAATAAAATATTAGAAGAAGAATCTGAATTATTCTTTCCTAGAAATGAAGCAAGCTTTACACGCTGAGCTTCGCCACCCGAGAGTGAGTTGGATGATTGACCTAGCTTCACATACCCAAGACCAACTTCAAAAAGAGGCAGCACTTTGTCGTAGACTCCTTTTTTCTCTTTGAAGAATTCAAGACTTTCCTCCACCGTCATGTCGAGCACCTCAAAAATATTCTTGCCTTTGTATTCCACTTCCAGCACTTCTTGTTTAAAGCGTTTGCCTTCGCAGCTTTCGCACTTCAAAAAGATGTCGGCCATAAATTGCATCTCTACCTTTATCTCGCCTTCACCCTGGCAGGTTTCACATCTTCCTCCGTCCACGTTAAAAGAGAAATGCGATGGCTTGTAGCCACGTTGCTTACTAAGTGTTTGCTCAGAATAAAGATTACGAATTACATCATACGCTTTTACATAACTTATTGGATTGGAGCGCGATGATTTTCCGATTGGATTCTGATCCACAAATTCTACTTGCGAGATTTTTGTTACGTCACCCTCCAATCGATCGTACTTGCCAGGAGTTTCTGAAACCGAACCATTCAATCGGCCCACAGCCGGATATAAAATTTTCTTTATTAAGGTTGATTTACCTGAACCACTCACACCTGTTACAACCGTAAGAATCCCCAATGGAAATTTTACAGTTAAGTTTTTCAAATTGTTTTCGCGAGCTCCAACAACCAACAGAAAATCTTTCCATTTTCTGCGATGTTTAGGCACCATTATTTTCTCCACACCCGTGAGGTAATTAGTAGTGTGCGAAACAATTTTTTTATTCAGATCTTTTTGTGAACCCTGAAAAATTAACTCACCACCGTGCGCACCCGCATCAGGACCAATGTCAATAATCTGATCGGCTGCACGCATGATTTCTTCTTCATGTTCAACCACGATTACGGTATTGCCCATGTCGCGCAGCGATTTCAAAACCTCAACCATCTTAGCTGTATCGCGCGGATGTAAGCCAATACTAGGTTCGTCCATGATATACATAGAGCCAACCAGTGCGCTGCCTAAAGAAGTTGCCAATTTGATTCGCTGAAACTCGCCACCCGACAAGGTGGAGGTAACTCGATTGAGAGTAAGATAACCAAGCCCAACCTTCTCCATGTACTCAAGCCGAGAGCGAATTTCTGTTAAAATCCGATCAGATACTTTTTGTTCGTAGGTAGGAAGAGAAAGTGATTCAAAAAACTTTAAGGTGTCTTCAATCGGCATCAACACCAGATCAGTAATAGATGTATCAGCAATTTTTACATAAGCTGCATCTTTGCGAAGCTTGGTTCCTCGGCAATCAGGACAGGTAGTTCTTCCGCGGTAACGCGAAAGCATTACCCGATATTGAATCTTGTAAGTTTTCGACTCTAAATATTTGAAGAACGCGTGAAGGCCCTCAAAATATTGATTGCCATTCCATATCAAATCTTTTTCCTTCTGATTCAACTCCCCATACGGGCGATGAATCGGAAAATCGAATTTGATTCCGTTTTTTATTAATGGCTTGTTCCATTCGTTCATCACTTCGCCACGCCAGGGAGCAATGGCACCTTCAAAAACAGAAAGACTTTTATCGGGGATAACGAGGTCTTCATCGATACCTAATATTTTTCCGAAGCCTTCGCACGCCTGGCAAGCACCAAACGGATTGTTAAAACTAAAAAGGTTTATCGATGGCTCGGTAAAATGAATTCCATCTAACTCAAACTTATCGGAGAAGTGAACTTTCTTTTCTCCTTCAACATAAATTGTGCAATCACCATGGCCTTCGAAGAAAGCTGTTTGCACAGAATCGGAAAGACGAAAGGTTAAATCTTCATCGCTTGCGTTTACAGCCGCACGATCAATCAGAATTTCAATTTCGCCTTCAATATCTGCAGGTTTAGATTTTGAAGTTTTTCTTTTTCCCTCACTCTTTACCTTCTCCCCGGGGAGTGGGGTGTCCGCAGGACGGGGTGAGGGACTTACTATTTCTTCAATGAATTTTACTTCGCCATCCACCAACACGCGTGCATACCCTTTACTTAATAGAAGATTGAGCTCATCACTCAATTTTCTTCCCTTCATCACTTTCAGGGAACAGGCAATCATAATGCGAGTGCCTTCTTTTTTCTTATGGATGAAATCAATTACATCCGTTACGGTATCGCGTTTCACTTCCTTTCCACTTACCGGTGAATAGGTTTTGCCAATCCGCGCAAAGAGAAGTTTTAAATAGTCATAGATTTCTGTGGTAGTACCAACCGTTGATCTTGGATTGCGGGTATTTACTTTTTGTTCAATGGCGATGGCCGGAGAAACCCCACGGATATAATCCACTTCGGGTTTTTCCATGCGACCTAAAAACTGGCGCGCATAAGAACTCAAACTTTCCACATACATGCGTTGCCCTTCTGCAAATAGCGTATCAAAAGCAAGAGAAGATTTTCCCGAGCCTGAAAGACCTGTTACCACCACCAGTTTATTTCTGGGAATAGCAACACTCAGATTCTTTAGGTTATTTACCCGAGCCCGTTTTATGATGATGTACTCTTTGGGATCGAGGTCGTCTAAGTAAGAATCGTTGGGGATTGGCTGCATGGAAACCGCAAAAGTAAAAAATCGAAGCACCTTGTCCTACACGGAACGCAAACCAAGTTGAGGCTTTCTGCGAAAGCAGAAAAATGAGGCTGTCTCAAAAGTCAACAAAGATTTAAAATGTGATTCTGGATCCGCTGCGGGTAGCCGCTCTACACGAAGCGTTTCGAATAGTGAAGTTTCGGCAAATGCAGGGCTTGACCCCGAATCTCAGCATAAGCCTTTTAAAGAGAGATCGCGGCTCAAAGCCTTGCCTTTGCCGAAGGGCTACGCGCAGGCAGGGCCGCGATGACAGAAAGTCGTATTATCTTAATTGTCAAAATCAGGGTCGTAGCTAGCTTCTTTTGCATCGCCATCCCCATCAAAATCATCACTGTTATCGAAATCGCCACGACCAGATCCACCATCATCATCATCGCCATCAAACTCTTGCTTCTCGCTGGAGTCAACATCGTAGCCACCATCGCTATTTTTAGTTGCAGGTACCTTCACCAGATAAATAGAATCATCAGTCTCTAAAGGAAAAACAAAGATCGGTTCCTTTTTTGCATTCATTATTCGGGTGATGCTCCCATCATATCCGTTCGGATATTGGTCTTTTAATAGTTCTCTGAGGTCTTCGCCCAGGTTTTCTAAACTTTTAATTACTCGTTTTTTCGTTACTGCCATTGTTGTTAAAAATCGGCTTCAAATAGCATAAGAAAATTGATAGAAGGCAAATTTTTTTTCATTTTTTTTGAGTTTTCGGACTTTCTTTTCTATTTTTCATTTCTCAAACAATTCATTTAACCCACATACTATCGATCGAGACATCTACGTTACCTAAACGACAGCAAGATGATTGAAAGCAGATTAAGCGATAGCCAATTGGTTTCGCTCTATCAAACCGGTAACGAAGAGGCCTTTGAGATGCTACTTCACAGACACAAATCCCGTATTTATACGGCTATCTACATGATTGTTAAGGATCGCTATGAGGCGGAGGATCTGTTGCAGGATACCTTTATCAAGGCAGTTAACACAATTAAAGGTGGCCGATACAACGAAGAGGGTAAATTTTTACCCTGGGTGAGCAGGATAGCACACAATCTGGCTATCGACCATTTCCGCAGAAAGAAAAGATACCCCGAAGTTATATTAGAAGACGGAAGCCGGGTATTCGACTCCATGCAATTTTCTGAAGATTCATACGAAACCAAGCAATTGATGCGTGATACAAAGTCGCGCCTACGCGATTTGGTTAAAGAATTGCCGGAAGAACAAAAGCAGGTTTTGATTATGCGCCATTATTTGGAGATGAATTTCCAAGAGATTGCCGACAGAACCGGGGTGAGCATTAATACTGCGTTAGGACGCATGCGTTATGCGCTCATCAACCTGAGAAAGAAAATGACTAAAAACCATATTGCCTATGACAAAGACTTTTACCCAAGACGATCTGATCCGGTTTCTATACCACGAGACCTCGGAAGAGGAGACGAGGGAGATTAACAAAGCACTCCTTTGTGACACTGACCTGCTTAAGCAGTACAAAGAACTAAATGCTACGCATAAAGAATTGAATGCCGCGCGTTTAGAGCCTTCTGCAAAAACAATTCAAAATATTTTGAATTATGCACATGGCCTGCAAGAGCAGCATTAATGTAGTTTAGAAATTTCAAGTTAAAGGTCTTCTCAAAAGGAAGACTTTTTTTGTTAGCGCTACAATTCATCTCTCCTATTACTCAATTCAGTAAACAAAATGATTGAAGCTGATAATCTGAGTCTACTTTTGACTCATGGATATCGAAAAATTTCTATCAGGAATGCTGGTGATGCACATTGCTGGCGGAACGATTGCACTTATTAGCGGACTTGTTGCCATGCTAACCTTAAAAGGAAGTAAAGTTCATCGACTGGCAGGCAAGATTTATTTCTGGGCTATGACAGCGGTTTTTGTTGGGGCTCTTTTTACCGCTATTGGTCATCATAAGGATTTTTTGCTGATGGTAGCGTTTTTCAGTTATTACATGACCGTGCGTGGCTACCGCATTTTATCGCTAAAGAAACTTCACCAAGGTCAGAAAGCAACTCCTTTAGATTGGTTAATCACAACCATCTCAGGGCTATTTCTTTTGGCATTAATTGGTTGGGGAAGTTGGGGTGTTTTCAATGGAATGAATATGGGAATAGTAGCTATTGCGTTTGGTCTTACTGGAATGAGTTTCTTTATCAGTGATGTGAAAAGCTTTTTCAATCCTCCAAAAGAAAAAATGCATTGGTGGTATGGTCATATCAGCAGCATGGGCGGGAGTTACATTTCTGCAATAACCGCCTTTGTGGTAGTGAATATTCAACTACCACACTTTCAGTGGGTGCTTTGGATACTACCTGGAATTATTGGTGGTATTCTTATCGGGCGAGCGATTCGAAAATATAAATTGAAGTTTGCTGTGAGTTTGGATTAAAGCTCAACGATAAAAATATTTCGCCATTTTACTTTTACACCACCCCCATCATGAATTTGTAACGCAATTTTACCAGAGCGCGATCCAATCTTTTCATCCGTAAGGGTAATCATCTGCACACCATTAAGCCAGGTTGTTACTTCATTTCCCTTTACGCGCACTTTCATTTTGTTCCATTCCCCTTCTTTCAACGCTTTTTCTTTATCAGCTGTGGGTTGAATAAGCCAACCTCTTCCATACGATTCATAGATTCCACCACTATGCATATTTAAAGGCGCAACTTCCGCTTGCCAGCCGTTTACAACTACCCCTTCTATTTGCGAATGAAAGAAGACACCACTGTTTCCATTTGACTCTTGTTTAAACTCTAGTGTGAGTTCAAAATCTTTAAATTCTTTTTCCGTACCAAAATAACCGTACTGCTTGTCGGGCCCGCTTTCGCAGATCAACTCTCCCTTTTCAACATACCATTTTTCGGTACCATAAATTTTCCAGCCCGTTAGGTCCTTACCGTTAAAAAGTGATTGCTTTTTCTGCGCATTTGAAAAAGAAGCGAAAAACACACTTATCACGAGAAACAAAATCAATTTTTTCATATCACCTTAATTATCTTACTAAGGTAGGAAAAAGAGTGGAGCCAAAAGGACTATCTAAACTTTTGTAATTTTATTTATACCAGCCAAACTTAAAATTTCTATGAGGAACCTAATATTTTATTTATTCGGCATAATTATGTTGGGTTGCTCATCGCAATCAAGCGAAAATCAGGAAGAAGAATCTGACTTAACGGAGGCGCAAACAAACACTAATTTTTCGCTTACCGATTTATCTGGAGAGTGGCACATGGTAACTCAGGAAGAGGGTGAATGGATATTGTTTTATGCCTGTGATGCTGACAACACTACGGTTACGGTTACAGGTGATTCTATCGTAATAGGATGGGGTCAAGATGCAACCGCGGGAAAAATTGAATCTTGGTCGGTAGAAGATGATAAGCTTTCGCTTGTGGTAAATGACTCGTACGAAACAAATGTTTACCAGGTGCAGCCAGCCGAGGATGGTCTTATGCAATGGCACCTTTGGGATGATAGCGAAGGTCAATCTTTGTTTGTTCATGCGCGAGACAAAAATAAATATCGGGTGGTGAAACAACCATGCAAGGAGTGTTGGGAAGATTGTGATGATTCTGATTTATAATTCCATGTTTAAATAAAAGAGGTAAGGAGTCCTACACTTATTTATCTCAGCAAGAAAAGTGTAGGACACCTGCTGATCCCAATTTATTTCTAAAAATCTTCAAACCTGTGAGGGGAACCCCCCGCTGTTTTCTTTCTTTGCAGCGTGAAAATTCTGATCCTGCATCAACACTTTAATACTCCACAAAAAGGGGGTGCTATTCGCTCTTACTATCTGGCCAAAGCACTTGTTGATAAAGGTTTAGAAGTGATTGTGATAACAGCTCACAACGAAGTTGCTTATAAAAAGGAAGATGTGGAGGGTATTGAAGTGCATTACCTACCCATTGCTTATGACAACCGGTTTGGATTTGCAGCCCGTAGTTGGTCGTTCATAAAATATGTGAATGGAGCAATAAGTCTGGCAAAACAGTTCCACGATCTAGATTATTGTTATGCGATTTCAGTACCCCTTACAGTGGGGCTTGCCGCGATGCGTATAAAGGCACGTTATAAAATCCCGTACATTTTTGAAGTGGGCGATTTGTGGCCCGAAGCCCCCATTCAAATGGGATTTGTAAAAAACTATTTCTTTCAACAGGCTTTATATACGTTGGAGAAAAGAATTTATAAATCAGCACATTCTATTGTAGCATTATCACCAGCCATTCAATCTGCCATTGAAGAGAAAGCACCTGGCAAACAGGTTCATTTGATTCCTAACATGGCCGATTGTGATTTCTATTTTCCTGAAGGTAAAAAGCCTGAACTTGAGGAGAAGTATTATGTGAAAGATAAGTTTGTTGTCTCTTATATCGGAGCCATAGGCGTAGCCAATGGGTTAGAATATTTTTTGATGTGCGCACGCGAATCCCGCAAAAGAGATTTACCAATTCATTTTTTGCTTTGTGGTGATGGTGCTGAGGTAGATCGTTTAAAGAAAAGTGCGCACCAACATGAATTGAGCAATCTTACGTTTTTGCCTTTTACCAATCGCGAGGGCGTGCGCGAGATTATGAATGTTACGGATGCTTCGTTTATCTGTTACAAACCCGTGCCGGTGTTGGAAACGGGTTCGCCCAATAAATATTTTGATGGCTTGGCCGCAGGTAAAATGATCATTGTCAATTTTGGTGGTTGGATTAAAGAGGAGATTGAAGAAAACGAATGTGGAGTGTATGTTAATCCAAATGAGCCTGCAGATTTTATAAGTAAGATATTTTCAATTCTTGGGAGCAAAGACTCACAACAACAAATGGGGAGTAACGCTCGCGTGCTGGCAGAGCGCAGTTACTCGCGCGAAAAACTCGCAAGTAAATTTGCAGACATCTTTATTACTCGATCTTAAGGTACCGGAGCACTTTAGTTTTGTCAGTATCTCCTTGATTAAAATGGACAAAAAAAAATATCCCACATCTTTAAGAATGCAGGACATTTCGAGGAGCCATTACCATGCTTAACTCTCCACCTGTTCAAAAATCTTTCCGGTCTTCTTGTTCTTCAGGATTACTTTCTTTGCTCCGTAGTGAGTCATTTCCTCTTTCACTAAATAATGATCGGCATCGTACTCCACCAAGTGGCCATCTTTAGTCAATCCTTCTTTGCCGCGCCAGATATCGAGTTTCACCGGCTCCCATTGTTTTGTCTTGGCCGATTTATAGGCTGCATCCAAAACAGAATTCACCACATAACCATCATAAAAAGTTTCTCTGGGTGCTACTCCTTTTTCCATGCTGTTAAACATATCCATAAACATATGGTTGTAGCCAAGTTCATTCAGTTCATCTCCAACAGGGAATAACCAACCTTTGTCAGTCTCTGCTTTTTCGGCCACATAGTTGGCTGCTTTGCCCGTAGTAAACATCTCAAAACCTGTGCGTAAAAAACTATTGATCCAAATAGTGCCCTCGGTTCCCATTACTTCATCACGCAAATCGAGACCGCCCCGGAACGTCCAGCTTACTTCAAACTGGCCGATGGCTCCGTTTTCATATTTCACCAATCCAATGGCGTGATCTTCAGCATCAATAGGCTTCACTTGCGTATCGGCCCAGCACATTACCTCAATGGGCTTAATGTCCTTACCAATATAGCTTCGGCTGATCTCCACACAATGGCAACCCAAATCCAGAATACATCCACCTCCCGCTTGTTCAATATCCCAAAACCATTCGCTGTGTGGGCCGGGGTGCGTCTCGCGCGACTTAGCCCAAAGTATTCTACCGAGCGCCCCGTTCTTCACACTTTCATGGGCTTTGATAAACTTAGGGGTGTACACAAGATCTTCCAGATAGCCATTGAAGATTCCAGCTTTTTCAACCGCCAGCAACATGCGTTTAGCTTCTTCTGCATTGCGACCTAACGGCTTAGTTGTGATCACTGCTTTTTTGTGTTTGCAACATAACATCACCGCCTCTTCATGAAGGTTGTTTGGCAACGAAATACAAACTACTTCTACTTCAGGGCGATTGATGGCTTCTTCCATGTTAGTTGTGGAAAAAGGAACATTGTAATCTGCAGCAAATTTTTTCGTGCTTTCTTCTCTGCGTGAGTAGATGGTAACAATTTTGTCTTTGCTTCTATAGCCTTGAAGGGAGTCAGCATAGAAGCGGCCGATGAAGCCGGAGCCGAGCATTGCAATTTTCATACGTAGTAGTTTTAATTGTTAGTTATTGATTGTTAGTTCTCGGATCAACGAAAGGCCAACAACCATTTTATTTTTCTAAGCAGTTTTAATTTCTTTTTTCTCGTTGAAGAACAAAATGAAGTAAATAAGCACGGCAACCGCTATGCTAGCCGGAACCAACCAAATGGATTGCCATTGGTAAGCGCCATCCACCGTAAAATAATCAGCAGTTTTTCCTGAGAACAAAGTTCCGATTACCATCCCAACACCATACGTTGCAAACGTAAAGAGTCCTTGTGCAGCATTCTTAATTTTCTCACCTGCTTTTTTCTCGGTGTACATATAGCCCGTTACAAAAAAGAAATCGTAACAAATGCCGTGAAGCACAATGCCGGCATAGAGCATCCAAATACTTGTGTCAATATTTCCATACGCAAAAAACACATAGCGAAGTATCCAGGCAGTCATACCTAACAAGAGCATTTTCTTTACCCCTATCTGATTAAATAAAAAGGGAATGGCCAGAATGAATAAAGCTTCTGACACTTGACCAAACGTCATTTTTAACGCTACGTTCTCCATGCCAAGCTGATTTAAAAACACATTCGCAAAGCCGTAATAAAATGAAAGCGGAATGCAGACTAAAATAGCCGCGATAAAGAATATTAAATAAGGCTTGTCTTTGAAGAGTACAAATGCTTCGGTGCCCAAGGGACTCTCCGAAGTTTTTCCTTTTGGTGGAGTATTCGGTAAAGTAAAACTTGAAACCCCCAAAGCGAGCGAAGCAATAGCCGCCATTTGAAAAGTAACAGAAGATTTATCCAATCCCAATGAACTGATCAACACACCCGCTAAAATCCAACCCAGCGTTCCAAACACGCGAATCCATGGGAATTGTTTTCCGGGATCGGTCATCTGACCAAAAGCAATGCTGTTGGAAAGTGCGATTGTAGGCATGTATAAAAGAGAGTAAACCAAAATGATCCAGTAGAAAGAAGAATTGTTATCAACAACTGTTGCGGTATAGAGCAATGCAGCTCCAACCAGATGAAGTACACCCATAATTTTTTGTGCTGCGAAAAACCGATCGGCAATCATGCCAACAAAGAAGGGTGAGATGATGGTGGCAATCGCCAAAGCGCTATACGCTGCTCCTATCTGAGTGCCGGTTGCTCCCAGAAATTCGGACATATACGTGCCCATTGTTACGTACCATGCGCCCCAAATAAAATATTCGAGTAACATCATCACCGACAACTTGGTAAAAACAACAGGCTTCATACTCTTTCGATTTATTAGATTGAAGAAAGATAGAAACCGTTTTAGTAATTATAAAGAGAAGCCCCGCAATTTATCTAAGCGGTGTCTGAGGTGCTATTTCTCCGTTGGCCGATATCGAGATTCATTGAAAATCAGCTTTGCATCTTTTTGCATCATTACTTGCGTGAAGGGGAGATCAGATTTTCTTGCAGCATAACTATTCACAATTTGCCAGCCTACCCACGTGCCGATGCGGCCCGGTGCCTGATCACCTACTTCAAAGGTTTTTGGCCGCTCACCGATGTAGCGCTGCTTCACTTTCCCGTCCGTTGAGAAAAACGCTTCATCTTCAATCAGTCGTTTCCAAATCATATCCTGATTTGCGCGTGCACCGGCAATTTCTTCGGCCGTATAACCAATCAAAACACTATCGGGTGTGCATGGCATCATGTGTTTGGCAAAGTAATACGCTTTTCCATACGTCACCATATCGGCCAGCACGGTTCGATCCCTTAAATCGGTGTCGTTGTAGCGGCTGTCTATTCCATACAACAGCATGATGGAAGGAACAATAAAATTTTTATCATACCTGCGCAACATATATTCATGCATGTCGGGTCGGTAGCGCGCTCCTTTACCTAGATAATAGTCCAGTCCAATTATAATAAGCGAATCACTGACAAAAAGATCACTTTCCAACCCTGTAATTACAGTTTCCACTTTTGGAATCTGAAAATCGGGATAGTAATAGGTGAGATTTGTAAACGCAGAGGTAAGTTCTTGCTTTAGCGCATTACCATCGCCAAACACTTTCTTGGTTTCAAGGAGTAACGTATCAATATGTGGATTCGTAAATTTTGAATACAGTGCGTTAATAAAAACAGAATCGTTTGGGTACGCAGTGCGATTAAAAAGATAATCGCGCATGGCGGTGTGATGCGAAAGGAAATTAACAAGTTGTGCTTTGCTGGTTATTGCAGGTAAGGAATCTTCCAAAGACTCAATCTGTAAATCAATGGTGATATTTTTTGTATCCGGAATAAACGCACACTTTTCCTCCACGTCATTGTTGCAACCGGCTAATCCACCAAGTAGTACTAAGAAAGCAAGAGAAACGCGCATCGTGTTTTTATTTGTTGCGAAGATGTGGAAAATAGAACCGTTGCAAAATACAAGCACATTGTAAAAGTTTCTTGTAACATCCTTTTCGTTGGATTGCAATTCATGCCTGTTATTCGGAATTTGCCGAACTAAATTCAACTCGTGTACAAACAACCTAAGCACATTGCTGTAGCCGGAAACATTGGCTCCGGAAAAACCACCTTGGCTGAAAAGCTCTCAAAACATTATGGCTGGACTCCGCTCTATGAGTCGGTGGATCAGAATCCCTACTTGCGTGATTTTTATGACGATATGACCCGTTGGGCATTTCACCTTCAAATTTATTTTTTGAACAGTCGCTTTAATCAGGTGCGCCAAATCCGCGAAAGCGAGAAAACAATTATTCAGGATCGTACGATTTATGAAGACGCGCACATTTTTGCGGCTAACCTACACAAGAGCGGACATATCAATGATCGCGATCATCAGAGTTACTTAGATATTTTTAATTCGATGATCAATTTTGTGCAGCCCCCCGACTTATTGATTTATCTAAAAGCCGATATTCCTAAGCTGGTACAGCAGATTCAAAAACGAAATCGCGATTTTGAATTCAATATTAAGCTGGAATATTTAAGAAACTTAAATGAGCATTACGAAACCTGGATTGGCGGTTACAAGCAAGGCAAGTTGTTAGTGATAGACGTAAACAATCTTGACTTTGTGGAACGCGTGGAGGACTTTTCGCTAATCGTTGGTAAGATTGAGTTTGAATTGAATAATCTTTTTAGCTAGCTAATTTTTAGTAAAGAATAAGGACAACTGTTTGAGTTGTCCTTAAGGTTTGAATATTTTGAGGGAACCTA
>CAWBCB010000031.1:0-11408 GCA_963787095.1 uncultured Cytophagales bacterium | reverse complement strand
CTGCCCCACCATAAACACCGCATTCGAAAACATCATCTTACCGCTTTCCCAGAAAGTACGGAACAATGGATTGTCTACCATGTAAACAATATTTCCACGACCTTTTTGCTCAACTCCAAAAACGAGGCTGTTATTCATCAATTTATTGATTCGATATCCTGCAAAACCCTGCACTGGTTTAGCGCTTCCTTTAATTACGCCTACGTTCCATGCGTCTTGCATAAAGGCATAATGAAGTTCGTTCGTCTTTAATGTGTAGTAGCTTTCCTTCATACCAAAGGCAAGCGGATGAGATTTATCTAAAGTTACTTTGTAAATAGCACCACTGATTGCATCGGCCAGTTGTTTGCGTTCTGCATCTTCATAGCGCGCTAGTACATCTTTTTCCTTTAGTTCTTTTTCTTTCTTTTCAGCTTCCGTTTTTGCAGCATCATTGGCGTATGTCTTTAATGCAAATCCTTTCTTGTCGGCAAATGATCCCAAGGCGTTGGCTATAACAATAAGTCGTCCACCGCTGGAAACCCAGGAAGAAATATCAGTTAATGTTTCTTCATCAAACATACGGTAGCGTCCTTCGGGCACAATCAACACATCATATTTACTCAACTCAACTGATTTGAAATAATCAGTACCAATTTGAGTAATGGGGTAGTGAAGTTGTTGCTCAAAAAAGTACCAAATCTCACCAGCACTTAAAGATGAGGTTTGATCACCAAACAACATGGCTACGCTTGGTGCTTTAAGAAAACTAACCGATCCCGAGCCAAAATCTTTTCCTTTATCCACAAAACCTGTGGTGGTTGTATAAACCTTTCGCCCCATTTTTTCAGCTAATGCTTTAATGGCAGTATCAAAGTCAGATTTACTTTCATTATTCCTTCGGGTAACAATTAACGTTCCCGATTCAAAGTTTTGACCCGCAATTGTAAAAGCTTTCTCCGATGAGCGCACCTTATATTTCTCCTTTAACAAGGCAGCTAAAAATTCTACATCGCGAAGTGTTTCATATTTGAAAACATAAGCGTAAGGTTTTGCCGCTACAGTTGAATTGTCAACCTTCTTTGGTTGATAGGTTTTTGTCGGATTGATTCGTTCATTCAAGGCATACCCTTTCAAATCATAATTGTACATGATGTTCCAGGCGGTGATGTCATACGTTGCCGAGTCAGGCAATTTTGATTGCGGCTCAAACAGCGTTGTGATAAATCGTGATTTAGGTTGATAAATATTAATAACGATATCATCCGCACTTACATTAACATTTGTGGTTGTTTGAGTCTGATAATCAAATCCGCGCGAAGCTTTACCTGAACCCGGATGTCCAAACTTAATGGAATGACTTTCAAGCCAATTGGTAAGTTGATTGATTTTATCAGCATGGTTATCTCCTTTTATCACATATGTTTTATAAGGTGAACCCGGATTGTTGATGTTATCTTTTGCATACTTTTCAAATTCTTCCACAACACGCGTTGCGTTTTGAGAAGTAATTTCAACGGTTGACAAACCCGTTGTGTGATGATGTGTCAATCGATCTTTTAAGGTTAGTGGATCGCCTTCACGGGTTGTGATACTTAATCCACCAAAACCTCCACCCCCTTGTTCGTACGTCATACCAATAGCTCCACTATAGGTTGGGTAAGTATCACCATAGCTTGGATAGTATAAGTCGAATACTTCTTTAGTGAAATAAAGCCAACCTTGCTCATCGAAATATTTGGCGTTGTTCTTTCCGATCATAGTTTGAAATTCGCGCTGCCAGTTCGTTATCACTTCATGATAAGGTTCTACTGCTGGTGCAAAATAATAAGGGTTATTATAGCCTTGTTCATGAAAGTCAACATGAACATGTGGAAGCCATTCGTTGTATATTTTTATTCTCGCCTTGGATTCTTTTTGTGTGATCCACGCCCAGTCGCGATTCAAATCAAATAAGTAGTGATTGGCTCTGCCTCCAGGCCATGGTTCGCGATGTTCCTTTGCATCACCACTTGAATTAGCAGGTGAATTACCGTATTGATTATAAAAATTAGCATAACGATCGCGTCCATCCGGGTTGATGCACGGATCCATAATGATTACTGTATTTTTTAACCACTCTTTAGTTTTTGCATTGGCTGGATTAACCAATTCATAAAGAGTTTTCATGGAAGCTTCAATGGAGCTGGCTTCATTTCCATGCACGTTATAACTTAACCAAACTACAGCTACTTTATTGGCAGAGGGAGTTCCCTCAAGTGCCCCAGCCCTTTTCAAATTGTCTTGACGGATTTGATCCAGATTGGCAAAATTTTCGGGCGAAGCAATAATTGCATAAATCAAAGGACGATGCTCATTTGTTTCGCCATATTGAGTAACCTTAACTACGGGTGACAGTTCGTCAACATATTTGAAATATTCTACTACGCGATGATGACGCGTGAAGCGGTCACCCAACTCGTAACCTAAAAATTCATCGGGAGACTGAATTTTAGTTTGAGCAAACGAACTAAGAGCAAGTAACAGACAAACACAAACGGATATAGATTTCTTCATAAAGAATTTGGGATGAATATTAAAACGAAAAATGTGTAAAAATTAATTCTGCTTCAAGAGTTTTTTTACCTGTGGCGTGTGGTGAATCGTGTGTTCTCCAAAAAACTTCAACGCCTGTTGAATGTTGAGCATCCCCGCAACCGGATGTTTATATACCTTTCGGTTGATTTGGTTGTCTTGAAATTTTTCAAGCACAGATTTCAATTCTTCCCGTGTTTTGTTCCAGGTTTCTGTTAATTCTTCGATGCTTTCATAGATTGGAGTATTTTCGACCACCACTTTTGGAGCCTTAAACTTAAAAGGTAAGCGTTGGGAAATTTTCAGCACAACCATTTTAAGTTCTTCGGTAATCCCCGTCTTAGGAGCCGTATCAATACCCAAAATCTTTTTATTGAGGTACTTAACTGAAAGTTGTTCTGACGCAATCAGGTGTGAGATAACCTGAGCGATAGACCATTTATTTTTTGGATGTTTTCTGATTATCTCGGGGGAAATTCCATGGATAAGACTCATTAATTCTGCCCGCTGTTTTTCAAGCGCATTAAATAATAGAGTCAATTGAGGGTTCAAATACGGTAGTTTTAAGAAAAAGTAAATATATCAAATTGGCGACTTCAATTCCTTTTTCTATTTTTAAAAAACCTAACTTAAACCAACTCAACATGAACACAAATTATGCAGGCTTTGGACAACGTTTAATCGCAGTTATTATTGACGTGATTATTATTGGTGTTGTTCAATCATTTGTTTTTGTCCCAATTCTGGCAGCAGTTGGATTTGGCTTTGCATCAGGAGCAGAAAATATGGATCTCTCCGACCCAGATCAAGCGGCTGGCTTGGTTGGCACTATAATGGCAGCTGCCGGAGGAGCTTGGCTTCTAGCCACAGTCATACAAGTATTGTACTTTACTTTCATGGAATCTTCTAAAATGCAAGCAACTGTAGGGAAACTTGCTCTTGGACTTAAGGTAACAGATCTTGAAGGAAACAAACTTGATTTTACTAAAGCATTGATTAGAAACCTTTCAAGAATTATTTCTGGTATGATTATGCTGATAGGTTACATCATTGCTGCTTTTACTGAGAAAAAGCAGGCCTTGCATGATATTATTGCTGGCACATTGGTTCTTAAAAAATAGGATTCTCAAAGATCATGAAAGGCTCCTGATAGCAGGAGCCTTTTTTATTTTCTAAAAAATCTAATTTGGTTGTGCATCATTTCAATTTTGGCCGGAAGAAACCCTATTAGTTCACCCTCTGTTTCCAGCAACACATTATTGGATGAACTAATCTCAACTTTTGTTGTATTTGAATATGATATCTGATCATCAGTAATTTTTTTCTTTCCCTTAAGCTGTTGCAGATAAAGCAGAAACTTTAGAAGCGGTACGCTTCCTGCGATAAATGTAGAAAATACTCCATCATCCAGCCGTGCACCGGGGGCAATGTAAATTTTGTTACCGAAAGATTGACCATTTGCAATAGCTACTACCCTGGCATTGCCTTTCCAATTCCACTCATGTGCTTGCAGTTCAACCGCCTCAGCTTTGTGTGAGAAGAATGTTTGTACAATAGAAATAAGATATTTTAAATCCGCACTTAACCAGGTCGGGGATTTTTCCATTCGCTGCACGGTTGCTGGTCCCATCCCCAAACTGCAAACGTTAATAAAGTAATGAGTAATTTCTTCTCGCTTGCTGTTTTGACAAATCACTTTTCCAATATCTGTTGGCACCGGTTGATTTTTTGTGAGCAGTTCTCGCAAAACAATCGGATCGGTAGTTAGCTTTGCACTGTTGGCAAAATCATTTCCTGATCCCAATGGAATAAGCCCAAGGGCGGGTAACGCATTTTCATGAGCCCACGCTCATCATTCCATTCAACACTTGATTCAACGTGCCATCGCCCCCAGCCGAAATAATTACATCTGCTTTTTTGTAGTACGGCCTCTGCAGCTAATTGACGCGCATGATTGGCAAACTGAGTTTCAAAAACTTCAATAGAAAATTTTTGTAGTAGAACAGGAAGAATGGAGTGATAGAATTTTTTCTTCTTTTTAGAAACCCCGTTTAGGATGATGATGATTTTCAATGATCGATTGATAAATTAGCCAATTTTACTCTCGATGATCATATGTAATATTAATGAAACAGCATTGGCTAATCGAAAATCGACTCATTGACAATTGTCATTTGCAGTTTTTCTTAATCGCAGCCCGAGCTTCCAACGCACCCAACTCATCAGCATGTTTCAAATCCAGGCAACCATCATAATTATTATTCATCATCAACTTCACAATTCCTCGCTGATAGTAAGTTTCAGGATCGGCAGGGTATAACTCAATAGAGAAGGTATAATCCTCCACCGCGCCAGCGTAATTCTCTTTTTCTGTTTTGCTTAGCGCCCGGTTGTCGTAATAGGTGGGATTAGTGTCATCCAGTTCAATTGCTTTTGTGTAATCTATGATGGCCCCATCATAATCTTCCATCGTGTGTTTTAGTACGCCACGCATATTATAGGTTTCGGGATCTTCATTATTGAGTTCAATCGCTTTATCGTAATCTGCGAGCGCGCCTTTCAAATCTTCTTTAGCAGTTTTCGCTAACGCACGATTTTCATATTTAAAAGGATCTTTCGAATCCATTTTTATAGATTCATTATAATCGGCAATAGCCCGATCAAAATTACTTGTACTATAAAAAGCTACCCCACGATAGTTATATAAATTAGCATCGGTCTTATCTAATTCAATGGCTTTCGTGTAATCATCAATCGCACTCACAAACTCTCCAAGTTCGGCTTTCACCAACCCACGATTAAAATATTTATCAGCATCAACAGGTCCAAGTTCGAGGGCTTTTGAAAAATCGAAATAAGCACCTTGTAATTCTTCGATGTTATATTTGGCAAACCCGCGATTAGTGTATGCATCTGTATATCTTGGATTGAATTTGATGGCTTTGTCTAGATCATAAATGGCACCTTCATCATCCCCCAAATTGATTTTAGATTCGCCCCGGAAATTAAGCGCTTCAGCAAAGGTTGAGTCAATCTCTAAAGCGAAATTAAAATCACCAATTGCTCCGTAGTAATCCTGAAGCTCCATACGTGCCTGGCCGCGAAGTGAAAAAGCATTTTTATTGCGCGGGTTCGTTTCAATAATTTTTGTGAGATCAACTTTGGCTCCTGCAAAATTTTTTGCTTCCAGTTTCTTTTTTGCTGCCTCTAAACTGGCATCAGTTTGAGCGAACAACACACCGGGGAGTAGAAAAAGAAGAAAGAGAAGTTGTTTCATGTGAATGGAATTCAGGGGAGCAAGGTACATATTTCACGCAAAGGCGCGAAGAACGCAAACTAAAATCGCCTTTGGGTAAAGAGAATACTCATAATTCAACTTAGCAAACTTGGCGTCTGCCTTTGTCGAAGCTTCACCAGTGAAACACTTCGTGTAGTTTTGCGGCTGCGCAGGCAGGCCTTTGCGTGCAACTTATGAGCCTTCCAAACAAAAGATAAAACCCTATTGAGTGATTATCGTAACTTGCTTATCTAATGAATATACTATGAAGCGATTGATCTTTGTTTTTTCATGTTGGTGCATATGCGCACTCACAACGGCTCAGGAAAAGCCTCTTGATATGAAGATGGATTTTGAAAATTACGATCCACCAGCAACACTAAAAGTAGCGGAACATCACATAACAAAGGCAAAATTCCCATTCATTGATATTCACAATCATCAGGGAAATATGAACACGTCCGATTTTAAAGATTTAATCTCTAAAATGGATGAGTTGAACATGGGCGTAATGGTCAATTTAAGTGGCCGGGGATTTAGAAGCAGTGGTGATCACTTAGAAAAGTCTATTGAGAACATTAACAACCGATACCCAAATCGTTTGGTTGTTTTTACAAACATCGACTTTGGTGATATTGACAATCCTGAATGGACTGCGCGCACCGTAAAGCAATTAGAGGCCGATGTGAAGCTTGGCGCAAAAGGATTAAAGATTTATAAAAGTTTAGGCATTCATAACAAAGACAGCAAAGGAAAACGAATTTCAATTGACGATCCACGCATTGATCCCGTGTGGGCTAAGTGTGGAGAGTTGGGTATTCCGGTGTTGATTCACTCGGCCGATCCCAAACCTTTTTGGGATCCAATCGATAATCAGAACGAACGATGGCTTGAATTAAAGACACATCCGGGTCGCAGGTATGATGAAAGTTTTGCCCCTTGGGAAACTATCATTGCCGAGCAACATCACATTTTTCAAAAACATCCTAAAACAACCTTCATCAATGCGCACTTAGGCTGGTATGGCAATGATTTGAAAAAATTAGGAAGCCTGATGGATCAGTATCCAAACATGTTAACCGAAATTGGTGCCGTGATTGCAGAACTTGGTCGTCAACCCCGTGCCGCCAAAGCATTCTTCACCAAGTATCAGGATCGCATCTTATTTGGTAAGGATAGTTGGGTACCCGATGAATATGAAACGTATTTCCGCGTGTTGGAAAGTGAAGACGAATACTTTCCATACCACAAACGCTACCATGCTTTTTGGCGCATGTATGGATTGGGTTTACCTGATGAGATTTTGAAGAAGGTGTATTACAAAAACGCACTGCGCATTTTACCCAATATGGATAAAAGTCAGTTTCCGAAATAGATAAAACCGAAACATTGGTTAAGGTTTAAAATTTCCATGATAATGAGATCTATTCTGATTTTTCTCATTTTATTTAACAGCTCATGGAAGTTGTGTGGTCAGGAAATTGATATTGCCTTTCGCCTTGCAGAGAAAGATTTGATTCCGGAAGGCATTGCTTATGACCCAAGCTCGAAGAGTTTCTTTGTGAGCAGTATCCATAAGAATAAAATCTTAAGGATTGATAATGACCTGCGCGTAACGGATTTTATCAAAAGCGGCCAGGAGGGAATAGGCCAGGTGCTAGGCATGAAGGCACACCTTGGAAAATTGTGGGTATGCAGCAACACCGGAGAGAGCAACCCCAAAGGCAAATCAATGGTACACGCCTTTGATATTGCCAGTGGTGTGTTATCAAAGAAAAGTGTTCTTCAATCAACTGGAGAAACTCACTTATTTAATGATCTGGTGATTACTAAGAAGGGAGATGTTTTTATTTCGGACTCAGATTATGGAGCAATTTATATTGTCAACAGCCGGTTAAAAAACCCGGAACTACTGATTAAAGATGATCGACTTAATTATGCCAACGGAATTACACTAACACCCAACGATGAGGTGATTGTAAATACATTCAAGGGCTTCTTCAAAATCAATACAATTACCCGCGAGTTGATGCCGCTTCCTTTTCCAAATTATTTTGTAATTGGAATTGATGGACTGAGTTTTTACAAACAGTCACTTATTGGAATTCAGAACATTACCTACCCGGTTTGCATAAATCAATACAATCTAAATTCTACGTTCGATAAAATTGAAAATGCGAATGTACTCGTGTCTAATCATCCACTTTTTGATATTCCCACCACCGGTGTTGTCGTGGACGACTGGTTCTATTTTATTGCGAATAGCCAGATGAGCAATTTGGACAAGGGTAAAATAGTTAATCCCGAAAAACTCAAAGAGATTTTGATTATGAAGGTAAGACTGAATTAGAACATTTCGGCTGCTACTCAGATAAACTCAACATTCCTTCTTCTTTCGATTCCAAGGTTGATTGACCCGTCAAGTATTGATCAACGGCACGAGCAGCTTCCCGGCCTTCGCTGATCGCCCAAACTACTAAGGATTGTCCTCTGCGCAAATCTCCGGCTGCAAATATTTTGTCAGCGGATGTTTGATAGCGTGTTGCTTTTACATTGCCGCGTTCATCATAGTCTACACCCAATTGATCGAGCAAGCCAGTATGCTGTGGATGGAGAAAACCCATGGCCAGTAAAACAAGTTCGCAAGGAATAATTTTTTCTGAGCCTTCAATTTCATTAAAGCCAGGTGCTTTGCCGGGCTCGGCCTTCTTCATTTCAACTTCGGCAATCCTTAATGATTTTAGATTTCCTTGGTCATCGCCAATAAATTCTTTGGTTACGATAGACCATTGGCGTTCGCATCCTTCTTCGTGCGAAGTGGAGGTGCGCAAAATCATTGGCCAACTTGGCCAAGGCATCGATTCCGTTCTGTCTTTTGGTGGCTTGGATAAAATTTCGATCTGTGTTACAGACTTTGCCCCATGACGATTCGATGTCCCAACACAATCGGATCCTGTATCGCCACCACCAATCACAACAACATTTTTTCCGGTTGCCCAAATTTCTTCAGCATTGACTTTCTTACCCGCAACTCGTCTATTCTGTTGCGTTAAAAAATCCATAGCAAAATGGACGCCTTTTAAATTCCTTCCGGGGATAGGCAAATCGCGTGGCATGGTTGAACCGCCACAAAGAACCACGGCATCAAAATCTTCTTTCAGCTGCTCGACTGAAATTGTTTCACCCACGTTCACGTTTGTTTGAAACTTTACGCCTTCTTCAATCATCAGATTAATTCTGCGATCGAGCACATGCTTATCCAATTTAAAATCTGGAATGCCATAACGTAGGAGTCCACCAATTTCATCGGCACGTTCAAATACGGTAACGTTATGACCAGCATAATTTAATTGAGCAGCTGCTGCTAACCCTGCAGGACCCGAACCAACCACGGCAACTTTTTTATTCGTATGAACAAGTGCTTTGCGTGGTTTCACATACCCATCTTGAAACGCTTTTTCAATGATTGACTTTTCTATGTACTCAATGGCAACCGCGGGTTTATTGATTCCAAGCACACACGATGCCTCGCATGGAGCCGGGCATATACGTCCTGTAAACTCAGGAAAATTGTTCGTTGAAATCAGAATCTCATACGCCAACTGCCAGTTCTCCTGATACACCGCATCATTAAATTCAGGAATAATATTTCCCAGCGGACATCCGTTGTGACAAAATGGAATACCACAATCCATGCAACGCGCAGCTTGCTTTTGTGTGATTGAGTTATCGATCACGGAATCAACTTCATTATAATCGTTGATACGTTTTTTTGGATCGCGCTTCTTTGGAAGTTCTCTATCTAATTCTAAAAATCCTGTTGGGTTTCCCATAGCCTCAAATTTTTTATGATCTGTTATAAATACAGATCAAATTTTTTCAGGTCTGTGAAGACACAGACCTTGAATTTGTTTTTTAGTTTGCTGAAAATTTAAAATCACTACCTAAGGTTGCTTTTAAGGCTGCACCTTTTTTCTCCGCCTTTCTTTTTTCTACCACGGCCTTATAATCAATTGGCATTACTTTAATGAATTGCTTAAAGGCAGTAGGCCAGTAACTCAAAATGTGCGAAGCCACTTTACTCTTTGTTACCATTTGATGCGATTCAATCATGCCTCTCAGCAATTGCTCGTCATCTGCATCAAGCGTATCCAGCATTACCATTTCCATGTTGCAGTTTTTTACAAACGTGTTGTTAACATCCCACACGTAAGCAACTCCACCACTCATACCGGCAGCAAAATTCCTTCCCGTATCGCCAAGCACGATTACAGTGCCTCCGGTCATGTATTCACACCCATGATCACCAACACCCTCAACAACTACGCGCACTCCTGAATTGCGAACAGCAAAACGTTCACCTGCCATCCCGCCAATAAAAGATTCACCGGATGTCGCACCAAAGAAGGCCACGTTTCCAACAATCATATTTTTTGCCGGATTGTAGGTGGCTTCATGAGGAGTATACAATATGAGCTTTCCTCCTGAAAGTCCTTTACCAAAGTAGTCATTGGCATCACCTTCCAATTCAAAAGTTACTCCGTGTGCTACAAAGGCGCCAAAACTCTGACCAGCAGTTCCGTTGAATTTTATTTTAATGGTATCGTCTGGCAATCCTTCACCCAAATAAATCTTAGAGATTTCGTTGGATAGCATAGTGCCTGCTGCACGATCCTGATTGGTGATTTTAAATTCACCTTTGACGGGTGTAGCTTTTTTAAGTGCAGGTTTCGCCAGCTCAATCAACTTTCGATCAAGTACATTTTCAATTCCGTGATCTTGTTCTTCTTGCTTATATAAAGCAGTATCCAAACTAATAGGATCTTTTATCAGTAAAGGAGACAAATCCAGATTTGAATATTTCCAATGATCAGATAGGTCACGTGCTTCAAGACGATCAGCCTGACCCACCATCTCATTCACGGTGCGGAATCCAAGCTCGGCCATAATCTCACGCAATTCTTCTGCAAGGAATGTGAACAGGTTAACAACATATTCGGGTTTACCGGTAAACAACGCACGCAGTTCTTTATTTTGAGTTGCCACTCCAACAGGGCACGTATTCAAATGACACTTACGCATCATAATACAACCCGTTGTAACAAGCGCAGCGGTTGCAACACCCCATTCTTCAGCGCCAAGCAAAGCAGCAATGGCTAAATCGCGACCCGTACGAATTTGTCCATCCGTTTGTAACGTAACACGTCCGCGCAGTTTATTTCTTACCAAGGTTTGATGTGCTTCTGCAAGGCCCATTTCCCAGGGCAATCCTGCATGACGGATTGAACTAATTGGTGAAGCACCAGTCCCACCATCATGGCCAGCAATTAAAATCACATCAGCATGTGCTTTAGCAACACCCGAAGCAATCGTTCCTACTCCCGCTTCCGATACAAGTTTAACATTGATGCGTGCCTCACGATTCGCATTCTTTAAATCGAATATAAGTTGAGCTAAATCTTCAATCGAATAAATATCATGATGCGGAGGCGGGGAAATTAATCCAACGCCCGGTGTAGAATGTCGCACGCGACCAATCCAATCATCCACTTTATGGCCCGGCAGCTGACCGCCTTCT
>CAWBCB010000030.1:0-12180 GCA_963787095.1 uncultured Cytophagales bacterium | reverse complement strand
ATACGTACTAATCGAAATACATTTAGACCAAATTCAAAGGTGGAATTAAGCTTGTCGTTAGAAGATGAATATAAAAATATGCTGAGTGGATTTGTTACAGTATCTGTAAATCCTGACTTTGAAGCGCAAAGTCCTGAGTCAAAATGGAACGCTGCTTTCATGCGTTCATTAAATTCAGAAGTTAAAACTTCGAAAGAAAGATTCATCTATCCAATACCAAGACATTCCCTTCCTGCTATTAATTTCTGGGCTCCTACTGATGCTTCAGGGTATCAATTTAACTTCTCTGAAACATCAGAAAATTTGGTAAAAAAATCGGCATTATGGCGAAAAATCCAGAATGCATATCATATGGATACATTTTACAAGCCGGAATTGGGCATTAATGTACCTTACGAAATTACATACGAAATAAAAAACTATGCTTTCATTCCAGCAATGGAGGATTTTTTAAGAGAAGTAATACCGCAGATTGGAGTAAAGAGAAATGATGGGAGAAAGACTTTGAGAGTTAGGAATTCAGAGAATTCATCAAAAATTTATTTTTTTAAAGAAGCGCCTCTTTTGCTGATCGATGATTTTATTGCAAGTGAAGAAGAGGTTCTATCTCTACCCTTAGCGGATGTTGATCGGATATCGGTACTTTGGAGTACTGAAAAAATAAATTCATCTGCGATTTTTTCACTAGCGGACAATGGAATCATATCTATTGTTACAAAGTCTGGTAGTTTTTCGGGAAAAAAGGGAAAATTATTGAATGATATTTATACTCCAAGAAAGTTTTTGGGTTATATGCGTGAAAATGCGAATGATAATCTACCTATTCTTTTTGAACCAATATTTTGGAATCCCGAGTTGAGGGTGGAAGGCAAAACAACTATTAATTTTAACCTATCAGATATATTAGGAGAAATTAAAATCAAAATAAAGGGCTATACGGATTTAGGTGATCTAATTGAAAAAGATTTGATTATTCAAGTTGAATGATTTATCTACGGGCAATTAAGCTCTTTGTATAATCAGTAACTCCTTTTTCTAAATCGGTAAATTCCTTTTGATACCCAATCTCCTTCAATTTCTCCATCTTAGCCTCAGTAAAATACTGATACTTATCTCGGATATCTGCAGGAGTGTCAATAAACTCAATTACTTCAGGTTTATCCAAAGCTTTAAAAGTAGCTTTTGTCAAATCCAAAAAAGTACGAGCTGTTCCTGATCCAAGGTTATAGATACCTGAGTTCTTTCGATGGTGCATTAAGAACATACATACTTCGGCTACATCTTTCACATAGACAAAATCACGCATTTGTTCTCCGTCTTTGTAGTCTGGGTTATGTGACTTAAATAATTTCATCTTACCAGTTTTGGTAATTTGATTGTAAGCATGCCAGATCACGGAGGCCATTCTTCCTTTGTGATATTCGTTTGGGCCGTACACATTAAAGAATTTCAAACCAACCCAGAAGAATGGCTTATCTTTTTGAGCAAGAGCCCACACGTCAAAATCTTGTTTTGATTGTCCATACGGATTGAGAGGTTTTAGCTGAGCAATTTTCGATTCGTCATCATCATACCCGTTTTCACCAAGTCCATACGTAGCGGCAGAGGAAGCAAACACTAGTGGAATTTGATACTTGCAACAGCGAGCCCAAATGTCTTTTGTGTATTGAGTATTAAGTCTATTAAGAAGTGCAACGTCAGATTCAGTGGTGTCCGTGCGTGCACCTATATGAAAAATGAATTCAACAGTTTCGTTATTTGTGTCAAGCCAGGCAAGAAAATGATCCCGATCAATCTTTTCTTTTATCTTTAGTCCTACTAGATTTTTGTTCTTCTCCTCGTTGTCAAATTTATCGACAGCAATAATGGCGTTGAAATTGTCTTGATTGAGTCGTTGGATAAGATAACTTCCAATAAAACCTGCAGCTCCGGTAACAATAATCATAGCGTTTAATTTTAATGCAATTTACACAAATACCTGTTTTGTGAGGGGTGAATCTACTATTGTATATTTGCATGTTAGTTATCAAAAATGGTTCACGTAAGTAGAAAAGAGCATTTTAATGCAGCCCATAAGCTTTACAATCCTGCCTGGAGCAAGGAAAAGAATGTGGAGGTATTTGGACCTTGTGCCAATGAAAACTGGCATGGTCATAATTTTGAACTAATTGTTACTGTAAAGGGATTACCCGATCCTGAAACCGGATTTGTTATTGATCTTAAAAAATTGAGTACACTGATTCGCCTTGAAGTAATCGATAAATTGGATCATAAAAACCTGAATCTCGATGTTGATTTTATGAATAATAAATTGGCAAGCTGCGAAACTTTGGTGGTTGAGATTTGGAGAATATTGGCACCTAAAATAGCGTCTATAAGCAAGTATGGCGTTATGCATTCTATCAGGTTGTATGAAACGCCACGTAATTATGTTGAGTATTTTGGTGAATCAAATCCACACTAGGTGAGATACTACATTGTTGCAGGCGAACGCTCAGGAGATTTGCATGGCAGCAATCTTGTTAAAGCAATTCGTAAACGTGATTTGCAAGCAATCTTTCAAGGCTTTGGGGGCGATCTCATGGAAGCTTCCGGTGTAAAACTTTCGGTGCATTATCGTGACATGGCTTTTATGGGCTTTATTTCCCTGGCCACTAGTTTGTTTAAAATTTTCAAATACATAAAGTTTTGTAAAAATGATATTCTGGAGTTTAAACCGGATGCAATAATACTGATCGACTATGGCGGGTTTAACCTAAAGATTGCGCAGTTTGCTCATGCTCAAGGCCTTAAAGTGCTCTATTATATTCCACCCAAAGTTTGGGCTTGGTATCAAAGTCGCGCCTGGAAGTTAAAAGCGTGTGTTGATAAAATGTTTGTGATACTTCCGTTTGAGAAGGCCTTCTTTAAGAAGTATGACTTTGATGTGGATTATGTAGGCAACCCAGTGTTAGATGCTATCAAGGAGTTTCAAGCTGTACCTGATTTTATTTTAAAGCATAGACTTGACTCTAAAAGAAAAATAGTAGCGCTACTTCCGGGCAGTAGAAAAATTGAGCTAAATAAAATTGTTCCGCTTATGGCGGAGATAGCTGATTCAAATAAAGATGTTCAGTTTGTAGTTGCTGCTGTCAAGACTTTACCTTCAGATTTATACACAGCATTAAAAGAGAAATCCAATGTAAAATTTGTTGAAGAAGAAACTTATGATTTACTAACTGTTGCGCATGCTGCGATTGTAACTTCAGGAACGGCTACGTTGGAGACTGGAATTTTTAAGGTTCCGCAAGTGGTAGTTTACAAAACCAATTTCCTTGAATACTCCATCGCTAATTTCCTGGTTCAGGTTGAATTTATTTCATTAGTAAATCTTATTGCCGGAAAAGAAGTAATAAGAGAGATGATTCAAACACAGGCTACACCCAAGTTAGTGGATGCTGAGCTAAAGAAATTACTTCATGATGCTGATTATGTTTCAGCAATGAAGCGGGAGTATGAAAATGTTTATTCTATTTTAGACACAGGCTCTGCATCAGAAAACACAGCGCGATTAATCACAGAATATCTGGAATCCAAATAAGAGAAGAACAGGTTAAGCAACCTTTAGCTTACTGTAATGCGACTTGTTGAATTTCTCCTCCGCGTAAGCGCGATTGATGACAAGGCGATCAGTTGTTTTATCAGATGGCAATTCGAACATGGCATCATTAACAATCGCCTCACAAATCGAACGTAAACCGCGGGCTCCTAATTTGAAGTCAACAGCTTTTTCAACAATAAAATCAAGTGCACCATCTTTAAACTCGATGGTAATTTCTTCCATTTCAAAGAGCCGCTTGTATTGTTTAATAAGCGCATTTTTAGGCTCTGTTAAAATTTTACGAAGCGCATCGTGATCGAGTGGATTTAAGAAAGATACTACGGGTAATCGCCCAATTAATTCTGGTATTAAGCCAAAGCTTTTTAAATCCTGGGCTGAAACAAACTGAAGCAGATTGTCTTTATCAAATTCAGCAGGACTCAAACTATTAGCGGAAGCTGTAAATCCTAATGGCTGAGTATTTAATCGCTTTCCAATCAAGCGGGAAATTCCTTCGAAAGCACCGCCACAGATAAATAAAATGTTTTCTGTGTTTACCGTAATCATTTTTTGATCGGGATGCTTGCGTCCACCCTGCGGAGGAACGTTTACAGATGTTCCTTCTAAAAGTTTTAATAAGGCTTGCTGCACACCTTCACCACTCACATCACGAGTGATCGATGGATTGTCTGATTTGCGGGCAATTTTATCAATCTCATCAATATACACGATTCCACGTTCAGCAGCTTCCGTATTATAATCAGCAGCTTGCAATAAACGGGTTAAAATACTTTCAACATCTTCACCCACATAGCCTGCCTCTGTAAGCACGGTAGCATCAGCAATACAAAATGGTACTTGAAGAATTTTAGCTAAAGTCTTTGCCAGGTATGTCTTTCCCGTTCCCGTTTCACCCACCATAATGATATTTGATTTTTCAATCGTAATATCATTCTCGACCTTGCGTTGCATGAGTCTTTTATAATGATTGTAAACGGCTACAGACATTACGCGCTTGGCTTCATCTTGGCCAATTACATACTCATCCAAAAATTTCTTGATCTCACGTGGTTTTACCAGTTTGAAATTAGGCAGTGCTCCAACCTCAACTTTATTTTTCTTCTCTTCCTGCAAAATCTGGCTAGCTTGAGTTACGCATTTATCGCATATATGGGCGTGTATACCCGATATCATCAGGTCAACATCTTTCTTGTTTCTACCGCAAAATGAGCATGTAACTTCAGCCATAATTAATTAGTCGATTGTCAATGTGTCGATATGCCGATGATTTTGATTAATCAGACTTACAAATGTATTGATTAATTGGCACATTGGCCTATCGACCCATTGGCTAATTTAAAGTCAATTATTTCTTATTTCGCTCCAATACTTCGTCAATTAAGCCGTATTCTTTGGCCTCTTTAGCGCGCATCCAATAGTCGCGATCAGAATCTTTGTCAATTCTTTCGAAGGTCTGTCCGCTATGGTTAGCCAAAATAGTGTATAGATCGTTACGCAATTCAATGGTTTGTTTCATTGAAATTTCCATATCGCGCGAAGTTCCTTGCATGCCTGCAGATGGTTGGTGAATCATAATACGTGAGTGAGGCAGTGCAGATCTTTTTTTATTGGTACCAGCTGCCAACAACACTGCTCCCATCGAAGCGGCCATACCTGTGCAGATAGTTGCCACATCCGGATTTACATATTGCATGGTATCGTAAATGCCAAGGCCGGCATACACAGAGCCACCCGGACTATTCACATACATAATAATGTCCTTTTTAGGATCAGATGATTCTAAGAAAAGAAGTTGAGCTGTGATTACGTTCGCCACATAATCATCCACGGCTGTGCCAAAAAAGATAATTCGATCGGCCATCAACCTTGAAAACACATCGATAACGGTTGCCCGCATTTGGCGCTCTTCCACAACGTTTGGCGTCATGCCAGTAACGGTGTGAGTCATTTCGTTCATGTACTTCGCATAGCTATCTAGAGAATTGCCGCTCATGCCTAAGTGATTGACAGCATATTTTCTGAATTCGTTTGATTGTGACATAGATATAGTAGTTTACAGTTCTTAATTAAGTCGTTTTGTAGCTCCTTTTATTGTTTTCTTGTCAATGTTACTAAGAAAAAGTCAATAAAAAAGCCCTATGAAAAAACAGGGCTACTCTATAAACCAGTTTGGTTTAATTATAGTTCTTGCCTAGTGGCGATGCCCTTCAGCTATTTTTTTGAACTCGTCCAGCGTAACTTTCTTTTCATCGATGGTAATTGAATCTTTAATCACTTTCATGATTTTTTCTTCGCGCAACTGGTTATATATTTTCATAAAGTTTTCGCCTTTGCCATCCTGCCCCGATAGAAAATTATTGGCAATGTCATTCAACTTATCGCCTAATTGAGCCGCGATAGCGGCACCGCCAAATTGTTCCACAATCTGTTGCTTAGCCTTTTCGCGCACCTCGTCACCTTCTACTTTTATTTCTTTCTCCTCGGCAATTTTATTTTTAATCAAATCCCATTTAAGAGAATCTTTATACGCATTAAATTCTTTTTCAAGGATGTCGTCTGTTACTTGTCCGTTGCTGCTGTTTTTCAACCAGGTTTTAAGGAATGTTTCTGGCATGCTGATTTTTGTGTGATCAACATAATAGTGTTGAATTTCATGGCTTAGTAAATGGTCGCTCTCACGATTATAATTTTCGCCAATAGTTGATTTTACCTTTTCCAGAAACTCAGTCTCGTCCTTCACTACGTCTTTTCCAAATACCTTGTCAAACAACTCTTGATTAATAGTGGCAGGTTCTGTCTGGCTAATGGTAGTCACTTTAAAAGAGTAAGTGCCCTTTGCTTGTTTTGCTTCCTCCTCAGAAACATTTAGAACCTGAGCAATGGCTGCATCATCAACAAATGTCTTTTCAATATCAAATTCAACGATGTCCTCCTTCTTAAGGCCAATAAATTTCTTTTGTTCTTTCTTTGAAACTTTTTCGATGGCGATGTAAGAACTCTTTTTTTCCTCCTGACCAACTAGTGAAATTTCACCATAAAGATTATTACCAGCTTCACTTACTTCAGGATAGGTAACATTACCGAATCTGTTTTTCAAATCCGTTAACGTTTCGTCAATCACGGCTTGATCTACTTCAATTGGGTGCGATTTTACTTTTGCTTTCTTAGAAAGATCAACCGAAAAATCCTCTACCAAGCCAATTTGAAATTCAAACTCAAAATCTTTTTGCGAATCCCAGTCAATGGTATAAGCCTTTTCCTGATTTGGCATTGGGTCACCCAAAATGCGAAGTTTCTGATCGCGGATGTAATCTGAAACTGAATGAGAAACTAAATGATTAACCTCTTCAACTAAAATGGACTTTCCGTACATTTTTTTGATCACACCAGATGGCACCTTGCCTTGGCGAAATCCTTTTATGTTTGCCTTGCGGGCAAAGTCTTTTACCTTTTCTTCTACTTTGGGTTGATAATCACTTTCGGTTAGTATAACTTTAATCAAACCGTCAGTTGCGCTCTGTTTGTCTAATGTGATATTCAAGGCTATTGTGTTTTAAGGTTTTACGTTTTTTTATACGCTCGTAGCGGTAAGAATTAATGAACCCTCCTGTCGGTAATTTTCATCACCGGCCGGAGGGTTCAAGTTTTTGTGCGGATGAAGGGACTCGAACCCCCACGCCTTGCGGCACCAGATCCTAAGTCTGGCGCGGCTGCCAATTACGCCACATCCGCATAAATTGCCCTTTGAATTAAAAAATTGGCCTTTTTTATCAAAGGGAGTGCAAATTTAGGGATTATTCGTTATGATTAAAGGCAAGTTATAAAAATCGATTTTAAAAGTTTATAGGTACGTGGTAATTGATGCTGTTGAAGAAAAAAAAGAGATAATTGGGCGCTACCGCAGGTTGCTGCGCCAAGCCAAGCCTGTACTTAAGGATGGTGATGCTAAACTGATAAAACGGGCTTTTACTATGGCCATGGAAGCGCATAAGGACATGCGCAGAAAATCCGGAGAACCATACATTTTTCACCCCCTTTCTGTAGCCGAAATTTGTGTTCAGGAGATTGGTTTAGGCACTACGTCAATCATTGCTGCTTTGCTGCATGATGTGGTTGAAGATACAGATATCCAACTAAAGGATATTGAGCGCCTTTTTGGGAAGAAGACCACTAAAATTGTAGATGGCTTAACTAAGATTCAGGGAGCCTTTGAGTATGGTTCATCCGCACAGGCGGAGAATTTCCGTAAAATGCTATTCACCCTTTCAGAGGATGTAAGGGTGATCCTTATAAAACTGGCTGACCGGTTGCATAACATGCGTACGCTGGAAAGTATGCCCCGCAATAAGCAACTTAGAATTTCATCAGAAACAATTTATTTATACGCGCCACTTGCGCACCGTCTTGGGCTTAACGCAATTAAAACGGAGTTGGAAGATTTGTATCTCCGTTTTACAGATCAACCTGTTTATAAAGAGATTTCAGATAAAATTGATGAGAGCCGCGCCTCACGAAATAAATTCATCAAGCAATTTGTGCAGCCGCTGAAAGAGGAGTTGGATAAATTGAATGTCGAATATGAAATTAAGAGTAGGCCTAAATCAATATTTTCTATCTATAGCAAAATGCGAAAGCAGAATATTCCTTTCGAGGAAGTTTTTGATTTGTTCGCGGTTCGTTTAATACTGGAGACTCCTGTTGAACAAGAGAAATCATTTTGCTGGCAGGTATATTCTATTGTAACAGATTACTATATGCCCAACCCTGACCGTCTTCGCGACTGGATCAGCACGCCAAAAGGAAATGGCTACGAATCACTACACACCACCGTAATGGCAAAAAATGGCCAATGGGTGGAAGTTCAGATTCGTACGAAGCGAATGGATGAAATTGCTGAAAAAGGATATGCAGCGCATTGGAAATATAAGGACAGTGTATCCAGTCACGAATCCAACCTCGAAAAATGGTTGGTTAAGGTTCGGGATTTGTTGGAGAAGCAGGATCTTTCAGCCCTTGAGTTTGTTGATGACTTTCGAGGAAACTTATTTAACGAAGAGGTTTTTGTATTTACTCCTAAGGGTGAGTTAAAAACTCTTCCCATTGGAGCCACCGCGCTTGACTTTGCATTTGACATTCATACCGATATCGGAGCAAAGTGCATTGGAGCAAAGGTGAATCAAAAACTTGTTCCCATAAATCACTTATTGAAAAATGGTGATCAGATCGAGATTTTGACTTCATCAAAACAAAAACCAACTGAGGATTGGCTACGATTTGTAATCAGCCCTAAGGCTAAGTCAAAAATAAAGGAACTCTTAAAAGAGAATAAACGATTTCTGGTAGATGAAGGCAAAGAGGTACTGACCAGAAAACTTAAACAATTAAAAATTGATGGTAACAGCCGGGTGTTTGAGCAGATGCGTGCCTACTTCAATGTGCCTTCACAGTTTGAATTGCATTTCCGGGTTGGGAAAGGGTTAATTACAGTAAATGATTTAAAACGATTCAAAGACTTTAAGCCATCTTCACCACTGAAGGGCAAACCACATTCAGAATCTCAAGATGTAAAAACAATTGAGCAGGAGATTCATAAAACAAAAGGTCGGCATGAAGACACGTTGTTGATTGGAGAAGACATGGATGTGGTGGAGTACAAACTTGCTAAATGCTGTACACCAATTCCTGGTGATGAAGTTTTTGGTTTTGTCACAGTTAATGAGGGAATTAAAATTCATCGTACAACATGCCCAAATGCTACGGAGTTATTAGCCAACCATGGCAACAGAGTAATCAAAGCAAAATGGACCTCTCAGCATGAGGTAGCTTTCCTTACGGGATTAAAAGTAATTGGTACGGATCGGGTGGGTTTAATAAACGATGTCTCAAAAGTGATTTCTGAAGAGTTGAAGGTAAACATGAGTTCGCTTTCATTTAAAACTGACCAGGGTATTTTTAGTGGTGAGATCATGCTGTACGTTAACGATACCCGACATTTGGAAACATTGATTAACAAACTGGAAAAAGTAGAAGGAGTTGTAAAAGTTTCAAGATTTGATTCCCGTAATAACTAAGCTGAGTTACATATGAATTGTAGTTTGATAAGGTATTTATTGAGTCGTCCCTCTCCTTACAGAGGGAGCAAGGGTGAGGCTAAATTCTATTATTGTTGGTCAACCCTTGAGTGAAATACTATATTTGCCTTCTATTCCCGATCATGGTATTGAATCAGAAAGTTTTTGACGAGGTAAAACAAATCTTTACGGCTTATTTAGAAAATAAAGAGCTTAGAAAGACACCTGAACGCTACGCGATCCTGGAGGAAATATATTCACTGGCCGGTCATTTTGATGTTGAGTCGCTCTACATTAACATGAAAAACAAAAATTATCGCGTAAGTCGCGCAACAGTTTATAATACTCTTGATTTGTTGGTTGAGTGCGATTTGGTAAGCAAGCATCAATTTGGGAAAAACCTGGCGCAATACGAAAAATCTTACGGTTATAAACAGCATGATCATTTGATCTGCACAGAATGTCATAAGGTTACGGAGTTTTGTGACCCACGAATACAAACCATTCAAAGTACGGTGGGCGAGTTATTACATTTTAATGTGATGCATCATTCCTTAATTTTGTATGCATCGTGCACTAAAAAGAATTGTGAAAATAGAAAGTCATGAAATGAGCATAAAGCGAGCTAACCCCTTCAGGGTGCTAATAATTACGCGAATTTCATGTGGCCAAACTTTAAAAAATTAATTTTAACACATGAATTTTGCGCAAGAAATAAAAGGCAACTCATTGATATTAAGAATATCAGGAGATTTAATAGGAGAGGATAACGGAACACAATTGATTTCAGCAGTCAATGATTCACTCACTCATCAGGTGGGAGTTTGTATCATTGACATCTCAGAACTGCGCTATATTAATAGCAGTGGCATTGGAGTCCTCATCACCATTCTTACAAAATTTAGAAATAAGGGCGGAGAAGTATACCTGATGAATCCATCCGAAAGTGTAAACAAGTTATTAGTAATAACTAAGTTGAATGCTATCTTTCAGATCATCAAGTCGGAAGATGAGGTAAGTCAGAAAAAATAATATTGCAATCTTTGCGCCATCGCGCGAAATAAATAATACTAAATGAAAGTAGATGTTCTGTTAGGTCTTCAATGGGGCGATGAAGGCAAGGGTAAGATTGTGGATGTGTTAGCGCCCAAGTATGATGTAGTAGCTCGGTTTCAGGGCGGCCCCAACGCAGGCCATACACTTGAGTTTGACGGTATCAAACACGTTTTACATCAGATACCTTCTGGCATTTTTAGAGAAACAACACGGAATATTATTGGCAACGGAGTAGTATTAGATCCTATTGTTTTCAAAATTGAAATTGAAAAGTTGGCTAAGTATAATCTTAATGTTAAAGCCAATTTATTTATTTCAAAAAAAGCTACCCTCATCGTTCCTACACATCGCTTGCTCGATCAGGCGTATGAAAAAGCAAAGGGCGATGAAAAAATTGGTTCAACATTAAAGGGTATTGGACCTTCCTATCAGGATAAAATTGGTCGTCAGGGTTTGCGCGTAGGCGATGTACTATCAAAAAATTTCGAGGCAAAGTTTAAAAAGCTTACGGATATTCATTTTGAGATTTTAAAGAACCATGCAATTGAATTTAACTGGAATGAATTGCAAACTCAATTTTTTGAAGCCGTTTCATTTCTAAAGGAGTTCAATCTGATTGATAGCGAATATTTTATTAATGACGAATTAAAAAAGAACTCAACAGTACTTGCTGAGGGTGCACAGGGTTCTCTTCTTGATATTGATTTTGGAAGCTATCCATTTGTCACGAGCTCTAACACAGTAACAGCAGGTGCGTGTACCGGGTTAGGAATTGCCCCAAGTCGCATCGGAGAAGTATACGGAATTTTTAAAGCCTATAGCACTCGGGTAGGGAGCGGCCCATTTCCCACTGAACTAATGGATGATGAAGGCGAGCGAATGAGGAAAGAAGGAAATGAATTTGGTTCTACTACTGGTAGACCTCGCAGATGTGGCTGGATAGACCTTCCTTCGTTAAAATACTCCATTATGATTAATGGAGTTACTCAGTTGTTAATGATGAAAGCGGATGTATTGAATACTTTTCCTGTAATAAAGATTTGCACCCACTATAAATTAAGTGATGGCACTATTACTGAAATAATGCCTTATGAAATTGTTAACGAAAAAATTATCCCGGTTTACACGGAAATTCCTGGATGGAATATGCCAATATCGGGTACTACAGAAGCCGATGTTCCAGCTAACTTGCTGAAATACATCAATTTTCTTGAAAAAGCTCTTAATGTTCCTATTTCGATGATCTCTATTGGCCCCGATCGATCTCAAACGATTCTTAGGTCGAATAATAAGATCTAAAAATATTTTTCAGCCTTACTTGCATAAAGCGATGCTTAGTCCTACATTTGCACTCCCAAAACGAATATGGGACTCTGAGCAGTTGGTTTGGAGAAGATACATGGAGTAAATCCACACTGAATTTAAGTAAGCATTTTCGCTTAGTGTAATTCA
>CAWBCB010000029.1:12500-19560 GCA_963787095.1 uncultured Cytophagales bacterium | reverse complement strand
TATTATATCACCAACAGATTGAACAAAAAGGCAGAGCGTAAGCTAATGGAAAACTCCGCAGAACTGGAATCTCAATTAGTGGAGTCCCTAAACTCTATAAGTACAATCAAAAGTTTTTAGGGCTTAGAGCAACGCGCAAGTATAAAAACAGAAGTCAGGTTTTATAACTTCTTGCAAACTGTCTATAAATCAGAGACTTAATAATTTATTCTCGGGTTTTTCTACTGAGTTTATTTCGAAGCTCTATTACCATAATTTTATTATGGGTAGGTGCTGGGTTTGTGTTAGATGGTAAAATTACACCGGGCGAGCTTTTATCATTTTATGCATCTGATAAACCTACTTTACTGGTCCGGTAAGCAGCTAGTTGGCGTGAATAAAACCATTCAAAATGCGATGATTGCTGCAGATAGTTTGTTTGAAATTATGGACCTGGAGCACGAGAGAGAGTGCAGAGAACGAAGTCGACTCTACCCGTGAAATGGTAGGTGATATAGAATTTAAAAACGTAGCCTTTCGTTATGGCTCTCGGGTAACTGTCTTCAACGATTTTAATCTAACTATCCCGAAAGGAAAAGTAGCGGCATTAGTTGGAGAAAGTCGATATGGAAAATCGACTCTGATTAATATCTTTTACAAAACCTCTATCCGATTTTGTCGGGCAACTAATCAATTGGGCAACTACCATTTAAATTGCATACGTGAATAATTCACTCAGGCAATTGATAGCAGTTGTACAGCAAAAAGTTGATCTGTTTGCTGGCAACGTGGTTGACAACATCGCTATTGGCGATTATCAGCCTGACATGAAGAAGATCATTTCTATCTGTACCTCCCTAGGTATTTTAGATTTTATTGAAAAACTTCCAGCTAGCTTCAATACTTATCTTGGCGAAAATGGTGCAACGCTTTCTGGTGGGCAAAAGCAGCGATTGGCAATCGCCGGCTTTATATAAAGATCCTGAAATATTAATTTTAGATGAAGCTACTTCGTCCTTAGATTCTACCTCTGAGCAGTACGTGCATCGAATGGTTGAGTTGATGCGGGAGAAAGGAAAAACTGTAATCTTAATTGCTCACCGGCTTAGCTCTGTATTGCGAGCCGATAAAATTGTTGTTCTTGATAAAGGAGTTGTGGTTGAAGAGGGCGTTCATGATGAATTGATTGAAAAACAGAAGCACTATTATGAACTGTGGCGACAACAATTTCCATTTGCTCACGAATTAGTTCAATCAACCAGATGAGTAATTGATTAAAGAATAAACACAATTTAGAATAGGCATTATTAGCATAATAAAAATTATGTTGCCAGAATAAATAAAATAAGAATTTAGTATTATTGTTATCAAACAAAACAACCTATGCATAAAAAACAAACTTTAACCCTTTGGCTCATGCTTGCCGCGATAACGGTAAGTTTTAGCCAGGCTCGAAAGATTGAGTTCACCGAATACGATCTGCCCAATGGTCTGCACGTAATTTTACATAAGGATAATACAACCCCCATTGTGGCGGTGTCTGTATTATATCATGTGGGTTCTAAAAATGAAGACCCTAACCGCACTGGCTTTGCGCATTTCTTTGAGCATTTATTGTTTGAAGGAACAGAAAATATTAAGCGCGGTGAGTTTGATAAATATTTACAAAATGCAGGTGCCACGAACAATGCAAACACTTCCAACGACCGCACCTTTTATTATGAAGTACTTCCTTCCAATCAAATGGAGTTGGGTTTATGGATGGAGTCGGAGCGCATGTTGCACGCCAAAATTGAACAGATTGGTGTAGACACACAACGTGAAGTGGTGAAAGAAGAAAAGCGTCAGCGTATGGATAACCAACCTTACGGGAGTATTCTTACAGAAGTGTTGAAGCATGCTTACACCGTGCATCCTTATCAATGGGCACCTATTGGTTCATTGGATCATTTGAATGCTGCCTCTCTTGAGGAGTTTATTGCGTTTTACAAAACATTTTACGTTCCTGAAAATGCAACCTTGTCTATAGCGGGAGATATTGATATCGAACAAACCAAAGCAGCGGTTGCAAAATATTTTAAAGACATCCCAAAAGGAGGAAAGAAAATTCCACGCCCAACGGTAGTAGAACCGCCACAAAATGCAGAAGTGCGTGATGTTGTGTTTGACAACATTCAATTGCCGGCTGTTATTGAAGCCTATCACATACCGCCCCAGGGCACACCCGATGCCTATGCATTGGATATGTTGAGCACGGTGCTGAGCGGTGGACAAAGTTCGCGCATGTATAAGGCGTTGGTAGATGAGCAAAAGAAGGCGCTTACGGTACAAGCGTTCCCTTTTTCATTAGAAGATCCCGGGCTTTACCTCGTGTTTGGCATTGTGAATATGGGGGTTGGAGCTGATGATTTGGAGAAAGCAATGGATACTGAAATTGAGAAAGTGCAAAAGGAATTGATCTCTGAAAAGGAATTTCAAAAAATTCGGAATCAAATGGAGAGCCAGTTTGTGCAGCAAAATTCTTCTGCTGTGGGCATAGCGGAGCAGCTTGCGAATTACCATGTGTATTACAAAGATGCAAACTTGATCAATACTGAAATAGATAGTTACATGAAAGTAACGCGCGAAGATTTACAGAGGGTAGCTAAAAAATACTTGACAAAAGAAAACCGGGTGGTACTTCATTACATGCCTAAATCTGCGCAAAGCAAACCGGAGAACACTCAAATCAAAAAAGATAATTGATTATGAAGAAGATATTAATATTCATTTGCTTGTTGGTTACTAGTTGTTTCCGTTCAGGCTCAAGTTGATCGCACCAAGGCACCAAAGCCGGCTCCGGCTCGCGAAATAAAAATTGGTGATTATCAAACTTTCACTTTAAAGAATGGTCTTCAGGTGTTTGTGGTGGAGAATCACAAACTACCACGCATTCAGTTTTCATTGCAATTGAAAAATGATCAACTCTTTCAAGGTGAGAAAGAAGGGTATGTATCCATGGCCGAAACGTTGATGGGCACCGGAACAAAAACAAAAACAAAAGCTCAACTGGATGAGGAGACAGATTTTATTGGTGCCACTCTGAACACTGGGGGCAATGGAATTTTTGCTTCCAGTCTTTCAAAGCATTCTACCAAGTTGCTTGATTTAATGACTGATGTTTTGTTCAACCCATCGTTTCCGCCAGAGGAAATGGAGAAATTGAAAACACAAACCTTATCGGGATTGGCAGCGAGTAAAGATGATCCAAATTCAATTGCCGGAAATGTGCGCAATGCTTTATTATATGGCTCTCAGCATCCGTATGGTTTATTCACCACGGAAAAAAGTGTTAGCGCCATTACATTAGAGGATTGCAAGAATTATTACAATACATACTACAGACCTAATAATGCTTACCTGATTATTGTAGGAGATATTGATTTGAAGACGGCAAAAAGTTTAACTGAAAAATATTTTGCAAAGTGGACAGCAGGTGAAGTAAAGTATCCAACCTATACCCAGCCAAAAGAACCGGCAAAAACATATGTTGCCATGGTGGATCGCCCAACTTCAGTTCAATCGGTTATTAATATTGCTTATCCGGTTAATTTAATGCCGGGCACACAAGACGCTATCAAAGCCCGGGTAACAAATCAAATTTTAGGTGGTGGATTCTCTTCACGACTCATGCAAAACCTTCGCGAAAAGCATGGTTATACTTATGGAGCAAGTTCACGATTGAGCCCGGATAATCTGGTGGGTAATTTTAATGCCTCAGCCAGTGTTCGAAATGATGTAACAGACAGTTCTGTATTTGAATTTATGAGTGAACTAAAACGCATGGCGAATGAATCTGTTACTGAAAAGGAATTGATGGCTGCTAAAGCGGAGATTTCAGGAGCGTTTGGCCGATCCTTAGAAAGCCCGCAAACCATAGCCAGTTTTGCGTTGAACACAGCCAAGTATAAACTCCCTAAAGATTATTATGCAAACTATCTTAAATCGGTAGATGCAGTAACCCTTGCGGATGTACAAGCAACTTCTAAAAAATTCATTCGGCCGGATAACGCACACATCATCGTGGTTGGTAAAGCTTCAGATGTTGCTGATAAGCTTGCCAAATTTGGTGAGGTAAAGTATTTTGATATTTATGGAGTAGGGTATGTTCCTTCCAAAGCATCTGCATTGCCTGCAGATTTAACAGCTGAAAAAGTAATTGCAAAATATATTGATGCGATTGGTGGTGCTAAAAAAGTACAAGAGTTGAAAAGTGTAAAGATGACTATGAAGGCAACAATTCAAGGAATGGAGTTAACAATGAACTCTTCCAAGAAAGCACCTGGAAAAAGTTTAACGGAAGTTTCTATGCAGGGAATGGTGATGCAAAAGGAGGTTAGTGATGGGAAAGACTATGCAGTAATTGCAAATGGACAAAAGCCACCTGTTGATGCTGCAACAAAAGAAAAGAATCTATTCGAAGCACAGTTAGTTCCTGAAACTATGATTGCTGCCATGAAGGTAAAATCGATTCTTAAAGCCGTGGAAGCAGTTGATGGCAAGGATGCCTATGTCGTTGAATATGTACTTCCTGCTGGTGAAAAAATCACTAATTATTTCGATGTTGAAACTGGCTTGAAAGTACAAAGTATGGAGATGGCCAAAACACCACAAGGGGAAATTGCTGTCCCAACCAAATTTCAAGAATATAAAGAAGTAAGTGGCGTCAAGTTTCCACACGTAATGCTAATAAGTCAGGGACCCATGAATTTCAAGTTTCAGGTTTCCAGCCTGGAGGTTAATACAGCGCTGGATGATGCTATTTTTAAGATTCAGTAAAAAGAATCACAAATCGTAAATGAGTTAATAGCCTATTATTCCTTTACCCCTCTCCTTTTGGAGAGGGGCCAACGGGGTTTACTTACCGCAACTTTAGTGCAGGTATAGTGAGGCCAACCGCCTTTTTTTATCAATACGGTAGATTCTGATCAAATTAGCGTAGGCAATCTTGTAAATCCGGATATTCCTGCACATTTTTGCAACCCTTTAAGAAATTGAGGTAAAGTTGATATATTATGAAACGCACATTCCAACCTTCCAGAAAGAAAAGAACGAATAAGCACGGCTTCCGTGAGCGTATGGCTACTGCCAATGGTCGCAGAGTACTTGCCAATCGCAGAAGAAATGGCCGTAAAAAGCTTACTGTTTCTGACGAAGGAACTCCAAAGACCAGATAATAACTTTCTCTGAGAGACAGTTTTCGTTGGTGTTAGTTTTCCCCGAAAGGGATTAATTTTAATCTCATGCGGAGGTTTACATTTACAAAAGCGGAAAGACTCTCAAAAGAAAAAACAATAAAGGAACTCTTCGAAAAGGGTTCCTCTTTTTATTTATACCCATTTAAGGTTATCCATATTCCAAATCCTGATAAAGGCACTAAGGCAATCAATCAGGTGCTTATTTCTGTTTCAAGTCGTCAGTTTAAACGCGCGGTAGATCGGAATAAAATCAAGCGAAGAATCCGCGAAGCATACCGACTTCAAAAAGAAGTGCTTAACACCAAATCAGAAAAGGCAATTTTTACATTCATTTATACAGCTAAAGAAATTTTGCCGTATGCTGAACTGAAGGAGAAAGTCCTTATGGCATTGAAAAAATTGAATGCTAAACTTGCTTCGCCCCCCTCTCCTCTGGAGAGGGATTAGCAAAAGGCAGGGGGTGAGGTCTTTCAAGTGCTGGAAAAAATTAAGAACTTACCATCTCATTCCACTCCCCTCTCGCTTGGAGAGGGTCAGGGGTGAGGCAGAAAAAAGAAGTAGAAGATCTGTAGGGATGTTTAATTGATACTCGATATGAAGAAGTTTAGAATAGCCGCATTCTTTATTACACTGGCATTTACTATTTGGGCATTTCAAGGCCCTGGCGAAAAATACTTCGATATAGCCCGTAGTCTGGACATTTTTGCTACGCTTTTTAAAGAAGTAAACGCTTATTATGTAGACGATGTAAATCCTAAAAAACTGATCGAGAATGGGATTGGCGGAATGCTAGATCAGTTGGATCCTTATACCGATTACATTCCTGAAGAAGATCTTGAAGCGTTCAGTATTTTAACAACAGGTCAATATGCCGGTGTGGGTTCATTGATTGGCATTGTTAATAAGAAGACCGTAATCACAAATCCATACGTTGGGTTTCCTGCCGAGAAGGCTGGCCTTCGCGTTGGTGACGAATTGATTTCAGTGGATGGAACAAATGTGCAGGGGAAGCCAACTTCTGCCGTGAGTGCTTTGCTAAAGGGTAAACCTAAAACTGAGGTTGAGGTAACTATAAAGCGAGCCGGACAAAAAGAGAATCTAAAATTCAAGTTGGTTCGCGAAAAGATTAAAGTATCCAACATCACATATTATGGAATGGTAGGTGCTGAAACCGGATATATTAAACTGGACGAGTTTACACCGGGCGCTGGTAAAGAAGTGGAAGAGGCAGTATCAAAACTAAAACAACAAGGCGCAAAAAATCTAATTCTTGATCTTCGCGATAATCCGGGCGGCTCTTTATATGAAGCAGTAAATATTGTGAACGTATTTATCCCAAAAGGGAAAGAAGTTGTCTCAACAAAAGGAAAAGTAGCAGATTGGAATAAGACTTATCTCACACTTAACAACGCCCAGGATACTGAAATTCCTATGGCAGTTCTTACAAGCGGTGGTAGTGCATCGGCTTCTGAGATTGTTGCTGGCTCACTTCAGGATTACGACCGCGCAGTGTTAGTAGGTCAAAAGACTTTTGGTAAAGGATTGGTTCAAACAACAAGACAATTAGCATACAATGCACAGCTAAAGGTTACTACAGCAAAGTATTACATTCCGAGTGGCCGTTGCATTCAAGCATTAGACTACGAGCACCGCAAAAGTGATGGAACCGTAAATAAATTTCCCGATTCATTAAAGCGGGAGTTTAAAACAGCGGGTGGAAGAAAGGTATTTGATGGTGCTGGATTAGATCCGGATGCAGAAGTTGTTGCAGCAACCTACACATCAGCAATTGTAGAGTTAGTGGGTTCTGGGTTAGTGTTTGATTACGCGTCAAAGTATTGTGG
>CAWBCB010000029.1:0-7500 GCA_963787095.1 uncultured Cytophagales bacterium | reverse complement strand
AAGGAAAGGTGAAAAGTACTCCGAACAGGAGGGTGAAAAGAGAACCTGAAACCATACGCTTACAAGCGGTCAGAGCTCCGAGATGGAGTGATGGCGTGCCTTTTGCATAATGAGCCTACGAGTTACTGTCACTGGCAAGGTTAAGTCCCTTAAGGGATGCAGCCGGAGCGAAAGCGAGTCTGAATAGGGCGTGCAGTCAGTGGTAGTAGACGCGAAACTTTGTGATCTACCCTTGGTCAGGATGAAGCCCCGTTAACCCGGGGTGGAGGTCCGAACTAGTAAACGTTGAAAAGTTTTTGGATGAACTGAGGGTAGGGGTGAAAGGCTAATCAAACTGAGAAATAGCTCGTACTCCCCGAAATGTTTTTAGGAACAGTGTGGAGGTTGAGTTTGTTAGAGGTAGAGCTACCAATTGGACTAGGGGGAGTCACATCCTACCAAATCCAGATGAACTCCGAATGCTAACAAATATACTCTGCAATGAGGGCGCGGGTGCTAAGGTCCGTGTCCGAGAGGGAAAGAACCCAGACCTACAGCTAAGGTCCCAAAATCTATACTAAGTTGAACTAAGGCGGTTCAGTTGCTGAGACAGCCAGGAGGTTAGCTTGGAAGCAGCTATCCCTTTAAAGAGTGCGTAACAGCTCACTGGTCGAGCGACAGAGCATCGATAATAATCGGGCATCAAGTATAGTACCGAAGCTTAGGATTTTAGTAGCAATACTAGAGTGGTAGGGGAGCATTCTAACAGCGGAGAAGTTCAGAGGTCACTCTGGGTGGAGCGGTTAGAAAAGCAAATGTAGGCATAAGTAACGATAAGGCAGGTGAGAACCCTGCCCACCGATAGACTAAGGTTTCCGCGGCAATGCTAATCAACCGCGGGTAAGTCGGGTCCTAAGGCGAATCCGAAAGGAATAGTCGATGGCCAACTGGTTAATATTCCAGTACTACCGTAATGAGCGATGGGAAGAAGGAGTAGTGATAGTTCCGCGTCCAGACGAAATAGGACGTTAAAAGGCGTAGGTATAGGCAGTGTAGGCAAATCCGCACAGCTTGCTGAACCCCAATAGTACGAGGAGGCTTCGGCCGAATTGATAGAGAACGTAAGCAGACTTCCGAGAAAATCCCCTAAGCATATTGTTATGGTACCCGTACCGCAAACCGACACAGGTAGTCAAGAAGAATATTCTAAGGTGCTCGAGTGAATCATGGCTAAGGAACTCGGCAAATTAACCCTGTAACTTCGGGAGAAGGGGTGCCTCGTTTAGTAGCAATACTAGACAGGTCGCAGAGAAATGGCCCAGGCGACTGTTTAACAAAAACACATGGCTTTGCGAAATCGAAAGATGAAGTATAAGGCCTGACACCTGCCCGGTGCTGGAAGGTTAAGGGGGGATGTTAGTGGAGCAATCTGCGAAGCATTGAACTGAAGCCCCAGTAAACGGCGGCCGTAACTATAACGGTCCTAAGGTAGCGAAATTCCTTGTCGGGTAAGTTCCGACCTGCACGAATGGTGTAACGATCTGGGCGCTGTCTCAGCCATGAGCTCGGTGAAATTGTAGTCACGGTGAAGATGCCGTGTACCCGTCACGGGACGGAAAGACCCCGTGCACCTTTACTATAGCTTCACATTGGTATTGGGAGAATGATGTGTAGGATAGGTGGGAGGCGTTGATCCAGGGCCGCTAGGTTTTGGGGAGTCAATGGTGAAATACCACCCTTTATTTTCTTGATGCCTAATCCGCCCAAGGCGGAGACATTGTGTGGTGGGTAGTTTGACTGGGGTGGTCGCCTCCGAAAGTGTATCGGAGGCTTTCAAAGGTACCCTCAGTACGGTTGGTAATCGTACGTGGAGTGCAATAGCATAAGGGTGCTTGACTGTGAGACCGACGGGTCGAGCAGGGACGAAAGTTGGATATAGTGATCCGGTGGTTCTGCATGGAAGGGCCATCGCTCAAAGGATAAAAGGTACGCCGGGGATAACAGGCTGATCTCCCCCAAGAGCTCATATCGACGGGGAGGTTTGGCACCTCGATGTCGGCTCGTCACATCCTGGGGCTGGAGAAGGTCCCAAGGGTTGGGCTGTTCGCCCATTAAAGTGGCACGCGAGCTGGGTTCAGAACGTCGTGAGACAGTTCGGTCCCTATCTGTGATGGGCGTAGGAAGTTTGAGAGGATCTGACTTTAGTACGAGAGGACCGAATTGGACCAACCTCTGGTGTACCGGTTGTCGTGTCAGCGGCACTGCCGGGTAGCTATGTTGGGACGGGATAAGCGCTGAAAGCATCTAAGCGCGAAACCCACCTCGAGATGAGACTTCCATTATAGGGACGTCAGAGATGATGACGTTGATAGGCTGCAGGTGTAAAGTCAGAAATGACAAAGCTGAGCAGTACTAATTACCCGAACGCTTCAGTAAACGAAAATCCTGTCATCGCGTAAAGCGATGGCAGGCAGACTATGTGCTCGTAACTTTTACTTATACATACTATACTCTTTTATCAATACTGTCAACGATATTAAAGTCCATAGTCGACAGTCTTTAGTCCATAGTTAGTTTACTATAGAGGTGAAGACAAGAAACTAAAGACTCAAAACTTTAAGGTGACCTGCCTACGCGAGACGCTCCGGCAGGCAGGCTATGCCTGAAAATCACCAAACTAATTAAGGTGACTATAGCGGTGGGGATCACCTCTTCCCATTCCGAACAGAGAAGTTAAGTCCACCCGCGCTGATGGTACTAGGGTAAAACCCGGGAGAGTAAGTCGTTGCCTATTTTTATTACCTAAGACCCCTTCATGCATTTGATGGGGTCTTTCTTTTTGAAGTCAACTTTACAGTATCAATAATGATCCATCTGATCTCTTAATTTTTGTAGTTTTGAGTCAGTGAAAAATTACTACCTATTAATCACTTCACTTTATTTTTTAATAGCAAGCAGTTTTATTGCTTGTGAAAACAAAGAGGTTTCATATTGGGATGCAATCGATCAAAATTCCATTTTGATTTTTGAGACAATTCATCGACCAACAATAGATAAAGCGCTCCTTCCTTTTTTTAAGAATTCCTCACCCGTATTTATTGTCTCGTTGCAAAATGTGTCGAAAAATGAATTTGAACTCATGTATTCATTTCCATTGATTGAAAAGGAATATGAATTGGTACTTAGAGACACTAGCCTCACTCACTCAAAACAAAAAATAGTAAGCCGAGTATATAATGGTATTGAGATAAAGGAAATTCTTGATGAAAAGAATAAGGTCAATATGGCGTTTGCTTACTCGAACGGAATATTTCTTTTAAGCAAATCCTCTTTTTTAGTAGAAAATTCAATCCGAACATTAATTAATGAAGGAGGTGGGTTTAAGCAAGCAAATAAAAATTTATTTCAGTTTGCCTCCATCAAATCTGATGCTGGAAATTTGTATGTGAACTTCTCCAAGCTTTCCCAATCAACACTCGTCAATACTTCATTAATACAATCAATTCCTCTGCTTAAGCAATTTGCTAAATCATCTATGTTGGATGTAAAGGTGGATGATGATTTTATTTCCATGAATGGGTTTACAATTGATAGTCTTAATCAAAACCTAAGCCTTTCTGTTTTTCAAAACCAGAATGCGGTAAAATTTGGAGCGGCTAGGTTTGTTCCAAATTATTCCAAAATTACAATTCACTATGGATTTTCTGATTTTGTAAAATTAATACACTCAATCAGGCCATCAGATTCATTAAAATTAAATTTAAGCGATGAACTTGCGGTTTGTGAAACGGATCAAAAGAGTTTCTTAATTCTCGCAAAATTGAAAGACCAGAATGCTTTATTAATTGATTCGGGTACATATTTCGAATCATATGCAGGGTATGAAATCAGAGATATAAAAGATGATATTGTTTCGCGCTCTCTTGCTGGATTAATCCCGAAGGGATCTTATGATTATTATACAGTTAAGGAGAATTATGCATTTTTTTCAACGGATGTACTTGGTATTAAATCTTTGATAGACGCAATCGAATCGGATGACACCTGGGGAAAGTCACTGGCCTTTCAGCGGTTTTATGAAAAAGGTCTCCAGGAAAGTAATCTTTCGTTTTTTTTTCCGAAGCCCAACCTTTGACAATAAGAGTGTAAATGAAAAATGGTTGCCTCTTTTTGATTCTCTGAAGCTTTCATCCTTGTCGTGGGCGAGTATGCAATTCACTTCGCTTGATAATCATTTCTACACGAGTGTAAATTTCGAAAAATCAACAAAAAAGAAAGAGACAACAAGCAGAAGTAGTTCCTCCGTACAAACGACTTTTAATTTACCTAATAAAATAGCAAAGGGCTGGAGGGTTAAAAGTCACGTTTCAACTAATGATGATTTAATCTTACAAGATTCCACGTATCGCATTTATTTGTTTTCAGCAGATGACAGAACGCTTTGGGAATATAATCTTGATGGTATGATTCAGGGCCTTAACGAGATTGACTATTTTAAGAATAATAAACTGCAACACTTCATTACTACACCCACTTCAATTTATATCATTGACAGGCTGGGTCGTGATGTTCAGGGATTTCCCAGGAAGACTCCTACTCTTGCAAAATATGCAGAGCTTGTTGATTATGATAAGAGTAAGAACTACCGATTTTTGATTGCTTCTGTCGATGGTGATGTTTATGTTTTGGATAAAGAGGCAACATCGTTGGAAGGTTGGAATCCGAAAAAGATATCCTCAAGAATTAAATCTGCTCCAAAACATTATCGCATAGGAGGTAGGGATTACTTTATAATTGTGACGGAAGAGGGAACGGTTAATGTTTTACAGGCGCGGTGATTATGAAAATGGCTTTCCACTAAAAATGAAACCTTTTTCGGGCGATTATTTTTTAGAGATGGGAACAAAATTATCGAATACTTTTATTTACACAGTTTCGCCCGAGGGTGTAGCGACAAAGCGTGGCCTTGATGCAAAAATAGGGTCGCAAGAAAATTTAGTAAAGGGTAATAATTCAAAGTTTTCGCTAGCAACAACCAGACTGGTAAATCAAACTTTTTCTTCTTTAGGATTGATTCAGATAAGATTGCAGTCTTTGACAAACAAAATCAATTAGTTTTCGAGAAGCAAAATCCTGGATCGGCTAATCTTGTTCCTTCGGTTCTTGGTTTGTCAGAAGGGAGAACTGTATTTTGTTTTTATGATAGTGAACAGAAGTTTTCATTTCTTTATGATCAACTAGGGAATTCTGTCATTAACAGACCACTTGAAAGTAGCACACTGCCTATATTTGGATTGGACAACAAGAACAAGAAGTTTTTTATTTATTCTTTCTATGAAGATGCAGTCACAGCTACTCCAATCCATTAAAGTCCAATTGATTTCTATTAATTAAAACTGAGCAACTATTTTGAGGATCATTCTCATTATATCGATTCTTTTTTCAAGCAATTTCTGTTTTTCCTTTTCAAAGGTCGATAGTTTGATGATTCTAAAAAATGAAATAAGTCTTACGGTTGATAACGACATCTTTTTTTTTGTTGACTGGTATTACACAGCTGGTCACGAGCTCGCCTACCGAAAGTTATTGAGTAATGAAACAAATTTGGTTAAGCGATTTAATCGAAATGGCATCTCTTCCAAAGTCATCTCCTCACTAAAATTTGGAAACAAAATATTTACTCCAAGAAAGACTAAGTTCGTTAATACCATAAATATGGATAGACCATATGCTGGGTATACCTATTTAGATTTTTCAATTTCTCGATTAAGAAAATTATCAACTGTTACAAGTCTTGAGTTTGAGTTAGGTCTTGTTGGTAAGGCAACAGGACTTGGGCAGGTTCAGCAATGGTGGCATAAGCAGGTTGGATACAATGCTCCGCGAGGTTGGGACTCTCAGATTTCCAATGAATTGGTATTTAATCTAAACTATCAATTTCAGAAGAGCATAAAAATCTTAAATGATTTTGATTTGGTTAGTAATACGGGATTGTTTACAGGAACAGGGTCAAATAAGATAAGTCAAGATTTAACAATTCGACTGATAGACTTTAGCCCCTTAACACAATCTTTATTTTCAAATAGTCTTTTGGGTTATGAGGGTGATAGAAGTAAAGAGGAAGTTTTTTTGTTTTTTGGATGTGGTGTTGATTACATAGTCTCCAATATTTTTTTAGAAGGAAGCTTGTTTGAAGGAAACCCAAGTCCTTATACTGTGGATGCAAACCACTGGTTATTCAGGAGAAACTTTGGAATTATGTATGCAAAGAAAAGAGGCTCTTTCGCTTTTAGTGTTATGTCTTCAGGTAGAGAAGTGGAGAAAGGAATAAGACATAGCTATGTGAGTCTAAAATTTTCACAGCGTTTCTAAAGGAATTGCCAGACTCGAGACTTAAAGGACTTATCTGCTAGAGTAAGAATTGATTTTATTTAAGATATTTACAACTTAATTTTTTAAACTATGAGAATCTATAAATTTCTATTTTTTATTCCCTTTCTGCTTTTTTCATCCTGCATTGTAAGTAAGAAGAAGTTTGACGATGTGCTTGCTCAAAAGATTAAGACTGAAGGTGAATTAACCGATCGAACTAATCAATTGGATAAAGCGAATGCATCATTAAAAGAATTGAACGAGACATTAGCAAAGCTAAAGCAGGATACAACCGAATTAAATCAAACTTATCGGGCTACAAGCCAGAAATTGGATGGATTGAACAAAGAGTATGATCAACTTAATTCCTACTACAAAAATTTATTAAATAATAGTGGCAAGTTGAATCGGGATTTGGCCCAGCAGAAGGATCAATTGATGGCTATCCAGGAAAACTTAGAAAACACACGAAAACTCAATGATTCGTTAAGCTATAGCTTAGCCGAGCGTGAGAAGAAAGTTAAAGAACTTGAAAAAGTACTAGCCAATAAGGATAAAGCAGTTAAAGATTTAAAAGACAGGATTACGAATGCGCTTTTGAATTTTAAAGAGAGCGACCTCACTGTGCAAATGAAGAACGGAAAAGTATATGTTTCACTTGCTGAACAATTGCTTTTTGGATCGGGTAGTATTGTGGTTGACAGCAAAGGAGTAACGGCTCTTCAACAACTGGCTAAGGCTATTAAAGATCAAAAGGATATTCAGGTGGTGATTGAAGGGCATACCGACAATGTTCCCATCTCAAAGAAATCGGCTTACATGCAGGACAACTGGGATTTGAGTGTGATGCGTGCTACTTCTATTACTAAAATTCTTACAGGAGCCGGAGTTTCTGCCAAGCAGATTACGGCAGCCGGTAAAGGGGAGTTTTCACCGCTAGCTCCTAACGATAGTGATCAGAACAAACAGAAGAACAGAAGAACGGAAATAATCATCACTCCTAACTTAGACGAGTTGTTTAAGATTTTGGAGTCGAATTAAACCTCACCCCCGACCCCTCTCCAAAGGAGAGGGGAGCTCTCGTTCCAATTTATCAAATACTCCTAGAGCGTTAGAATTAAAAATATAGGAAAAGCAATAAAACAAAAA
>CAWBCB010000028.1:0-65179 GCA_963787095.1 uncultured Cytophagales bacterium | reverse complement strand
ATGGTGGATGCTGGGGCTGAAGGTTTGATCCCAGGTGGCCTGGCCGTCGTAGTGGGTGTGGATGTCGACGAAGCCCGGCGTCAGCCAGGCGCCGTGCGCAGGCACACGCTGGCGCGCGGCGCCGTGATGCGGCCGCCTCGATCTCAACGATGAGGCCGTCTTGCACCGCCACGTCGGCGGTTTGGGGCGCAGCACCTGTGCCGTCGATGACGGTGGCACCTTCAAAAACCGTGTCGAACATCCTTGCGTCTCCAGAGGGTGGCCAGCGTCATGCCGCTGACGATGTGCCACATGCCCCACAGGCTGGCAATGATGACCATGCCCAGGTCGGCGTTGAACTGCACGGCGATGATGCCCAGCGCCAGGCCGCTGTTCTGCATGCCGCCTTCGATCATGATGGCGCGGCGGTCGCGCTCCACCACACGAAAGGCAGTGGCCGCAGCCCAGCCCAACGCCAGCCCACCCGCGTTGTGCAGCACCACGATGAGCAACTGCGGCAGGATCTGTGCATTGAGCAGCGCGCGCTCTTTCACCAACCCCAGCACGATGAAAGCCAGCAGCGCCAGCAGGCTGAAATTGCCCAGCGGCTTGCGGATGCGCGCCGTCAGTGCCGGCAACTGGTGGCTGAACAGCAGGCCCAGCGCCATCGGCACGGCCAGCAAGGCGAGCAGGCTCCACCAGATGGCGCTGGCGTCGATGTCCAGGGTTTTCAGCCAAGCTGGCGGTGGCCGGGTTGCTGGCCACCATCCAGGTGAAGTTGAAGGGCGTGAGAAACAGCGCCAGCACCGCCGCCACGGCCGAGATGCTGACGCTCAGTGCCGTGTTGCCGCGGCCGTAGTGGGTGACGAAGTTGCTCAAGCTGCCGCCCGGGCAGCAGGCCACCAGAATCATCGCGGCCTCCACGTTGGGCGGCAGGTCGAGCAGCAGCGTCACCAGCCAGGTGGCCCCGGGCAGCAGCAAAAACTGCGGCACCAGGCCTGCCACCACGGCGCGCGGGGCCTGGGCCACACGCGTGAAGTCGGCCACCTTGAGCTCGAGGGCCACACAAAACACCATCGTGGCCAGCACCAGGCTCAGCAGCAATTGTTGTGTCGTCATCGCGGCTCAGCGTAGCCGCTGGGCCGGCCCGTAAACTCAAGGGTTTTCGAGACAGCCCAACACGCCACGCGCCATGCTGACCTTCCAGCAGATCATCCTCAAACTGCAGAGTTACTGGGACGCCCAGGGCTGTGCCTTGCTGCAGCCCTACGACATGGAAGTGGGGGCCGGCACCAGCCACACCGCCACCTTCCTGCGTGCCCTCGGCCCCGAGCCCTGGAAGGCCGCCTACGTGCAGCCCAGCCGCCGCCCCAAGGACGGCCGCTACGGCAACAACCCCAACCGCCTGCAGCACTACTACCAGTACCAGGTGGTGCTGAAGCCGGCACCGGCGAACATCCTTGAGCTCTATCTCGGCAGCCTGGAAGCGCTGGGCTTTGATCTCAAGAGCAACGACGTGCGCTTCGTCGAAGACGACTGGGAGAACCCCACGCTGGGCGCCTGGGGCCTGGGCTGGGAGGTCTGGCTGAACGGCATGGAGGTGACGCAGTTCACCTACTTCCAGCAGGTGGGCGGCATCGACTGCAAGCCCATCACCGGCGAGATCACCTACGGCCTGGAGCGCCTGGCGATGTACCTGCAAGGCGTGGACAACGTCTATGACCTGCAGTGGACCGAGACCCTGAAGTACCGCGACGTCTATCACCAGAACGAGGTCGAGCAGAGCACCTACAACTTCGAGCACAGCGATGTGGACTTCCTGCTGCAGGCCTTCAACGCGCACGAGCGGCAGGCCAAATATCTGGTCGAGCAGAGCCTGGCGCTGCCCGCGTACGAGCAGGTGCTGAAGGCGGCGCACAGCTTCAACCTGCTGGACGCCCGCGGCGCCATCAGCGTCACCGAACGTGCCGCCTACATAGCCCGCATCCGCAACCTCGCGCGCAGCGTGGCGCAGAGTTATCTCGACAGCCGCGCGCGCCTGGGTTTCCCGATGGCGCCCAAGGCCTGGGCCGACGAAGTGCTGGCCGTGCTCAACCAAAAGAAGAAGGCAGAAGCGGCATGAGCGGCAAGAACCTTCTCATCGAACTGTTTGTTGAAGAGCTGCCGCCCAAGGCGCTGCGCAAGCTGGGCGAGGCTTTTGCGCAGTTGCTGTCCGACAGTTTGAAAGCCCAGGGTCTGGCACCGGCGCAGGCGCTGGTGGCGTCGTTTGCGTCGCCGCGCCGCCTGGCCGTGCACGTGAGCCATGTCGCCGACAAGGCCGACGACAAATCGCAGCAGACCAAGCTGATGCCGGTGGCCGTGGCGCTGACGGCGGAGGGCCAGCCCACGCCCGCGTTGTTGAAGAAGCTGGGCGCGCTGGGCCTGGACGCCAGCGTCTTGCCGCAGCTCAAGCGTGCGCCCGACGGCAAGGCCGAAGCGCTGTTTCTCGACAGCCTGGTGCCTGGCGCGACGCTGGCCGCCGGCTTGCAGAAAGCGCTGCACGAAGCGCTGGCCAAGTTGCCCATTCCAAAGTTGATGCAGTACCAGCTGGAGACTGGCGACACGCCCGGTTTCCAGCCCGGCTGGACCAGCGTGCACTTTGTGCGCCCGGCGCATGGCCTGGTGGCGCTGCACGGTGCCGAGGTGGTGCCCGTGTCAGCGCTGGGTCTGAACGCCGGCCGCACGACGCAAGGCCACCGTTTCGAGGCAGCCCAGCCCACGGTGACGCTGCGCGACGCTGACTAATAGAGGACGCGCCGGGTCTCGCCGGTGAAGCGGCTGCCGAACACCACGTCGGCGTTCCCGTCGAGGATCGGCTTGAGCAACCGCGGAATGTCGCGCGGGTCGTACTCGAGGTCAGCGTCCTGGATGACGATGAGCTCGCCCGTCGCTTCCTGAAAGCCCCGCCGCAGCGCCGCGCCCTTGCCCTGGTTCACCGGCTGGAACTGCACCGAGAAGCGGTTGAGGTTGTGCGGCTCGGCGCCCTCGAGGGCCGCCATGCCCTTCGCCTGCAACACCTCGAGCCACTCGCGGCTGCCATCGGTGCTGCAGTCGTCGACGATCACCAGCTCCTTGGGAAAGTCCACGGCGACCACGCGCCTGAGCAGCTCTGCGAGCGTGCGGACCTCGTTGTAGACGGGAATGACGACGCTGACGGTGGGAGGGCTCACGCGGCGAAGACCTTAGCCGCTGCCTCTCAGAGCTTCACGGGTTCCATCGCCTTGCGCAGCACGGACAACAGCGCGTCGGCCTGCGGCTTCGGCATCGCGCCGCTCGCGCCCAGGCTCACCAGCGTCGCCTCGACGACCTCGGCCAGCACCTTGATGCGCGCGGTCTGCACGTCGTTGCGCTTCTTCTCGACGTGGATCGAGTTCGAGAGCGTGCCGATCGAGTCGACCGACGAATTCGCCTCGGCCTCCAGCGCTGCGATCTTCGAGTCTTGCGACCAGTCTTTGAGGGCGGACATGACGAGGAGCCTCGCAACTTGCGCTCGCGCTCGCACGGTGGTTTGGGGCCCTGCCGAAACATTTTGCAGCCTCTGGAGTCCTCCATGCGTCGCCTGCTCGTCAGCCTGTGTCTGCTCTCCCTCGCGTGCGCGGCACCGGAAGGGAGCGGCCTCGCGCTCTCACCCGAAGGTGCGGGCGCGAAGGTCAAGTTCGACGTCTTCCACAAGCCGCTGCCCGACATCCCGCTGCCCAACGACTTCGCCAGCCGCTACGACCCCACGAGCTTCACCAAGAAGCGCGTCAACGCCAGCCAGGTCTCGCCCACCGAGTGGGAAACGAAGACGCGGCAGGAGCTCGACGCGCTCGACGGCTGGGGCACGCTGGGCGCCATCACGGTCTCCTTCGACGAAGACCTCGACACCGAGAACGTCATCCGCCGGCACTGGGGCGACCGCTTCGACACCAGCGACGACGTCATCCTCGTCATCGACGTGACGAAGGGCTCGCCGGACTTCTGCAAGGCCGTGCCGCTCGACCTGGGCGAGGGCCACTTCCCCGCGCGGCTCGACCGCCCCGACTACTACCCCGACGACCCGCGCGGCGGCCTGACGAACCTGCTCTTCGAAGAGGTCGAGGAAGACCTCAACGGCAACGGCGTGCTCGACCCCGGCGAGGACACCGACATGGACGGCGTGCTCGACCACCCGAACACCTCGCAGCGCGACCGACCGCCTCGCTCATCACCTTCTACGAGCGCGAGACCAAGCACGCTCATCGCCCGCCCGTGCTACCCGCTGCGCGAGGCGCACGACCTACGCGGTGGTGCTCACGCGCGACCTGCTCGGACGCGCAGCGGCACGCCGGTCCGCTCGCCCTTCGCTACGTCAACCACGCCGCGCAGACGAAGGCGCTGCAGCCGCTCGCCGACGAGTGCCTGGGCCAGCTCGGCTTCAAGGCTGCGACGACGTCGCCTTCAGCTGGACCTTCACCACCCAGGCGTGGACGCGGCCGATCGTCGCCGTGCGTGACGGGCTCTACGGCCTGGGCCCGCTCGCGCGGCTGGCGACCGAGTTCCCCGCCGACATGGTGCTGCGCGAGTCACGCGCGCGCGGGTCGGCGTCCCAACACGCGCATCGTGCCCAACAGCCTCTTCATCGACATGGCCAAGAGCCTCTATTCGCAGTTCGGCTCGGGCAACTCGACCGCGCAGGAAGAACCTCTTCTTCGACAACTTCGGCTTCATCGACTTCCACGCGGTGGGCACCATCGACTCGCCGCAGTTCTTCCCGCGCTACGAGGCCGACGGGGCGACGCAGCTGCCAGCTCACCGACCAGGTCTGGCAGCTCAACCCCGACACGGGCGAGGCCTTCACCCGCCACGAGGGCGTGAACTACTGGCTGATGGTGCCGAAGAACCGCACCGCGGCGCCTGCGCCGGTGGCGATCTTCATTCACGGTCACGGCTGCACGAAGTTCGACGCGATGAACGTCGCCGGGCTTCCTCGCGCGCATGGGCATCGCCACGCTGGGCATCGACGCGCCCAGCCACGGCGTCGACGTCGACCCCGTGCTGCTCGAGGTGGTGAAGGGCCAGTTCAAGCAGCGCGGCCTCGAGGGCATGGGCATCGGCATCGTCGACGGGCGCGCGCTCGATCAGAACGGCGACGGCAAGCTCGACAGCGGCGTCGACTTCTGGACCGCGTACCTCTTCCACACGCGCGACATGGTGCGGCAGACGGCGCGTCGACCTCTTCCAGGTGATTCGCGTGCTCAAGTGCTTCGATGGCGTCAAGACGTGGAAGTACGACGCCAACGGCGACGGCAAGCCGGACCTCGCCGGCGACTTCGACGGCGACGGCACCGTCGACATCGGCGGCTCCGCGCCCGTGCACCTGGTGGGCGGCTCGCTGGGCGGCATCATCAGCAGCTACGTGGGCGGGCTCGAGCCGCAGGTCGAGACCGTCATCCCCATCATCGGCGGCGGCGGGCTCGTCGGACATCGGCACGCGCAGCTCGCTGGGTGGCGTGCGCGACGCGATGGTGCTGCGCATGATGGCGCCGCTGGTGCTGCTGCGCGACGGCGCGGTGTTCGAGGCGGTGCCTGACCTGGTCGAGTACCAGGAGGTGAAGGTCGGCACGCTGACGAAGACCCCGAAGCCCGGCAGCATCGCGGTGCTGAAGAACCTCACGTCGGGCGAGTGGCGCTGCGCGCGCGTGCAGGCCAACGGCCACCTGCGCGTCGCCGTGCCGAGCGACAAGGGCAACCAGCTCGAGCTCTCGTTCTACGAGGGCGAGCTGAAGACGCAGGAGCGCGACGGGCTGCATCCCCGAGGGCGAGCCGGCCGAGCGCGTCTCTGCCTTCGCAGACGACGCGAAGTTCCAGGGCGTGACGTACGCGGCGGGCAGTCCCTTCGTCGCGGTGAGCGATGGCTTCGGCCTGCGGCGCGGCAACCCCGAGCTGCGGCGCATGCTGGGCCTGGCGCAGGTGGCGCTCGAGGGCGCAGACCCGGCGAACACCGCGCCCTTCATGCACGGCGAGCGAACGCTCACCTACGGCACCGGCGAGACGGTCTCGACGCGCGCGTTCTACATCAACACCATGGGCGACCCGGGCGTGCCCACGGCGTCGGGCGTGATGATGTCGCGCGCCGCGCGGGCTGGTGAACTGGAAGGACGTGGACCCGCGCTACGGCAAGTCGGTGCGACCAGCTGCTGCTCGACACCGGCACCGTGGAAGGCACGGAGTCGTCACGGCGCTGGCTCAACTCGATGGGCAACCCGGTGCTGATGGACATCGACGACCTCGCGAACGTGTCCGCGGTGGGCGACGGCTTCGACGTGCCCCGCCTCTCGCCGCCGCTGCGCATCCTTCGCCACAACACCGCGGCGCAGGGCGGCGGCATCAGCGCGCAGCTGTTCCCGATGATGGATCCGCTCGGCGTGCACGGCTTCCCGCAGCCGAAGCCAGAGCGGCCGTTCGACCTGGGGTCGCTGCTGATCAACCAGATGATCCGCTACCTCGCGACGCACGGGGAGCAGCTCGACTTCGATCCGTGCCAGCTCGACTGGAGCTGCAGCTGGCTGCCGCCCATTCCCTGACCGACGAAGCGCCTCGATGACGCGGGGGCTGCGCTTGCGGCCGGGCAGCCTCGCGCGGCGCTCGAGAAGCTGCTCACCGCTGAGCGAGGTGCGCTCGCGGGAGCAGCAGAGGCTTCAGAGGAGGAAGTTGAAGCCTTCGAGCTCGTGGAACTCCAAGCCGGTGAAGTCGTGCGCGCGAAGCTCCTCGGCCAGCTCCCGGCGAACGAGGAGTGCGTCGGGAATTGTTCGACCCGGAACAGCATCCGCCTCGGGTCGATCTTCTTCTCGTCGAGCACGAGCGCGGTGACGAACTGAAACTTCCCCGGGTTGATGGGCATCCGGGTGCCTTGGGTCTTCTTCTCATTCAGGCACGCCGGGTGATGGAGCTGATGAATGATGAAGTACGGCACTCGCAGGTGCCGGAGGTCGGCTGGCACTGCGCAGCTTGCGCGGCTCGCCGTGCATGAAGATCTGCACCTCCGCGTCCACGGGCTGGCCCGCCCATGCGGGTGTGGACGATCAGCGTGCGCGGCGGGGCGAGCACCACCTCGCCCCCCCGATCGAGGCGGTGACCCACCGGCAGCGTGCCGTCGGCCTCGGCGAAGAACCACGCGCGGTGATCGAGGCTCTCGAGGGTCACCCGGCCCTCCGCGTCGACCCGGCGCTCCTCGAGCGTGCCGTCCAGCGGCGAGTAGAGCGTCACCCGCGCAGACGGCAGGGGCCCCCCCTCGAAGTCCAGCACGTGGAGTTCCTGGACCAGCGGCGGCTCGAGCACGAGCTCCATCGCCTCGGAATCGGAGGCCTCGGCGGCGCTCAGCTTCCCCGCGACGGCGACCACCTCGCCGCCGAGCGGCGCGTCTTCGAAGGCGAAGGTGCCGTCGGCCCCGGTGACGAGCTCGGCGACCGGCACCGGCGGGCGCAGTGAGCCGTCCCTCAGCCCCTGGATCACCCGGCGCACCGTCGAGGGATCTTCGCAGTCGAGCACCGTGAGTCGGCAGGTGCCGCACTCGAGCTCTTCCACCTCGGGGCCCTTCGCGAACAGGCGCACGCGCGCGCCGCTCACCGGCTTCAGGTCTTCGTTCACCACCCGGCCCGTCACCCGCCCCACCCCGGCGTCGAAGGCCCCTTCGCCGGCGCCGGTGTGCACGAAGGGGCGATCGAGCTGGGCGCCCGGGCCCTCTGGCGGCGCCCCCGGCACCAGGTCGGGCTCGCACGAGGACCACCAGAGGACCCCGGCGGCGGCGAGCCCGAGCAGCGGAATGGGGAGCCAGCGCTTCTTCATCGCTCACTGCACCAGGGTGACTTCACCCGCAGAAGGCACGTTCACCGGGACGATCAGCGGCCCGCCGGGCATCGCGGCGTGGAAGCTCGCCCACACCAGCGTGTAGCGGCCGGGGGCCAGCGCCCCGAAGGTCACGTGATCGCTCATCGGCTGGTAGACGAGCTGCGACCAGGTCGAGCGCAGCAGCTCCATCGGCGGGTTGCCCACCGCGCGCACCTCACCCCGCACCAGCCACAGCGCGAACCCGGGCTTCGGCACGAGGCGCACCGTGAGGGTGCCCTGCCCCGGCACCGGGCCGAAGTCGAGCCGGGTGTCGGCCGCGGAGACCTCGGTGATCAACGTCGGGGGATCCTCCGAGGCGCTCTGGCTGGGCGGGAGCCCGAGCATGAAGCGGTAGATGCCCGGCGCGACCTCCATCGAGTATGTGCCGTCGGCGTTGGTGACCACGCTGATCGCCTCGCCGCGATCGACGTTCACGCCTGCGATCTCGAGGCCCCCTGCCGGCTGGCCGTTGGGCAGTACGGCGAGCCCGCTCACCTTCACCCCGGGCTTGAGCACCAGCTCGAGCCCCTGCAGCGCGCCGTCGGTCACCGTGCGCGTGCCCGTGCGCCGGCCCTTCTTCGCCACCACGGTGAACTCGCGCTGGAACGCGGGCTTGCCCAGGGTGAAGCGGCCGTCAGGGCCGGTGAGCACGGACTGCTCGCAGGTGTCGCAGCTCACCACCGCGTCGGCGACCGCCGCCCCCCCCTCGTCGCGCACCACGCCCGTCACCTGCGGCGCGCGCTGTAGATCGAAGTCGCCCAGGTCGGGCGTGTTCGGCCGGTTCGCCATCGTCGGCTCGAAGCCGGGCGCCTCGATGCTGACGATCACCCGGTCCTCCGTCGCGGGCAACGGCAGCTCGAAGCGCCCATCAGCAGACGTCACCTCGTGCTCGTCGACCCGGAAGTTCTTGAGCGGCTGCCCATCACCCAGCACCCGGCCGCGGAAGATCGGCTGGCGCCGCAGCACCACGCGCACCGGCTCACCGCCCGGCCTGGTGGTCACGCGATCGACCTGGTCGAAGCCCTTCTGCGTCACCCGCAGCGCGTAGGTGACGTTGGGCCGCAGCGGGGAGAGCGTGAACTGCCCCTGCGCGTCGGAGACCGCGGGCTCGGCGCCGCGCGGCACCACCGCGACCGTCACCAGGGCGATCGGTGCGCCCAGCGGTGTCCACCACCTGGCCGACGATCTTCGCGCCCGGCTTGAGCTCGGCGCTCACGCGCGAGCAGCTCGCCGTCGCGCAGCGACGAGCGGCTGCCGATCCGACGGGAGGTAGTCGGGGTGCGTGGCCACCAGCGTGTACGTGTCGGCGGGCAGGCCGCGCATCAGCACCACGCCATCGGCGCCCGAGGTGCGATCGCTGCGGAAGTTGCCCTTGGTGTGGAACAGCGTGACCGACGCGCCCTCGACCCGGCGGCCCGCCGCGCTCACGGTGATCTCCGCCCCGGCGCGCGGCTCGAGCTGCAGCTCCACGCCCTCTTTGGGCGCCTGCACCTTCACGTCGCCGCCGCCCCAGTCGGAGTGGTGCGCGTGCAGCTCGTAGAGCCCCGGCGACGGCACCGGCGCCACGAAGCGGCCCTCGCTGTCGGCGATGATCGAGTCTCCGGTCGGCGTCACCAGCACCGAGACGCCCGGGCGCCGCGCGGCCGTACTCGTCGATCACCCGGCCGGAGATCACCGTGCCCCGGGTCATGGTGATCGCCACCGGCGTCTCGCCCGGCTTGACGGCCACCGGCACCGTCACCGGCTGGTAGCCGTCGGCGGTGACGCGCAGCTGGTACTCGCCCACGCCCAGCGGGCCGAAGATCGCCAGCTCGCCCGTCTGCGCCTTGCGGGTGGTGACCCGTTCATGCGCGCGGGTGAGCAGCTCGAGGGTGGGCGCGACGACGGGTTGCTCCGAGTCGTCGAGCACCGTGGCGGCGATCGTGCCCGCCGCGCTCCAGGTTGAAGGTGATCTGCGTCACCGCGCGCGGCCAGCGTCACCCGCTGCGGCACCGTGGACAGCTCGCCCGCGACGGCGGAGACCATCAGCTCGCCCGGGTACAGCTCGTCGATGGCGCGGAACCCCGCCTTCGCCTCGAGCTGGCGGGTGAGGTGATCGCCCTGGAGCGAGAGCGAGGCGTCGATCGGCTTGCCCGCCGACATCACCCGCACCTCGAGGCGCCGGGGCGACTGCAGCGTGAGCACCACCGGCTCGGCCCCCGCCTCCACCTCGTGCTCCAGCGCGGGCAGCCGCCCGGGCGCGACGGCGCTCACCGCGAAGGGCCCCTCGCCCAGTCCCTCGAACTGGAAGCGCCCGTCGGCGTCGGCGAGTCGTCTCGAGCACGCGGGTCAGCCGGCGCGAGGTGACCCGCACCGTGCCCGGCCACGGGCTGCCCGGCTCTCGTCGCGCAGCCGGCCGCTGAGCGTCGCGGGGAACGGGCAGGAAGAGCTCGACCGGATCGCCGGGCGCGGCGCGCTCCTTCACCCCGTCGCCGAAGCCGGCCGCCCGGCCCCACACGTGAAGCTGGTGCCGGCGAGCTGCTCGAAGCGGAACTTCCCCTGGGCGTCGCTGCGCGTGGTGAGGGCGGGCACCTGCTCCCCGCGGTGGGCCTCGCAGCAGCGCTGGCCACGGTGCGCGCGGTCTCCCGGCGCGTGGCACGAGAGCAACCACTCCGAGCACACCCCGCACCGCAGGCCCGGTCAGGCTGGGCTGGCTGGAGGCCGCGAGGAAGACCTCGGCGTCGGCGATGGGCGTTGCCGCCCGGGCTCCTTGCACCACGCCGGTGAGGGTGAGGCCCTGCTGGTTGCCGGTGGCGCGCACCTCGACGGCCTGGAACTGGGGCGCAGGCTCGGCGGGCGTGTCCACCACCGGCTCGACGGGGCGCGGCCAGAACAGGAAGGCCGCCACGAAGACGGTGACCAGCCCTCCGAAGATGATGAACCACCAGCGGCGCATGGGCGTTGTCAGGCTAATCCTTCAGACACGCGAACGCCCGCCACTGTTCCCGTGTTGCTGGGTCGCTCCGCCTCGCTCAGAAGTCGTAGCGAATCGCCGCCGTCACGCCGTAGACGTTCGCCGCGTAGGTGTAACCGGGCTGGCTGTCGACGGCGGCCTTCTTCGCCTCGCGCGAGAGGATGAACTGCGCCTGGGCGGCCACGTCGATCTGCACCGGGTGCTGGAAGATCTCCAGCGGGTCGGCGAAGTTGAAGCCAACGCCGCCGGTCACTCCGATGGCGTTCCCGTCCATCAGGTTGGTGCCCTGGGTGTCCTGCTTCGGCACGGGCGTGGGGCGGAAGAAGGTGCCCAGGCGGGCGGCGAAGCGCTCGGACACGCGGTACTCGGCGCCGGCGCGCACGCCCAGGGTGTCGGTGAAGCCCGGCTTCCGCGTCGCCGAGGTGACGTCGAGCGCCGAGCCGAGCCCCAGCGCCTCCAGGGTGGGTCCGGAGAGATCGATGTTGATGCCCACGTAGGGCGAGGGCGCGGCGCTCCAGTTCTGCCACTCGCCGTCGACGGCGAAGGTCAGATCTTCGGTGGCGTCGAAGGCCGCTCCGAAGTTGAGGGTGTGGGGGGTGTAGTGCGCCACGCCCGACACCGTGAAGCCCAGGGTGCCGATGCCCGCGATGTCCACCTTGGCGGGGATCACCACCAGCAGCTTCATCTCCCACTTGAAGGTGACGCCCAGGCGCAGCCGGGGAATGGGCGTGACGGCCAGGGAGAAGACAGGGGCGACGCGGGTGGCGAGGTAGGCGTTGAGATCGCCGCTCTTCACTTCCTTGCTGAAGAGATCGACCGAGACGTTGGCGCCGCTGCCGATCAGGTCCGCCAGCGCCTGGATGCCCAGGCCGATCTTGAACCAGTCGACGATCTTGATGCCGGCGCCGAGGTGCAGAATCAGGCGCTCGGGGCTGGCGTGGTAGCGGTACCAGTACGGGCTGTCCGGCGCTGGCGATGTTGACCCGCAGCAGGTTCGCCGTGGGCAGGTACACGCCCAGGCCAAGCGCGAGGTGGTTCTTCACCTTGCCGCCGAGCGGGAAGAGCAGCCCCACCGAGGTGCCCACCGAGTCGGGCGCGTTGGCGTTGCTCAGGTCGAGCGTCTTGGCCAGGTCCTTCGACTTCACGTCGGCCACCATGCGGTACCACTGGAAGTGGAAGCCGAAGTTGACGTCCTTGCGGTCGACCAGCAGCGCCGGGTTGTAGAAGACGGCGGTGTAGTCGTTGGCCTCGGCGGTCATCGCCCCGCCCATCGCGCTGGCGCGGGGCCCGTAGCCGTAGGTGTCGAAGACGTTGGCGCGGGCCAACACGGCAGTGAGCGCGAAGCAACACGACCAGCGTGACAGCCGCATCTCCACTCCCCCTTGGCGAAGACTCAATCTTCGGCGAACGGCTGAATGGCCTGGGCTGCCGCGAGCTCCTGCCGCGCCTCGGACAGCTCCGAGTTGGTCTCGCGCAGCCGGTCGGACAGCACCTGCACGAAGCTCCACAGCAGCTTCACCGCGAGGATCGACTCGCGCTTCATCAGGCCCATCAGGTCGCCGCGGCCGATCACCATGGTGCGGGTGGGCTCGATGGCCCGCACGGTGGCGGAGCGCGGGGCGTTGTCGATGAGCCCCATCTCGCCGAAGTGACCGCCGGCGCGCAGCTCGGCGATCTCGACGCCGTTCTTCTCGACCGACACCCGGCCGCGGATGACCACGAACAGCTCTTCACCCGGCTGGCCCTCGGTGACGATCTCGCGGCCCGCGGGGAAGGTGCGGGTGCTGGCCGTGGAGAGCACCGCCGTCTGCTCCTTGTAGGTGAGGTGCCGGAAGAGGGGGATCTTCTTGAGCGCCTCCATCCGGCTCTGGGCTTCGGCGACCTCTTCGGTGGCCGTCGCGGGGTCGCCGGAGCAGCCGACCACCACGGTGGTGATGTTGTCCTTGCCGCCGCGCTCGTTGGCCAGGGCCACGAAGCGCTCGGGCAGCTCGCCCAGCGGCGCCGAAGCCACCACCGAGGCGACCTCGTCGTCGTTGAGGTAGCCGTGCAGCCCGTCGGAGCAGAGCACGAAGACGTCGCCCGGCACGGCGTCGACGATCAGCGTGTCGACCTGCACCGATTCCTGGATGCCGACCGCGCGGGTGATCACGTTGCGGTACTGGCTGGTGGCCGCCTGTTCCTTGGTGATGGTGCCGGCCTTGAGCTGGGCGGAGATCAGGGTGTGATCTTCGGTCAGCCGGTGGCACTGGCCGTTGCGCACCAGGTACACCCGGCTGTCGCCCACGTGGCCGATCACGCCCTTGCTGCCGCCGATGGCGAGGCAGACGAAGGTGGTGCCCATGCCGCGCTTGGAGGCGTCGGTGGTGGCCGTCTGTAGATGTCGGCGCAGGCCCGCTGGACGGCGACCTCGACGAGGCTGGCCGCGGCCGCCCGGTTGGCCTGGGTCGCGTCGCGAGCCAGGTCCTTCAAGATGCTGCGGTTGGTGATCAGGTGCTGCTTGACGACCTCGACGGCGCGCGCGCTCGCGACCTCGCCAGCCGCGTGCCCGCCCATGCCGTCGGCGACGATGTAGAGCCCCAGGCCGGGGTCGACGAGCATCGCGTCTTCGTTGTGCTGGCGTTTGCGGCCAACGTCGGTCTTGCCGTGCGCTTCAGTGGTCAGCACCAGGGATTCCCTGAGAAAGAGGGCGTTTCACTGTAGGTAACACGTGACGCAGGCTCAAGGTGAATCACTGTGAATCACTCGGTGGCACGCCGGTGGAGCATGTCGAGGAAGCCCTGCGCCGTGTAGTAGGTGAGCTGAAGCGCCCCGATCCGCAACGACGAGCCCGTTCGTCAGCAGGCGAGGGCGCCTTCGCCACGATCTTCCGGCCGGCCACCGTGGACCCGTTGCGGGATCCCGCGTCGACCAGGACCCACTCCAGGTTGTCCTGCTCGATCCACGCGTGGAAGCGCGAGACCGAGGTGTCATCGAGCACGATGTCGTTGTTCGCGGTGCGCCCGATGGTGATGCGCCGCTGGAAGGCGTTGTCCTTCGTCTTCTCGATGACCACGGCCATCGGGTCGCCGCCGCCGATCGAGGGCACCGAGAGGCCCGACTGGGTGCGCAGCTGGTAGTCGTCGTCCTCGTCGTCCTCGTCGATGGTGTCTTCCGTGGGCGGCTCGTAGACGAGCACGGGCCGGCCAGCGAGGCGCGTGCGCACCTTGGCGGGATCGTCGGTGAAGCGGTTGAACCAGAGCAGCAACGTCTCGACCATCGAAGCTTCCGATTCTCAGCGGGAACGCCCGTCAGACGCCAGCGGGATCATCGTGCTGGACGCGCTCGAGCGCTTCCTGACACGCCCGCACCAGCGCCGGGCGGACTTCCTCGACGAAGGGCATCTGCGTGACTGCCTGCAGGTAGAAGGGATGCCTGCCGGGAGAAGTAGACGGCGCGGGCGAGGTCATCGAGCGACCGCCTGGGTGAAGCCGACCAGCGAGCTGGCCCGGGCGCGGATGAAGTAGAGCGCCGCCTGGTCGCCGAAGCGGCGCAGCGAGAGGTTGATCCGCCGCTTGGCCCCGAAGGTCATCAGCTCGAGGTTGAGGGGCGTCACCATCGTGCTCGAACGCCAGCCATTCGCGCAGGTAGGCCTCGGCGGGGGTGTTGGCCGGGGTGACCTCCAGCTCCTCGAGCACCCGGCGCGGCTCTTCGCGGATGCGCGACAGCAGCCCCAGCCAGCGCGCCTCGCCGCCGCTGAACGCCGCCTCCCCGAAGGCCTCCAGCTGCACCGGGTCGCCTTTCACCAGCGCGCTCCAGCAGCTCCACCTCGCGGCTCTCGGCGCGGGCCAGCACCCGGGGCGCAGGTCCTCCCTCGATGCGGCGCGGGGCAGCGCGCGCGCTGCGCGGCTGGCGCGGGCGGCAGCACGCCCTGCAGCAGCGAGCCCCAGTCGAGCCAGCGCAGCGTGGGGTAGCCCTGCGCGATGGCGCGGCGGCGGGCGACGGTCGACCCGGTGCACCGTCACCACGCCGGCGGCGTAGGCCACGGCCACTCCGCCGGTGAGGTAGAGGCTCATGCGTCGGTCGGCCGCGCGGGCGGGGTGTCGCCGTCTTCGTCTTCATCGGGGGACTCGGCGGCGATGCGGTACTCGCCGCCCAGCCAGCGGCCGAGATCGATCGCCTTGCCACCCGCGGAACCAATGCTTCCGTCACCAATTTTCCTTTTTTTGCTCATGGTTGGTGTTGTCACCAACCAGCACAGATTCAATCCCGTTTTGCATGGTATAAAGATAAGAAAGTTGTATCGGTACGATGTCGGTGATAACACCGACATCAGGCAGTTCGCGCGAACGAAAATAGCCTGATCAATTTATCTTTCGCAGCGCTTCAATGTCTTTTTGCTCATGGTTGCTGTTGTCACCAACCAGCGCAGTAAAATTCAATCCTGTTTTGCATAGTATAAAGATAAGAAGTTGTATCAGTAGGAAGTCGGTGATAACACCGACATCGGCACAGTTCGCGCGAACGAAAATAGCCTGATCAATTTTCCTTTCGCAGCGCTTCAATGTCTTTTAAAATCTCAGCAACCAAAGCTTCTGTCACTAATTTTCCTTTTTCATAGGTAGCTAATGTGGCATCGCCCCATGTACCCGATGGCGAGTACGTAGAATTTTTATTGTTGGGATCGCGCGTGAGCCCACGACCCGTGCTGGGTGTATAATCTTTCACCGCCTTTTTCATATCCACCGCATCAGGTTTCATGTATAAAATCATAGACGTTTCAATTTCATCGGCATGCGTACCACCTTCCTGCTTACTTATTTTTTTCTCGAGCTCGCTGATACTTTTTAAATCGGTGTAGCGCATGGTAATGCCCTGGGCTGCCAAGGTATCGCGGGCCGGATTTAACGCACGCACCGTACTGATACCAGTATTGAGAATATAAAATTTAGTAGGTCCGTAGCGCGCGAGGCTCCGACAAATATCTACTACCAGATCGCGCGCAGTTTCCAGGCGCAACGAAGTAGAACCCGGATACTCTAAAAAGGAAGGATAAAAATGATAGTTGATCATGGGGGCAACCACAACGTTCGCATCCTTTAACACCCGCGCTTGAAAATACTCAGCCAGAATCAGATCATTCTTCAACAACAAATGCGGACCATGTTCTTTCGATGCCGCACCCAACGGAATAACAACAATCGTTTCAGGGGTAAGAATTTTTTCGGCCTGCGGCCAGGTGAGGTCTTGCAGCATAATGCCTTTGTTGGGTTGGGCAAAAGAGAGAGCAGGCACCAGAAACAGGAATACAAAATATCTCATAGCAAAGGAATTTCTCTAAGATACTATTTTTGGTTGGTGATAAAAGAGGGCGTGTCCCGCTTGCTCGCACCCCCGCGCGCAGGCCAGCGGGTCGGGCTATCCGTTCCAAGCTCCCGCAGCCAACACACGAAGTCTATCCCACGTTAGCGGGAGGCTTTTCCTGCCTGCGCGTAGCCGCTTCGGTAAAGGCAGGCACTTCTGTCCCTCACGCGGAGTGACTTAAAATCAAATATTAGATACGATTTTTGATAGTAGATTTACGATGTGGCAATTGATTCAAGTTTAATATTTCTCTGTTCTGAACAACCATTTACTTGTCCGCTTTGTGGAACAAGAACCATTATTGTCTTCGAGTATTTTGAAAATAAGAACACGATGCAAACTCACCAATGTGGTCGATGTTCTAAACAATTTGTAGTAGATTGTAATGCGGATGATGATGATTTTTAAAGAACAAATAAAATGAAAGAAGGACAAAAGCTTTGGACACAAGACGAGTTGATACTTGCTATTAATCTCTATTGCAAAACTTCCTTTGGAAAGATTCATCGCCACAATCCGAAAGTAATTGAGCTGGCAAAGCTAATTGGACGAACTCCAAACTCTGTGTCATTCAAGCTGGTAAATTTTGCCAGTTTCGATCCAAGTCTAAAAGCAAGAGGCATTAAAGGCGCATCAAATGCAAGCAAGCTTGACTTAGAGATATGGAATCAGTTCTATAACAATTGGGATGAACTTCCTTTTGAAAGTGAGAAGTTGTTAGCAAAATATGCAAAGACTAGCATAGAAAAACTAAACGATATTGATGTTAAGGAATTGCCAAAAGAAGGAAGGGTTAGAATACAACTTGTTAAGATAAGAGTTAATCAGAATTTTTTTCGCTCGATGATTTTATCTTCTTATGATAATAAATGTTGTATCACTGGATTATCAAGTCGTGAACTTTTAGTAGCAGGACATATTCGTCCGTGGGGTCTTGATGAAAAGAATCGAATGAATCCTGAAAATGGACTTTCGTTAAACGCACTGCACGACAAAGCTTTTGAGACAGGTCTAATAACAATTCTACCAAGTTATAAGATTAAAGTTTCTCCTGTCTTGAGAAAATCAAAAGATGAATCAATAAAAAATTACTTCTTGAAGTACGACAATCAATCTATTACACCTCCTCGAAAGTTTTTTCCTGCCAAGGAATTTTTAGAATATCATAACGATGTACGCTTCAAAAAATAATATCAAATTCAATTATCTCTATCGTGATGGAGGTAATTATAAAGTTTGGGGAAGTGAAGTCTTCTCCAATCCTGATTTACTTTCATTAAAAAGTGTAGAAGACAGGATTAGAAAATCATTGATCGATGGAGAATTCTTTAACCCAACATATTGGAAGGTAAAGAGATTAAAGCATGAAGATTGGGTTCCTGAACTTGATCACTCATGGAATGAGTTTGACTCAATTGAAAATACAGTTATTGAACCGACTTCAGATCATTCAATCACAGAGTTTTTAAATTTAATACACCACTCACCTAAACACTGACTCTCTTCCTCGCGGCCGGGATGGAGCGCATGTTTGAGCCTCCCGCTTGAAGGCGGAATAAACTCCCTTACACATGCAAGATGGCGAACCTGCCTATGTTATCACTTCGGCAGATAAACCCGAAATGCCGCCCACCTATTCCAATCTTATTTTATTGAATGTGCAACTTCTCCAGTCCTCAATCTCGCTAATCTGAAATTTTACCACCAATATCTTTTAGATGTCCGTATCGTAAAACCAGCTTTTCAAAGTCCTTGATGAGCATGGGATCGATAAGTTCACTATTTATTTCAGCATCTCCAGCTGTATAGTTTCTAACCATTTTAAAACTGGCCCCGTTACTATGATTAATATTTAAATTATGTTTTGTATCATTGCAGGCAGGTTTAAGCTGGCCAAATTGATATGAAACCTAAATATATAGGCGTAGAATCCCAAAAATTGCTGTCTTATTTTAATCAACGCAATCAATTGTGGTTCAACCTGAGCGAAGCCTTTGATGCACTACCCGGGTCAAGCGCGAGCGCAGTACTGGAATTGGTGGCGGACATGGCAAAGAGAGGGCTATTGATGCGTATTAAAAAGGGTGTCTATTATCTAATTCCGTATGAAGCAGATGCGACAACCTTTATGCCCGACTGGCATTTGCTTGCAGGAAGTCTGGTAGGAAATGCCTCATTTTACATAGGATATTATTCAGCGCTGCAAATTCATAATCTGATTACCCAACCATCTCTAAAAGAACAGATTGTGGTATCCGAACAAGTAAGACCGTCATTAATAAAAATCAAAAAAATACCTTTTCAATTTGTTTATCACAATCCAAAGCATTTTTTCGGTTTTGAAGAAACGTGGATTGACAGCTTTAATAAAGTGCCATGTTCAGATTTAGAGAAAACATTTATTGATTGTTTATTCAAACCGGACTATTCGGGTGGCATAGTTGAAATTGCAAAAGCAATATTCCAGTCAAGAGAAAAATTAAAATATGACAGACTTTTCTCATATGCCGTTCAATTTAAATCGCAGGCTGTTATTAAGAGATTAGGATTTATTTTGGAGCTCGTGGAAATCAAGCATCCGATCATTTCAAATCTTCAGAAAATTAGAACAGCATCTTATGTAGTATTAGATACTGAACTTCCTAATAAAGGAAAACTTATTAGCAGATGGAGGATACAACAGAATTTGGAATCTGAGACAATCACGTCAGCATTGGCAACATGATAAAGGGAGCTGAAATTCAGAAAAAAGCTTTTCAAGCAGGAGTTAGAGATCCACAGATTGAGAAGGACTACGTCCTTTCCTGGGTATTGCGTGGTATCGCATTGCACGCACGTCTATCAACCAGTATGGTCTTTAAGGGAGGAACAGCATTAAAGAAAGTCTATTTCGAAGACTATAGATTTTCTGAAGATCTCGATTTTACACTTATTGAGAACTTTACAAACGAACAAATATTTACATGGTTCAACGAAGCATTCTTATTAATTAAAGAATCAGCAAATATTTCGTTGTCAATCGTTGAAAACAAGCTGCACGAGGATGGTGGACTTAACTTCTATATGACCTACGTGGGACCTTTAGGTGGAGTGGGAAGTAATAAGAAAATTAAGATTGATCTAGCAAGAAGCGAAAAGTTGGAGTTCCCTACTGTTATAAGACCGGCTATCACTTCATACTCTGATCTTGAAGATCATCCTTATGAACTTTTGTGTTATAGCCTTGAGGAAATCATTGTCGAAAAACTACGGGCTGTTATGCAGCGAACACAAGCGCGGGATTTTTACGATATCTGGTATTTAACAGAAATGCATGATATGGAACCTGGTATTATATGGCTGAGTTCAGAAGAAAATGTGAATTGAAGAATCAGGTTCCTAGAGAATTCTTCAAAAAACTTGAAGAGAAAATTCCGTCATATAGAGGACAATGGAAAAAGTCGCTGGAGAACCAAATTAAAGATTTGCCAGATTTTGATGGAGTTGAACGAGAAGTCTTAAGAAATTTGAAAAATTTCAAGCCATAGGATCTAACTAAAATAGGAGAGAACATGGCTCGCGATGACGTGGCATTGATAGATGGCATTTTTGGCTTTATGCCTTGAGCGTCTCCAGGCTGCTATTAGTTTGAAGCCACGTGCCGATAAACCAAAACCAACTTTTCAAATTCTTTGATGAGCGTGGGAGCAATCAGTTCACTGCTGATTTCAGCATCTCCGACAGTATAATTTTTCCCTACAACAAAAGCATAATGCATCCAGTTGTCGGCTTTGGTAAATTCCCACAGAGTGTCTTCATTCTGAAATGTTTCAACCGCTTTTCTATCGCCTGCAATTTCAATCCAATAGCCGGCACCTAAGCCCGTGAGCAGTGTGAAGAATTGTTTTTTGTATTCTTCATTGTACATCTGCTTGTTAAAATATTCACGATCCATCTTGCCCGTGTTGGGTTTAGCCGTTAACCAAACTCCCACTTCTTTTTGCTGAAGAACAATTTGCAGGGTGATAAAATCTGTGAGCGTAGTTGAATTTAATTTTTTTAGTTCGGCTTCGCTGCGGCCATAGGCAAGCCACATCCTTTGCAGTTTGTTGTCGGGATGATCAGCAGGATCGAGACTACTTACTAATTTATTTGCATCAGCGTCTGCATGCAATTTCATGCGTACTACATCTTTTTTGATCAACTCATGAAGTTGAATCAATTTAGCTTGCACACTTACCCGCTCGGCATGAACTTCTGGAGTAGTAGCTCGTGCTTTGCTGCTGCTTAGTGCGAGGTAATCTTCTTTTTTGAAATACTGATTTTTAAATTTTATGAAATCCCAATTAAATCCAGCGGTAGTTAATTCAATGAATTGTTTCTTTTCTTGTCGCGAGGCAATGTCGCGTTGCTTGAGGGTAGGATACAGGTATTCATATTCCTGAATGAGTTCTTCTGAAAGCGGATTAGAAAATTCATAATAACCAATGAACCACGATTTCAGGTTTTCAATTTCTTTTGAGTCGGTGATTTTATAAAAGAGTTCTTCGCTGTCTTTAATTCCTTCCAGTGTAAACTGACCTGAGCCCACAAACGCAACGGATTTTCTAAATGGCAAGTCGAAAATATACACGTTGGCATGAAAGAAGTTTTTCGTATAGATATTGAGTGTAATGCGCCCCTGATAGTTTCGCCAGATTCTTTTCAGCACTTCAGGCGAGGTGGGCACATCAAGGCCCGTCACAATTTCCATTTTACTTTTTGTGGGGATGCGACTTCGTATAAAATCGAACCCGGCATCGGAGATAGCCGCGGTGGCGATGTAACAATGTTCTACTTGTTGCAGCAGTTTATCGTTGATGAAAGGAACTGCCAGTTTTTTAATGATCATGTTATTCCAATGTTGGGGGCACGCGATGATGCGTGGCTTGTTCGTAAGAATACGCAAGTTTAATTAGAGTGGATTCGCTATACATGCGCCCAAGAAACTGAAGACCTGCGGGTAAGTTACCTTGCGAAAATCCCATCGGCACTGTAAATGCAGGCTGCCCGGTATGCGGAGCAATGATTTGATTGTTATCTCCTTTGTATTCTTCTTCGAAGCGATCGATGTGGGCTGGTTTGTTATTCCAGGTGGGATATACAATCGCATCGAGTTGTAAGGAGTCCATTACTTTTTCAATGGCTTCACGAAACGCAATCCGCCTCACGTCAGTATACGCATCAAGACATGCAATTTCAGGATTTACCCTGCGGCCACTATTCTCAGAAAGCACTTGTAACCGACTGGCAGCTGATGCCGATTTAGTACCAACACGAATAATATCAGCGAGTGTTTTCATCGTATCCCGTTTTACATAGGTCTTTAAATAATTTTCTACATCCTCCTTAAACATCGCGCACCATTGGTTCTGGCGAAGACTTGAAAAATTATCGATCACTACTGAATCCATCAGCACAGCGCCTTGTCCTTTCAAGTCTAGAAGCGCACGATTAAACAAGGCATTGATTTCCGGATCGGGATCAGCATCACTCAATTCACGAAGCACACCAATGCGCGCTTTATTAAGTCCGTCTTTAACAAGAAATTGTTCGTAGTTGGCAGGTCTTTTACCTTCAGAATATTTTGTTAGTGGATCAGCCGGATCATAGCCCGCAATAACTTCCAATACTTTGGTGGCATCTTCTACCGTGCGGCACATCGGGCCTACAACATCATTGCGCAGATATAAGGGAACAATGGCACTTCTGCTCACTAAGCCAAGGGTTGTTCTAAAACCAACAAGTGCACAATGTGAAGACGGCCCACGAATTGAGTTGCCCGTATCGGTACCCAATCCTATAACTCCGAAATTTGCAGCGATAGAAGCTCCGGTGCCCCCGCTAGAACCGGCCGGAACGTAATCAAGATTGTATGGATTGTATGTGGTGCCTGCTGTTGAGCTTTCTGAATGCATCGGGCTAAAAGCCCACTCCGCCATATTTGATTTTGCAATTATGATTGCTCCTGCTGCTACAAGTTTTTGAATGATGAAGGCATCTTCATCGGGAATAAAATCTTTGAGGGCAAGGGCACCGGCAGTAGTGGGTAGTCCTTTGGTGTTAATGTTGTCCTTTACAATAAGCGGAATACCATGCATGGGTTTGAATACGCCCGTCTTTTTATATTCTTCATCAAGGGCTTGCGCAAGGGCAAGCGCGTTGGGATTAATTGTCGTTAACGAATTTATTTTTTCATCGAATGTTTCAATTCGTTCAAGATAAGCACTCACTAACTGCTGACTGTTGAATGTGCCTTGTTGGTAGGCTTCATGAATTTCACTAATGGATAACTCAAGCAAGTCAATAGGTTTTTTAGGTTCCGGTGATTGGCAGGCTGCAAATGCCAGAAATAAAATACCAGTGATTCGTTTAAATTTATTCATGGTTGCAAGGTGTGAGATGAGGAAATATAATATCGTCTAAAATATTGGATTTGCAGGGTGAATTCAAATAAGTTTGAGATAAAGAGTAACGAATTCTTTTATCCAATAATTGGAGATTGATGCCTATGATTCAAGAGGAGTTTATTGATTCGGTGAAACACTATGCTAATCAAGCGAAGGGCGACTTCCTTTGGCGGGAGGTAGAGCAAGCTTATTCTGCAAAGGACAGACACTATCATACACTCATACACCTTGAAAATCTGCTGGCTCAGCTTAACCCTTTGAAAGCTCAATTCAAAAACTGGGATACCATTGTATTTGCTATTGTTTATCATGATGTGGTGTATAATGTTTTGAAAAACACCAACGAGGGTAAGAGTGCTGACTTTGCAGTAAAGCGGTTGCAGTCAATCTCGTTTCCTGACGGGCAGATTGAGCAGTGTAAAAAATTAATTTTAGCCACTAAAAAACATGAACCTGGTGACGAAGAAGTAAACCTCTTTACCGATGCTGATCTTTCGGTGTTGGGGGCAGAACCTGAAGTGTATAAATTATATACAACCCAGGTGCGAAAAGAATATGGACTCTATCCGGATTTGATTTACAATCCCGGTCGCAAAAAAGTGTTGCAGCATTTTCTTACCATGCCAAGAATCTATAAGACGGATTTCTTTTATGAGAAGTATGAGGCGGCAGCCAGGCGCAATTTAGAGTGGGAGTTAGGGGGATAACAAAAACTCTTATACAATCCAGAGCGATTTGAGTGAATTGTAGAAATCGTAACAGATAGAATAATAATTTAGTCACTCTTCATAACAAAACTGACTTTAAGCGAAGGATCCCCTAACGGTTTAAAGATTCTTCACTCGTGTTGTTTTTATAGTGGCAGTATGCTTTAACTGTGATTGTTCCTTTACAGAAGATTGTGCTCTTGCATCGCTCAGGATTGCTGATGTTATTTATTTTGCTCAGTAATAACATAACACAATCCAGAGCGAATAGATATGACGGGTATTAATCCTAAAGAGAAATTAAATAAAGGAGATACTCGTAATCACAAACTGACTTTAAGCGAAGGATCCTAACGATTAGGAGATCCTTCGCCTGAATTGTTATTCACAGAGGAAGTTTCTTCAATGGGATTGTTCTTTACAGAAGTTTTGTGCTGCTGAATTGCTCAGGATTGGTGTTGTTACTTGTTGGGCTCCCGTTCCGAGCAAAACTCTTGCTGCAATCCAGAGCGGCTAAAGGTGCAGAGTAAAATTATAAGGAGAATATGAATAAGTAGGGGACTCTTCACCATCAAACCGTTTTTAAGCGAAGGATCCCTAACGATTGGAAGATCTTTGCCTGATGTTATCATGGATTCATATTCAGAATGGCATCCGTAAAGTCATTCCATTCAGGATTTATTCCCTCAATTAATTCTTCCTTCCACTTTCTTGATTTCCCTTTAATGTATCGCTCTCGTTCAAGCGCTTCTTCTACAGAATCAAAACCCTTATAATAAATAGGTTTAACTACATTATACCGGGCAGTAAAGCTTGATGGATTTATTTTATTTTGATGTTCCCATAGACGTGTGCGCAGGTTGGTAGTCATGCCCACATAAAGAACCGTGTGGTGCTTATTAGTAAGGATGTAGACATAGGCAACGGGTTGCATCTTCTAATCTACTTATTTTATTGAAATTGATAAATCTCAGACCCCTCCCAAAAACAATATAACAATCCAGAGCGCTTTGGATAAATAGTAAAAATCGTAACAATGAAAATCAGTAAGGTGAACGCTATTCATCACAAAATGACTTTAAGCGAAGGATCCCCTAACGATTCGGAGATCCTTCGCTCAATGTGTAACCCGTTCATGATGGTTTCTTATTGACACCACTCATTGCGTTTTACCGATTTGTTTTCAAATCGCTCAGGATTGCCACCTATTTTTTTAAGCTGCTTGCTTCTAAAAAATCACTACCGCAATCCAGAGCGTTTTGGATGGTGGTAAAAATCGCAACAACGAAAATCAATAAGGTGGACACCTTTCATTACAAACTGACTTAGAGCGAAGGATCCCTAACGATTGGGAGATCCTTCGCTCGTGTTGTAATCTCACGGTGGCAGCGTGCTTTAACACTAATTGTTCCTGTTTGAAACGATTTGTTCCTGTATCGCTCAGGATTGCACCTATTATTTTTATTTGAGTGTTAGTCTTGGAAAGACTCTAATCCAATCCAGAGCGGCTAAGGGTGCAGAGTAAATATTATAAAAAGAATATGAATAAGTAGGGAACTCTTCATCACGAAACTGCTTTAAGCGAAGGATCCTCTTTGCTGAACCCGTAGTTTTCTTTGAAACACAATTCATTCAGACCTACCTTTGCCATCATCAAATGGAGCCCACAAAAAACATTCGCAAAATTATTCACATTGATATGGATGCATTTTATGCGTCCGTTGAGCAGCGTGATAATCCCGACTATCGAGGCAAGCCCATTGTGGTGGGTGGTTCACCGGAAGGGCGCGGTGGGGTAGTGGCTGCAGCCAGTTATGAGGCACGCAAATTTGGAATTCGCTCTGCCATGGCCTCCAAAAAAGCACAGCAACTTTGCAAGCATTTAATCTTTGTGTTTCCACGATTTGAAGTGTATAAAGAAGTGTCGCAACACATTCGAAGTATCTTTCATCGTTATACAGATTTGATCGAACCGCTTTCGCTGGATGAAGCCTTTCTGGATGTTACCGAAGACAAACAACAGATTGGTTCGGCTTTGGAAATCGCAAAACTGATTCGACAGGAAATTAAAGCTGAACTAAACTTAACGGCTTCGGCAGGCGTGTCGGTAAATAAGTTTGCTGCCAAGGTGGCTTCTGATATGAACAAGCCGGATGGGTTAACGTTTATTGGTCCGTCCAAACTCGAATCGTTTATGGAGAAGTTGCCGGTGGAAAAATTCTTTGGTGTTGGAAAAGTGACTGCAGAGAAAATGAAGAAAATGAATTTGCACACGGGTGCCGATTTAAAAAAACTTTCGCAAACAGAATTAGTAAAACACTTTGGTAAGTCGGGTAAGTTCTTTTATAAAATTGTTCGCGGTATTGATGATCGTCCGGTGCGCCCTGATCGTGAAGCAAAATCGGTGGGTGCGGAAGATACTTTTTCATTCGACCTGACAACGATTGAAGAAATGAATCTGGAACTAGAAAAAATTGCCAGCGTAGTACAAGGTAGATTGTCACGGTATCAGCTAAAGGGAAGAACCATCACAATTAAAATTAAGTATCACGACTTTAAGCAAATAACACGCAGTCAATCTTTTGAGGAAGCGATAGATGATCTCGAAGTAATAGAAAACACCGCTAAACAATTATTGAGTAGCACAGAGTTGTTGGATAAGAAAGTGCGCCTGTTGGGGATCTCACTTTCCAATTTTAATGACCCAACTTTCAGAACACGAACAGAAGAAGACACCGATCAGTTGAAGTTATTTTAGTCTAAGCGCGGTTTGATGTATCTTGCACGCTATGAGTACAACTAAGATAACAATCAACAACAACGGTTCGGTAAAAATTGATGGCGATTTTGAAATTGTGGATATGCAGGGAACTGCCTATGGACTGCAGGGCCGCACTATTATTTCATTATGTCGTTGTGGTCGTTCGGCAAACAAACCATTTTGTGATGGTTCGCACAAGGGAAATTTTGAACATGAGGCTACGGCATTTGATTTGCCACCTAAGAAAGTATAATTTTTAACAACCCAGAGATGAGTAAAACTCCACTTATTTCAGTTGCCGAATTAGTAGCAATAAAAGACAAGCCAAACGTACTTGTTTGTGATGCCAGCGCAGGACCGAATGCGAGAGCAAACTACGAAGCTCTTCATTTAGAAAGGGCAATTTATGTTGATCCTGAAACTCAGTTGGCAACACCGGCCGATGCTTCCAAAGGAGGTCGTCATCCTTTACCAACATTAGAAAAATTTTCAAGCATACTGGGCTCATTAGGAATTACTTCTGCTAGCCATGTTGTTATTTATGATGACAAGCAAGCCGGCAATGCAGCCGCGCGTTTTTGGTGGATGTTGAAAGCGATTGGTCATAAGGATGTGCAAGTATTAAATGGTGGCCTACAATCCGCGAAAGCAGCGGGCTATCCTATGAGTTCACGTAAGGAAAAAGTTACTCCAAAAAGTCCTTATCCCGTTACCGAATGGAAATTACAAAGGGTTAATTTGGATGAGGTGAAAGCTGCTTCTGAACAGAGCAGTAATGTAATTGTAGATGTGCGTTCTTCAGAACGGTTTGATGGAATTACAGAACCTATTGATTTAATCGCAGGCCATATTCCGGGTGCTATTAATATTCCGTTTACAACCAATCTCAATGCGCAAGGTGAATATTTATCACCCACCGAGTTAAAAGAAAAATATACGAAGGCATTCGAGGGCAAAAAATGCTGATCAGATTATTGTGCATTGTGGTTCGGGCATAACGGCTTGCCATACTTTGCTGGCGATGGCAGCTGCCGGGTTAGAGATTCCAAAACTGTATGTGGGCTCCTGGAGCGAATGGTCGCGCAATGATTTGCCGATGGTACTCGCGAAATAATTTTTTTGTTCTGAGTTTGATCTATGGCATCGGTTATCTTTGCCGCTATGATCAATACGTTACAGGCTCAACTGAGTCACCTTTCTGCGCATACACTCGGCAATAAAACCAATGGCGAAGATTTAGTTGCTTCACGTGCGCAACTTGAACTGCCCGATGAAGATTTGCGTACAAAATTATCCACTTCATTTCTGGGTGCTTTTAACTCAGCCGAGTATTATCACTTCACATCAACCGATGGTGACTTTAAGCATAATCCCATGTTTCAATGGGTGCAGGAAATTTTTGAAACTGCCGATCAATTTCATGTGAAGTCGGTGAGCATTGCCAAGCATTTGTATGAAGTATCGGTGCATCCGTTAATTAAATCAGGCGATTTATTTGTAGCGATGTTTTCAAACATTCAGATAGATGGCACACAAACAGAAGCACTTGGAATTTTTAAATCGGAAAACAAAAGTTCGGTTCTTAAGTTGACAACCAAAAAAGATGGTCGGTTTGAAGTTGATCTTCAGAGTGGTATTAACCTGGATAAGCTTGACAAGGGCTGTTTGATTTATAATCTCGATGAAGACAAAGGCTATCGGCTTTCAATTTTGGATCGATCGGGTAAATCATCTGATGCACAATATTGGAAGGAATTGTTTTTACGGGTTGAACCCGTGAAGGATGAGTTTCAGGCAACTCGAAATATTCTTGACATTGCCCGCCATTTTGTGGTTGATCAGATTGGTGATGAATTTGAATTATCGAAGGCCGATCAGATTGATTATTTGAATAAGTCGATTGGTTATTTTAAGAAGAAAGACGAGTTCAATCAAAAGGAATTTGAGCAAGAAGTATTTGAAGATCCGGAGGTAATCAAATCGTTTCGAAAGTTTGACAACAACTTCCGCGAACAATTTAACATCGATCGCGAAGATGGTTTTTCAATTTCTGCGGAAGCGGTGAAAAAACAATCGCGGGTATTTAAAAGCGTTTTAAAACTTGATAAGAACTTTCATATTTATATTCATGGCGACCGGGAGTTGATTGAGCGCGGTGTAGATGAAGATGGACGAAAGTATTACAAGATTTATTACAAACAGGAGTTGTAATATTTATTTTGGTGCAGGAATTTTTATCGAAGTATCATATCGGATGATTACTTCCTCTGCATAGGGTTTTAATAAAGTTTTTATTTGTTCCTCCATCTTGGATCGGGCATCTTTTACAAAGGCAGCCTGTGCAGCATACGTTCGGCATCTTTAATGAAATGCATTGGTGGCTTTTGTGCGGTCATTCATATCCACCCAATTCCACACCCCATTTTCATCACGATAGGTAATGTCGCCTTGCGATTCAATAGATAGTAAACTGGGTTCTGGTAACGTTACGTAGGCTTTGTCATCAGTAAGCTCAATTGAAAATTTTCGATGTAAATCAAATCCCGCTTTAGCTTCGAATGAGCCTGTAATAAAAATCTGTTTTGTGCTGCCTAGCCACGTGTTTGTCCAGGTATAGTTATGACCAAAATTTTGTGAGAGCACGGCAAGTTCAAATACCTGAGTTTGTTGATTGAGAACAATCGTGTGATCCACCGTAATTTCGGGTGTAAACTGAAATGCCTTTTTAAAATCTTCGCCCAGTGTTTTGGCTGCCTCATAACTTCGCTTTACCATTTGGGTAGGGATTGTTACCAACACCACATATGCGGTAATTGAGCCAACAATAAGTAAAATAATGAGCAGTTTGAGGTTGCGCGAAATCATTGGGTAAAGGTAATTCTATTCTAACCCCCGATCTAGTTTAAAATGATTGGACTAAATGAAGTCATGTGGAGTAAAAAGTATATTTTTGCGCCCGCATGAAAAAAATAATAGAATCCAGAAAACTTTTAGGGGTTGAGAAAACAGTGGAACTGAAGGAATTAAAGTCCATTTACCGGAATTTAATGAAGGATTGGCATCCGGATAAATTTCAGGACGACCAGGCAAAACTTGAAGCTGAGGAAAAAAGTAAGGCCGTAATTGAAGCCTATCATTTATTGGTAAGCGTTGCTCCTGAAACTCATGCACAGCAGTTGGATCAATACACCGAAGTAATCACGGCATCAAAAATTGTTGACTTCAACTTTAAGTCACAAACCTTGCAAGTTAATTTTGCAGATGGAAGTAGCTACGAGTACTTTGGGATTCCCCACAGCACCTATAATAAGTTTCTTAATTCTGATACGCCCGATCGATTTGCCCGCAGGCATATCTATCATTCGTTTATTTACAGAAAGGTGAGTAAAGCTGTTGAAGCTTAATAGGAAGTTAACTTCCAGACGTAAAAGCTAGTTTCATAAACTCTTTCACTTCGTCATTCACATCTTCTTTGGCAAGCATACGAAAGTGATGGTTAAACTGTTTGTCATCGCCCGGTACTTGCGCTATTTTTTGAAAGCACAGATTATCAGGAAACGGCTTTTCAAACGGAAACACTACGTGAATAAAATTCTTTCCAAGTTGTGTGATGTATGCAATTCGCTTTCGCGGAGTGGCAATACCAATCATGGTTTTGGCAGGATGTAAGGTGATGCTTCCTATTTGTTTGTATTGCTCAACAAAGTGGTGAAATAAGGAAAGCGTATGTTCTGACTTTCCACGAAGAAAATCATTCAATGTTTTATTTGAATCCATATGAATTTAAAGAAGGTGAATTTCAACTAGAAATTCAACCTACTTTACTCACTCCGCAAAGAAGTAACCGGATTAGACCGCGCTGCTCTTAGTGCTTGCGTGCTAACAATTGCAATCGCGAACGCCAAGGCAATCAATCCTGTTACCGGGAAAATCCACCACGCTATATCTACCCGAATAGGATAACGCTCCAGATATTTATTCAATGCCCACCAGGCAAACGGTGACGAGAAGAGAAATGAGATTATCACGAGGATAGAAAAGTCTTTAGACATCATTCCAACTAAACTGGAAACAGAAGCTCCCAAAACTTTGCGTATACCAATTTCTTTTGTGCGTTGTTCAGCCGTAAATGATGCAAGCCCGAATAAACCAAGCCCGGTAATAATAATAGTAAGTGCTGCAAACAATCGGGATAGCGTGCTGACAAGATTAAGGGTGGTAAACTTTTTCTGAAACTCTACATCTGCAAACGTATACTCAAATGGATAGGCAGGTGCATACTTTTCAAAAACAGCTTTTACGGTGTTGATAGCTGCTGGTAAATCTTCTGTCTTTTTTAATCGCACCGTTACTGCATCAATCCAATCAGGATCGAGAATTACAAACAAGGGTTTAACGGGTTGATACGGAGAACCCATCAGCACATCATCCAACACGCCAATCAGTTTTCGCTTACCACCCCACAGATCAAGTTCAGTACCAATAGGGTCTTCGAGGTTCATTAACGCAAGTGCTGCTTTATTGATAAGGATGGCAGCGGTATCGGTTTTAAAATCTTCACTAAAATCGCGACCCTCTAAAATTTTAATACCCATTGTTTTTGCATAGTCATATTCTGTAGCAATGGTGGTAAAGATTACGCGTAGGTCCTCAGGCTTGCCCGGCCAACCCAAAAAATTATTTGAGTTGATATTGGTGATAGAACTATTCGACTTGGTAACGGATTCTACCACTCCTGAAGCCAGCAGCTCCAATTTTATGGGGCGATAACTTTTCTCCACTTCATTGGTATAGCTGATCGCCATCAGATTCTCCTGATCGTATCCTAACTCGCGGCCCTTCACTAATTGAATCTGTTGATAGATAACAATCGTGCCTATGATCAGCAAGATCGAAAAACCAAACTGAAGTGTTACCAATACTTTGCGAGGAGTGCTTGCTCCTTTGCCAATGGTGGGTTTTCCTTTAAGAACTTTGGCCGGCTGAAAAGAAGAAAGATAAAAGGCCGGATAGCTTCCGGAAATAACGCCCGTGATAAAAATCATTCCTAACGTGAAAATCCAGAACTGTGAAGACGTGTAGTCTATCAATAATTTCTTTTGTACTAAGTCATTATAGAATGGCAGTAGTAGTTGCGCCAGTAATATAGCGATTGAAAATGCAATAAGCGAAATGAACATCGATTCACCAATAAACTGCATAATTAATTCGTGGCGTCTTGAGCCTACACTCTTGCGCACGCCCACTTCACGGGCTCTGCGCTCCGATCGGGCAGTAGCCAGATTCATAAAATTGATACACGCGATGATAATAATGAAGATGGCGATCACAGAAAACATTTGAACATAATCATTCATGCCACCCGTCTCTACTCCATTTTCGAAGCTGCCATGTAATCGCCAGCGAAGCAACGGGTATAAGAAGTATTCAGGTTTGTTTTCGGTCTCTCCATTCTTTTGCAGGATATCGCGAATCTGATCTTCAACAGCTGCATGTTTAGAAGGATCGTTCAACTCAACAAAAACCTGAAAGGAGTAGTTACCCCAGTTGGTTGTGTTTTTGCGAACCCAATCATTGGTTTGCTCACGAAATTTCCAAGGCATTAAAAAATCAAATTCAAAGGAAGAATTAGTGGGAATATCTTTTAAGATGCCGGTAACTTTTAGTTCGTGTTCATTATCAACTTTAATGAGTTTGTTAATGGGATCTTCATCACCAAATAATGCTTTACCCATTGACTCCGTGATAACGATTGAACGTGGGTCGTCCATTACTTGCGTGGCATCACCACTCAACAAAGGAAACTCAAACATTTCTAAAAATTCTTCACTGGCCCAATATCCTCGTTTCATCAATCGGTTTTCACCAACGGTTACCAGGTGATCGCCTCCCCAATCCGTAACCAGTGCACGTTTTATATTGCTGTTAGCAGTTTTCATTGCCTCATACGTTGGCAGCGGCACTGATGTCCATGAATTTATTTTCCCATTAAATGTTGCATTTACCCATACCTGATAGAGGCGATCAGACTTGGGATGAAACTTATCGAACGAAGTTTCGTCCGCTACCCACAGCAGGATAAGAATACTACACGTGATGCCGATGGCCAGGCCTGCTATATTAATAAAGGAGTAAAAACCGTTTTTAAAGAGATTTCGAACGGTAATGAGCATGTAATTTTTAAACATAGCGTCAGTTGATTATAAAGGATATACTCTTGATATACTCTTGTTTTCGGAAAAGGTTAACAAATCAATTGAAGTATTTTCAATTGCATGTTTCTTTGCCAGTGACTTTTAAAAGTCGGCAAGAGTTACAATGACTGAACTAATTGTAAAAAGTTGCTCCTAATCTGAAAGGAAGTGTTCGGAATTGGAATCTTTTCCGTTTTTAATTATCGGGCACCACAAAAGCCATGATAATATAGAGCAGCAAACCCGTACCAAAGAATAGGAATCCGGCAACAAAAAGTAAACGCATTACAGTAGGATCCATATCAAAGTAGTTGGCGAGGCCACTACACACACCAAATATTTTCTTGTCGCCCTTTACTAATCGTTTTGCCATAAGAGAGGAATTTAGAATTATGTAACGAAAATAATGTAAACAAGTTTATTTGGCTACTGTACCCGTAAGAACATTCACCTTTTCATTAAATGGATTACCAGAAGATCGCCTAAAAGAAACAACCTGCCCTACGTGCCAAAGCGCATCAGCAAGCGGGCCGTTAAGTGCATTCCAAAATGGAAATTCACGACTGTTGGAGCCTCGCTTAAACACCATTTTAAATTTACTTAAATCTTTATCATTGCTCTTCATCAGCTTTGCGCTTGTTGCCTTAATATTTTCAAGAGTCTTTTGTCGCATTTCTGCGAATGACAATTCAGGTAAAACTATATCACTGTCTGTGGGTACTTCGTTTACACTGTTTAACAAAACCTGAGAGAGGTCGAGAATATGAGTGAGCGTTTCTCGTGTGGTGCGGGCATCATTGTTTGGGCTAAATGAAATGTCCTCGGCTCGTAAACCTTCGGTTGCCCAATAGTAACGAAAGCCTAGCGCATCCACCATACGCGCAGCAACCGTTGCAGCTGAGTATTGTTTTGGATAGTCAGGAATTTGAGCATACGGAAGTTCAGCACTTTGCCCGAAGGCCTGGCCAATAACAACCAATGATAATAACAGAGTAAGTTTCATAATGAATGAGTTTCGATTTTCGAATTAGCCGTGTGTCTTTTCCTTGCGAACTTAGTGTCTTTGCATGAAAAAGAATAATGTTGCTAAAAATTCAACCACATAATCGGGCTTAATTTGTTAGCTTTTCGTTTGAGGTGTATTACCATTACATTTGTGTGATAATTGAAAAGTATGTTAGGTAAAAATAAATATGGGTTGTTGGCTCTTGCAGCTGTGTTGCTAATCACCTGCACACCCTCGAAAGAAAAAAAACAACCTGAAGCAGATCCATTAAAAATAAACTACACGATAAGAAGTGTATGGCCTCATGATACCGAAGCTTTTACACAAGGTCTGTTAATTCACAAAGGACAACTCTACGAAAGTACCGGTCAGCCGGGAACCTCATGGATCGGTTTAGTGGATGTTGCCACGGGTAAGTTAGATAAGAAAGTAATTCTGGATTCGAAATATTTTGGCGAAGGCATTGATATCCTTAACAATAAAGTATATCAACTAACCTGGCAATCGCATGTTGGCTTTGTTTACGATCTTAGAACATTTAATAAGATTAAAGAATGGAATTATAAAAGCGAAGGTTGGGGTCTTACCAACGATGGAAAGAATATAATTATGAGTGATGGCACCAACCAGTTACATTTTTTAGATACCACAAGTCTTGAAATTGCTCGAAGCCTAAGTGTTACTGATGAGAACGGTCCGGTAAAGGAATTGAATGAATTGGAATTTATTGATGGTTTTGTGTATGCCAACGTTTGGCAAACTAATCGCATCATGAAAATTGATCCTACCACGGGTAAGGTGGTAGGCCGTTTAGATTTAACTCAACTCTATAATGATGCCCGCAGAGCAAATCCACGCATGGATGTGTTAAACGGAATCGCCTGGCATCCGGAAACGCAATCCTTCCTGGTAACAGGAAAACACTGGCCGCATATTTATATTCTTAAAATTGATTAGAACTATTAGCCCTAAAGTAGAGTCTTCTGACTGGATTTTCATTTGCGATCAAAATAATCCGACCCTATTCATTTTTTAAAACTTCACTAGGGTTCCCCTTGCTAATCCGAACTAACTGTGACGCCACGGTAATTGCCACTGCAAACCCCATAAGAAATACCGCAATAATAAAGGGAAACGGATTTGCAGCTTGTGGGTCAGGATATACTTTCTGTATTAAAGAATTTACCAAATAGAAACCGGCAGGGGCTCCTATCACAAATGCAATAAATAGTATGAACACATAATCTCTGTTCATTAATCGGAATATCTGAATTAAGTTGGCACCCATTACTTTTCTAATGCTATACTCTTTCATTCTTCTGGTCGTATTGAAAGAGACGAGGCCAAAGAGCCCAAGGCTTGCCAGTGTAACGGTAATGGCACTTATGAAGGTTAAGAGGTTAACATGTGCGTTATTATTTCGATTGAAGTCTTCGAACACATCATCTTGCACAAAGCCCTCATACGTATCGTCTGGAGCAACGCCTGCCCATGTCGACTTAACTAATTCTTGTGTCTCTTTTAAATGACCAGCACTTACTTGAATGGCAAGAAAATTGAAATCATCTTCTTGAGTGATACGAAACAATACTGGGCCTAATGCAGAGTAAAATCCTTCGTAGTGAAAATCTTCGACCACACCGATAATATAACGTTTTACGCTATCGAGTTCGAATGATTGGCCAACTGGATTAATCCAGCCTAGTGTTTTTGCAAAAGTTTCGTTAATGATTACCGACTCTATTTCGTCTGATTGAATTGTTTTATCAAACATTCGCCCTTCTTTCAGGCGAATGTTCATAGTTTCCAGATAATTGTAACCTACCTGAAAATCCACCACTTCAATTCGCTGCTCATTATATGTAAACGTGATTCTGGTATTTGACTTTCCTACATGACCATCGGTTCCTGCCATGCTGGTTATATTTTGATTAGCGGAAAGGCGATCGCGCAAAGCCAGATACTTGTCCTTCTCTGCTACTGGCACCGCAATGAGATTGTCATGTTTATATCCCCAGCTTTTGTTTCTTAAGTAGATGCTATTGTCGATAAATACGAATGACCCTACAATTGTTATGAAAGCAAAAACGAATTGAAAAGTTAAAAGCACTCGGCTGAATAAACTTTTTTGCCCAAATTTTTCCCTGCCCTGAAGAATTTGAATGGGTTGGAAAGAGGCAACGTAAAAAGCAGGGTAAGCCCCAGATAACAACCCGATGAATAGAAGCAATCCTGCAAAAAAAAGAAAAAATACGTTCCCCGATGAAAATCCAAAGAGTATGTGTGCTGGGAAAAGAGAATTAAAACCCGGAAGAAAGAAAAGATAAGAAATCAAGCAACCGAGCAGAAGAGCCAGAGAGCACATTAGAAAATTCTCAGTAAGAAACTGATGAATGATTTCCCGTTTCTGGCCGCCAATCACTTTGCGTATGCCAATTTCTTTTAACCTTGTGGCTACTGTGGCAATGGAAACATTCATATAGTTGAGAGAAGCCAAAATCAATAGGAAAGTAGCAATGACTCCCAATGAAATGAGCCCCTCTAATTGACTACCCTCAGAAACGGAGCTTACAATCTCATAGCTCGAAAGTCCAAGCCCATTAAGAGATCGAAAATGATATTCGCTAATCAACCATTGTGGTGAGGCAGCGTTTTGTGTTTCCAAGTAAGGCTTCATGTGAGGAATTAGCTCATTCACTGAGTGGCCAGGCTTTAGCATGATAAAGGTACCATCTACCTGATATGCCCAATCATTGGCTTTGTCCGGTTTTAGATCTTGGAAGTTGGCAATTGAAAGAAGTAAAGTTGGGTATAACGTTGAGCCTGTTGGTCGTTCAAATACAGCGCTTACAATGAACTCCTGTTTGTCATGCTCGCGAAACTTAAATGAAAGACTTTGGCCTACAGGGTCCGTGTCACCAAAATATTTTTTGGCAATTTCTTTTTCTAATACCAAATGATTTTTTTGACTAAGTGGATTGTTGTCACCTGCAATAATCGGAAAGCTGAACATATCAAAGAATCCAGGATCAACAAACCAAAGCGACTCGCTAAATACGTTATCTCGATATCGTATGTCAGCATTACCAAACTCGATGCGGGTAAAGGATTCGATGGAGTTTTGATTCTGAAGCATGATGGGGCCAAGCATCATGGGTGAGTCGCTCCACTCTTCAGTGTATTTGTCAACTTCTATTTTACTCGTTACCTGGTAGATGCGATTCAGGTTTTTATGAAAGTAATCTGCATGAAGCTGATTATCTATCACAATGAACGAGGTGATGGCGATGGCTACGGCCAGCGACAATCCGATAATATTAATAGAACCATTTAAACGATGGCGAATTAGATTTCTAATTCCTGTAATTAAATAGCTTTTAAACATAGCGCTGCGAGTTGATGAATATTTATGTCTTGTGCGTTTGATATTAGACCACTTAAAAAACCGAATCACATTCCAGCTAAACTGAAGATTAGCTTTTAGTTTATTTTCTTTTGCAGTTCTTAAGAAAAGCTCGTAAGCATCGCCTTGAATTTCTTCAAGCAGATCAGGTCTGCAATACCATTGCAGAAATTTATCCGCCCATTTTGGTGGATGGTGCTTGTTATTCACTCCTTAATACTTTAGTAGGATTGGTAATAACTGTTTTGAAACCCTGAATACAAATGATAACAAGTGTAACTCCCACAAGGCCGATCAATGTGGATACATATATCCACCAAGGCATTTCAATATGATAAGCAAAACCAGACAGCCATTTGTTTGCAACATACCAGGTAAGTGGTAACGCAAGCACAGTAGCTAACGCAATTATCAATGTGAATTCTTTGGTTAACATGGCCAAGATTCCGGGCACGGAAGCGCCAAAGACTCTTTTTATTCCAATTTCCTTTCGTCTTCTAACTACATTATAGGTCGCTAATCCCACTACCCCTATAATAGCAACGATTAATGAAATCGAAGTAAAGACAATTACCATTTTTGAGGCAATAGTTTCGGTCTTATACAGATTTCCAAAAGCCTCATCTTGAAATGAATATTTCATGGTAAATGCGGGCTCTATTTTTCGGTAAGCCGCTTGAATTACTTCCATGGCTTCGTGAGTTGTGCCTTCCTCATATTTAACAAAAATATATGATGAATTGAGAATAGGATGAGCGTAAAGCACTACAGGAAGTTTTTGCTTTCGAAGACTCTCGGTATGAAAGTCATTAACCACACCAATAATTTTACAATCCACATTACCAACTTTAAACAATGCTCCAATAGGATCTTTTAATCCCATAATTTTAATGGCCTCTTCAGAAACGAGTACCTCCGAATTGACTGTGTCCTGAACATCGGGTGTAAAGGAGCGGCCTTGTAAAATGGTTAATCCAAAAGTTTGAGGCAGTTCATAATGGCAACCCAATGTTTGAATTATAGTTCCGCTATTCTCTGGCATACCTTGCCAGCTCACACCAGTTGTTTGTCCATTCAAATTCACGGGGTTTCCGTTGCTGGCAGTTATACTTTTTATTTGAGGATGAGTTAATAATTCTGTTTTGAATGCATCGTACTGCTTAAGGAGTGTGTAAGTGGGTTCAATGCGTAGTATATTCTCTCTATCAATGCCCAGATTCTTATGAGAAATAAAAGAAAGTTGTTTAAACAGAATGCCTGTGAAAATGACTATACCTATAGAAGCACTTAATTGGAAGACCAGTAAAACCTTCCGCATCCGTTGCGCTCCGCTGTTGCGCGTAGAAATTTCTCCCTTTAATACGCTGGCTGGCTCAAAGCCACTCATGATGATGGCCGGATATAAACCGGCAGCTAACGAAATCAATAAAAGAAATCCCAGAAGGCAATAAGGAATCCATCCTGAGATCAAAGATAAGTTGAGAGTTTCACCAACCAGGACATTGAAATAAGGTAAAGTAATTTGAGTAATTCCAGCAGCAAGAAGGAATGCTATTAACACTACCATAAAAGATTCACAAATGAATTGGACAATAATTCCAGAACGAAATGCGCCTGTAACTTTACGAATTCCAATTTCTTTTGACCGCGTGGTGGCTCTTGCTGTACTTAGGTTTACAAAGTTGATTACTGCCATAATTACCACCAGCAAAGCGATTATTATAAATAGATTTACATATTCAATTCGACCCCCCGCATTTTTTCCATTTTCAAATTTATCGTTCAGTCTCCATTGGGTAAATGGATAAGCTGCATAGCTCACTTTGTCTTTCTTAAGATTCTCCGTTAACACCGGAGATTGATTAAGTTTTTCGGTCAAATGAGCTTGACTGATTTCGGTATTAGTCTTAAGGTAAATGCTTAAAAAGGTAGAATTAAACTGATCATTACCCAGCCCACGTATTCTTTTAAAAACATCTAGGGGCAACATAAATTCAAATTGAAGTGAAGAGTTAGAAGGTGAGTTTTGAAAAACTGAAGCTATGGTTACTTCAAAGTGATCATCAATTTTTATGATCTTTCCAATAGGATCCTCTGACCCATATAATAGGTTAGACATATTTTCTGATATAGAAATACGGGTAGGATTTTTCAGTGGGTTTTGATCTCCGCTAATGATAGGATTATTAAAGATCGATAGAAAGGAATTTTCTGTATAGATTCCATTTAGGTAAACGCATTCGTTGCTTTTACCTTCGGGGCGGAAGCATAATTCATTAGGCCAACGGGTACCTGTTATTACAATAGCTTTTTCTGCAACTTCAGGAATCGAGGTTACATCCATACCTGCTTCTGCAGCATCGTATGTTTCGAGTCCACCATTTGCTTCAACATGACTAAGTACTTTAAAAATTTTTTCTGGTTCGGAGTGGAAACGATCATAGGAGTACTCATAGGTTACCCAAAGAAAAATAAAGAATGCGGCTACAAAACTTACTGTGAGACCTAGCACATTCAAAAAAGAATGCCCTGGTTGCCTGAGAAAATTTCGTAAAGCAACTTTAAAAATATTTTTTACCATACCGACAGTGATTATTGAGTTTGAAATAGATGAATTTATCTTGCGAATATTTTTAAGTCGAAAAAATCTTAGAATGTTCCAAACGAAAGACAGATTGGCTTTACTTCTGTTTATTTGAACTTGTCTGTAAAATAATTCATACGCATCACCTTGAATTTCCTCAAGCAGATCAGGTCTGCAATACCATTGCAGAAATTTATCAGCCCATTTCGGAGGCTGAATGATTGTCCGTTTATTGGTATTAGTTGCCCGCATGTTTTTTTTAAAATGGATTGCTATTAGCCAACCACTAAATGGTTGAATTGTAATGCTACTCTTGGTATCTGATTATACAATTGATTTCGCAACTCATTAGCTTCTTCCAGGGTGCGTTTGCCCGAAGCAGTTAGTAAGAAGATTCTTTTTCTTCTTCCACCACGCTCTTCAGTAGGGTCGCTCATCTTAGATTTTAGAAATCCTTTTTCCTCCAATCGTGTGAGCACAGAATGCACCGCGCTGATGTTGAGATTTCGACCTGCTTGTTTTTCAATTTCATCCATTACGGCCACACCATACGCGTCAGGATATAATACCCCCACGGTAAGCAATACAAGCTCTTCTAGTTCACCAATATTATACCCTTTCATAATAAATCAATTAAGCTCTACAAACGTGAAAGTAATCAATATGTTTCACTTTTGTAGAATGAGTGGAGATATTTGAATTATTACTTCAATTTTTTCTTAAAGAGATTATCCCATTCTTTTAAGGCTGGCTTTGGCTGAAGGTTAATATCTACCAAACCAAGGGAAGAAAAGTATTGGATAGAAGCTGGTACATCTGCAGGGAGCGAACCGATATCAATGTCGGTGAAAACCAATTGAAATAGAGCCGTAGCTTTTACGTTATCTAATAATAGCCCATGATGTTGTATATAATCCTTTTGCAATTCAGGCGAACTGATAAACGAAATATTGGGCGTATTAATGGAAGCTGAAGCCCACCCTCCTTCGGTTATGGCCACAGAAATCTCTCTTCCGTCCAACAACCGTAAATAATAGTTAGTTGGAATGTCGGTTGGTTTTTCAAACCCAAAGTATGGATATGATGATATACCAAGCTCTTGTGTAAATGGAAAATCAGTGAAATCCTCTTCGATTCCTTTATAGGTTCCACCCACTAATTTTCCCCACGCGTGGTCGGCTTGCACAGACACGCTTAACGGCACGTTTGGATTTCGGGCTTTTATCAACAAGGCCACATCATTCGCAGCTTTTTTTACACCATTATAAATAGCTGCAGTGGCAGCATCGCGAATAAGATTTGTTTCCAATGCCAACCCAAGGTGATCAGGGTGTAAAATGCTATCCATAGCAACTACAAATTTTTGATAGAGCAGTTGCATATCTGCATCAGCAATACTTTTGCTTACCGCTTTCAATTCCAACGCATCCGAAGTTCTGTCTAATCCGTTTTGTGGATCGATATAAACCCAAAGTTTTAGATCTAAACTTCGATAGTAATCCACAAGGCCTTTATACTCGCTAAGTACATAATTATTAACGGTCACTCCATCCAGTAATTGTTTCCACGGAACTTCGGTAGTGATCATCGCTGCATCGGCTCGGGGTGTCCATAGACTTAATGCTTGCAATACAAAATCAATATTATCATACCGCGGGGCTGAGTTCTGAAAACCCATATAGTAGGTGCGCGAGGGTATCGGGTCTTTATCTTCTTTACAAGAAATAAAAAGTAAAAGCGTAATGATTAAAACACGGCCTAACATGAATACTAATTTACTTAAAGAATTAATCAAAATATAGCAAATGGTTTATTGCTATAGCATTCTACATAAAGTGTAAAATATTTCTTCATTTTGAGTAGGTTTGAATTATGAATGACTTTCTGGAAGCGGCCACTCAATTTATAAATACCACCTCCGGTCATATCTTCTTAACAGGAAAAGCGGGGACGGGCAAAACTACTTTCCTTAAAGAACTTAAAAATGTAACTCACAAATCGCTTATTGTAGTTGCGCCCACGGGCATTGCTGCGCTCAATGCAGGCGGAGTAACTATTCATTCTCAATTCTTATTACCTCCCGTTACTTTTTTACCTGATCGTTTTTTGCCAGAGGGATTCACAGAAGGCGGAAAGTTTCTCAATCAAAATGTGTTGGCACGAAAACATCCACTTAACAGTGCGCGCAAACAAGTATTGCGCTCTATCGACCTATTGGTGATTGATGAAGTAAGTATGTTACGGGCCGATTTGCTTGACGCGATTGACTATCGCATGAAAGCGGCACGTGGAAATTTCAAACAAAGTTTTGGGGGAGTGCAAGTGTTGTTCATTGGCGATTTGTATCAATTGCCCCCAGTCGTTCGGAATGATGAGCAATCGGTGCTTGGTCAGTATTATAAAAGCCCTTGGTTTTATGAGGCAAAGGCATTGCAAGAAGATCGGCCGGTCTATATTGAGTTAGATAAAATTTTTCGTCAGCATGATCAGGAGTTTATTGATGTGCTGAATAATCTGCGCAATAACATTGCAACGGAAGACGATATAGCCTTGTTAAATCGGCATTATAAAGAGCCTGCTGAGATTAGAGAATTGAAGGAAGTTATTACACTTACTACGCACAATTACAAAGCAGACGAAATCAATAAAAGAGAATTACAGAACTTAACTTCCGAATCTCATTTTTTTGAAGCCAACGTGGAAGGTGACTTTCTGGAAAGCATGAATCCTGTTCCCAACCGAATAGAGTTAAAGGAAAATGCACAGGTTATGTTTGTGCGTAATGATACGTCAGAACAAAAGAAATATTTTAACGGTAAGTTGGCTACAGTTAAAAGAATTTCGGAAGGTAATATTTTTGTTGAGTTGGCAGATACACATGAGTTGTACATGCTGCGGAAGGAGCGATGGGAAAACAAAAAGTACACAGTCAATACGGCTACCAATGATTTAGATGAAGACATAATTGGTTCGTTTGAACAGTACCCGATAAAACTAGCATGGGCTATTACCGTGCATAAAAGTCAAGGGCTTACTTTCGACAAAGCCATTATTGATGTAGATCAGGCTTTTGCAGGCGGGCAAGTGTATGTGGCGCTATCCCGATTGCGATCATTGGAAGGACTGGTGCTTCGAAGTAAAATCAATTCTTCCGTAATCAGCACGGATCGGGAAGTAGTTGCTTTCGCGAAAGCCAATCATAAACCGGAAGGATTGAGTGAGGTGATGAAAAGCAAGCAACGTGAGTTCTTACAACGATTACTAAATCACACGTTCGATTTTTCTTTGCTTGCAAAAGACATAACCTATGTGCAAAAAGATCAGGACGCTGAAGGTTTTGGCGAAGAGAGCATGAAACCAGTTCTTGTTCAATTGATAGGCGCGCTTGAAGCAGAACAAAACAATACGGAAAATTTCAGAAGGCAACTATCAGGTTTGTTGGCTTCCGAAGATCATCCAAAATTGCTGGAGCGTTTAGAAAGGGGCAGTATGTACTATCGCGCATTATTGAATAAATGGATTCATCTGTTATTAACTCATGCTGAAAGCACAAAATTTCAAAAACGAGTGAAGGCTTATTTAAACCAATTGAATGAGCTGGACATTGCTTTCAATAAAAAATTAGAAGAGATTGATAAATCGTTAATACTAACGGCAGGAATCTTACAAGGCAATCTGAAATTTGATTTCTTGTCACTCAATCAGCAGCGAGCAACAGAACGAGCTGCCATGCTTTCAGAAATCAATAAAGAACTTGATGCTAATCCGCCTGCAGGGGTTAAACGAAAGAAGGGCACAAAATCTAAACGTAAGAAAAAAGATGGGGCTAGTACGTATGAGATTACCCTCGAAATGATAAATAAAGGCATGACAGCGGAACAGATTGCCGAAGAACGAGGCTTGGCCGTAGGCACCATTGAAAGTCATTTTGCTAAACTTGTTGAATCGGGGGTGTTATCTATTACCAAGGTTATGCAAGAAGAAGAAGTTGCTGAAATTAAGGAGACTATTAAATTATTGCCAGCTGAATTTACCTCCAAAGATTTGTACGAGAAGTTTAGTGGTAAGTATGGGTATGGAAAGCTGCGTGCAGTAATAGCTGACACAAAAACAATAGGGAGCAAAAATCAATAGAATTGAGTTTTGTGAGACAGTCATCTCTCTCCTCTGGAGAGGGAACGAGGGTGAGGTTTTAGACAATTGACTCACCGTTCAAATCAGTAGTCAGCACATAGCTTACGTAATCAAAAAACGGACGAATTGCTTTAAACGTCTTGTTTACCTCATTCACAAAATTTTTGTCTAACACTTCCTTATCCGTAAACGATCGCTCAAACCAAAACTGCTTATACCGAAGCAAGTCAATAGCAGGATGATCTTTACTAAAACCTTTTGGAGTTGTTTTAACTCGCTCACCTTGCATGGTTCCAAAAGTGTTCTTGATAGTTTTTGAATTCAATAATCGATTCCAGTCTTTATAATTATCGGCAATATCTAATCGAATTCGTTTTAAATCTTCCGAATTGGGATAAGTAAAACCACAACCCACTCTCGAATTGCCCGGTCTTATCCAATAATAGTACCCGCCCCGCAAATTTGGTTTTGTTCGTTTTAGATATCCGGCAAACCGAGGATTGTAAGGAGATTTATCTTTTGAAAACCGAACATCATTATAAATACGATAAAGACTTTTCTTTCCGGAGGGAGTTTCAATCTGATCGTGACTGCTCATTTTGGCAATCAGTCCATCCACAAATTGCTCAAGATTTTCCTTTGCGAGTATATAAGAGTCTTTGTTTTCGTTAAACCACTCGCGGTTATTGTTGTGTGCTAACTTCTTAAGAAATTCTAATGATGATTTATGGATAATTGTTTCAGTCATTAGGCAAGTATAAGGCAAAGGTCAGAAATAAAGAGATTTATTTGTTTTTGGGAACAAATTTTATACAACTGTTGTATATACAACAGTTGTACCTATTTTTAACATTTTAACCTCAAAACCATGAATTCAGTTATTCATAAAGCCGCTACCCGAGGCCATGCCAATCACGGCTGGCTCGATACCAACCACACGTTCAGTTTTGCTCACTATTATGACCCTGAACGGGTTCATTTTGGAATGCTTCGCGTACTCAACGATGATTTCGTAGATGGAGGAAAAGGATTTGGCACCCATCCGCACGATAATATGGAGATTATTTCCATTCCGCTTTCGGGCGATCTTGAGCACAAAGACAGTATGGGAAATGTAGCCGTTATTAAACAAAACGATATTCAAATCTTGAGTGCCGGCACCGGCATTCAACACAGCGAATACAATAAGAATAAAGATCAAAAGGTAAACTTTTTACAAATCTGGGTTTTCCCGAAAGAGAGAAACATCAAACCAAACTATGATCAGTTAACTTTTAATCCTGAAGATCGCGTCAATAAATTGCAACAGATTGTTAGTCCTTCAAAAGACGATGAAGGTGTTTGGATTAATCAGGATGCCTGGTTTCATCTTGGTAACTTAAAAAAAGGATTCGAAACAGAGTATACCATCAAACAAAAAGGAAATGGAGTGTATGCTTTTGTGATTGAAGGTGATGTTACTATAAACCTACCTACCGGACAGGCAGGTAAACAAAAGTTAAATAAGCGCGATGGATTTGGAGTTTGGGATGTGGATACACTTTCCATTCAAGCCGACTCAGATGCAGAATTATTATTGATGGAAGTTCCAATGAATTAAATATGAGACTCTGCTCCCTTCTCCTTTGGAGAAGGGGCGGGGATAAGGTTATGAAAACAAGAACAGTTTCACGTTTACTATATGCCCATCCCATGGATATGGGTGGCTTGCCTATTCGGCAACCGTTGCCTACACAACAAGTTGAGCAGATTGATCCGTTTTTACTTTTGCATCATGCCGATGTAAAAGCACCTAAGCATGTTAAACCCGATCATGCAGGAGTAGGACCACATCCGCATCGCGGATTTTCTCCGGTTACATTTATTTTTAAAGGCGGTGTGCATCATCGCGATAGTCGCGGAAATGATAGCACCATCTATGCGGGTGGCGCACAATGGATGAATGCCGGTATGGGTATTATGCATAGTGAACGACCACCCGATGACATTCATGAAATTGGTGGTCGGCAAGAAATAATTCAGTTATGGATTAATACTCCCGCTAACCATAAAATGGATCAACCAGCGTATTATCCGCTTAGCGCGGAAGAGGCGCCTGCAATAAAAAGCGAAGATGGAAAAGTAATGGGTCGCGTTTTTTCTGGTGAAGTACTTGGCGTTAAAGGACCAATTCCATCTCACACCATAGTGAATTCAGCAACACTTGAATTTAAGAGGGGTGGTAAAATTTCTATTCCATTACCTGAATCGCATAATGCTTTCATTTACTTGTTGGATGGAAAACTTAATGTTGAGGGCTTTGGTATGGTGGAAGAATTGCATCTAGTTCATTTTAAAAATGATGGTGCAGGTATAACATTAGAGGGGTTAGAAGATACACGCGTCTTGTTACTAAGCGGTGAACCCATCAACGAAAAAGTGGTTTCTCATGGTCCGTTTGTTATGAATAATCAAACCCAGATTATGGAAGCTATGCGCGATTATCAAATGGGTAAAATGGGAATCTTGATTGAAGATTAACAATTATAGAGTTTTTGAGTGAACTGTTTTAATAGTTAACTGTTTCACAATTATAATCGATAATTTTAGGATGGAACCAGTGATTGAAAGTATGCCTAAGTCAAGTGAATTTGAATATCCTGTTGCGGAATTAATAGAGCAAAGAAGGAGCAAACGAGCTTATTCTTCCAAAGCCGTAGAACCAGAAAAAATTAAGTCGCTATTTGAAGCAGCGCGTTGGGCACCCAGCAGTGTTAATGAACAACCATGGTTTTATCTGTATGCAACCCGTGAACAACCCGAGCTGTGGAATAAGATCTTTGAAACACTTACGCCAAGTAATAAAATTTGGGCAAGGGAAGCCCCCCTGTTAGTGGTAGCGATGTATCGCAAAAATTTTGTTCGCAATGATAGACCTAATGGCTCAGCCAAGTTTGACCTCGGTGCAGCCAATGCATTTCTTTCTTTACAAGCTACTCAACTGGGATTGAACATACACCAGATGGGGGGATTCGAAAAACAAAAAGCAATCGAATCGTTGAACATTCCGGATTCGTATGAACCGGTGGTGGTTTTGGCTATTGGTTACTTAGGTGAGATGGAAAGTTTGCCTGAGAATTTAAGGGAACGAGAGGTTGCTCCACGCGAACGCTATACGCAGGATTTTTTTGTACTCAATAAAACCTTTTAAACATGGTAACAGCAATCATTGGCAAAGATCACTATCGCACCGAGTTACTGGCATCTGGTAAAACAATTATTGCCGATGAACCCGAAGAGGTGGGGGGAACTGATTTAGGTCCGGCACCGGGTGAATTTTTAATGATGTCGTTGGCATCTTGCACCGCCATAACAGTGCGGATGTATGCCGATAGAAAGAAGTGGGATGTTACTAAAATACGAGTAGAGGTAGCTTCTCAGAAACTCGAATTCAAAATGCAATTCACGCGAGAGATTTCATTGGAGGGAAACTTAGATGAAGATCAGCGAAAGCGTTTGTTGCAGATTGCAAATTCATGCCCGGTTCATAAAACACTCACGAACCCGATTGAAATTAATACAAGTTTAGTTTCATAAATCTCAAAATAAAAATTGACAGTTGACAAACTCAACAATTGACAATAGGGTTTTGGATTTATCGAATGATTGTCAATTGCATTTTTGTAAATTGTCAATTTAACACGTGTGCTGTAGTCTTTTACCAGAGTGTAGAATAATTTTAAAATGATAACTTATGAAGGACATTACCAAGAAATACACCAACGGAGAAGTAACGGTAGTTTGGAAACCGAACGAGTGCATTCATTCAGCTATTTGTTTCAAAGGCTTAAGCACTGTGTTTGATCCGCAAAAAAGACCTTGGGTTACCCCTGAGGGTGGAACAACACAACAAATTGTGGATCAGATAAAAAAATGTCCTTCAGGGGCACTAAGCTATTTTATGAATGATCAAACCGTTGATGATAAGGTAGACGTAAAGGCTGAGACCATTATTGAGACTACACCCAATGGTCCACTCATGGTATATGGTAATGTAAGTATCAAAGACAGCATGGGTAATCTTACCAAAAAAAATAATGTCACTGCTTTTTGTCGATGCGGAGCCTCTTCAAATAAACCTTTTTGTGATGGCTCACATAAGCGAATTGGATTTGAGGGGTAGCCTAAATCTTTCGGATTCTCTTGATTTTCTTCCAATCAGACTTTATTTCAATGCAAATTGCTGATTCAGCGCTAACGCTTATTTTTGTGTCCTTAAATAAAATACTATGAAACAACTATTGAGCTTACTTTTTATAATAACACTGCTGTCTGCTTGTTCTAATAAACCAGAAGTAATAGCAAATACCTACGGGGAAGCAATTACTACAGACGGTGCACTTTCGTTAGCAAGTTTACAAGAGCAGGTTGCAGATAAGGACTCGGTAATTCTAACCTTGAAAGGTACTATTGAAAAAACCTGCGCAAAAAAGGGCTGCTGGATGACGGTGCAAGATGAGAACGGAGTTGCTACTCGCATAACCTTTAAAGATTATGGATTTTTTGTGCCCACCGAAGGTGCTGATGGAAAAGAGGTTGTCTTTTCAGGAGTAGCTAAACGCAAGGTTACAGATGTTGCCACGCTACGCCACTTTGCCGAAGATGACGGAAAAACCGAAGCTGAGATCAATGCCATTACTGAGCCGAAACAAGAAATTGAATTTGTGGCTACGGGTGTAGTGATCTACGATAAAGACGCAAAGAAATAATTTTTCTTCCTTCAAATATCCCGGGTAAGTTGGATGATCTCCTTCTCATATCCGGGATATTTTTTTAATAGCTCATCCCGATCGGCCATTTCAAAATCCTGAAAGTCAAAACCTGGCGACACGGTGCAGCCGCATAATGCAAAACTGTTTTGTTTTTCTACGTGGGCACCAAACCAACTGTTAGCAGGAATCAGCACTTGCAATGATTCCCCTTGGTCGGGATTCGACCCTAATTTGTGAACCGTCAATCCTTGATCAGTTAGCACATAAATAAGAAGCCTGCTGCCTTGATAGAAATGCCAAAGTTCATCGGACTTGATTCGGTGAAATACTGATCTATCCTGAGAGCGTAGAAGAAAATAAATAGCGGTGGAGAAATTACGTTTGCCCTCAAATCGTTCAGGCAAGTCACCAATCGTTTCAGCCGCGCGATAAGTTTCCTTGAAGAAACCTCCTTCAGGATGTGGCTGTAACGTAAGATGATTGGTCCAGTAGTCAACAGTATTCATAAACGGTAACATAGATTTAAAACCAAAGGAATAAAAAACCTCCTTGATTTGTAGAAAAAATTTCATCTTGCAACAGGTCAAGGGATCTTAGCTATCCTGATAGCTATCGGGAGGGTCGTGGGTTCGAGGCCCCACAGGTCCCACATTTTAAAATGCATAATAAATGAAGAGAGTTCTTTTCTGTTTATTCTTTCTGCTCATAGATATTTCATCGTTTGCTCAGAAGGAAGTTTCCTATGTAATCATGGTTTCCTTCGATGGCTTTCGGTATGACTATGTTCAGAACTTCAATCCTCCACACTTTAAACAATTTATTGCGAAAGGCTCACAAGCAGAAGCAATGATTCCTTCTTTCCCAAGCAAGACATTCCCGAATCACTACACATTGGTTACCGGTTTGAACCCTGGCAATCATGGATTGGTTGACAATAGCTTTTATGATCCGACACGAAAGGAATTTTATGGGATGAGGGATAAGGCGAAAGTAACGGATCCATATTATTACGGAGGCGTGCCTTTGTGGGAATTGGCAAAACGCAACGGAATAAAATCCGCATCCTATTTTTGGGTGGGCTCCGAAATGAGTGATGACAGTCGCAGACCCGATTATTATTTTCCTTTTGATGATAAAGTTGATCCGCAAAAGCGAGTAGATCAAGTTATTGAATGGTTGAAGTTACCCGAGACGGAACGACCACACCTCATTACATTATATTTTTCATTTCCAGATCATGAAGGTCATATGTTTGGACCAAACTCAGAAGAAACCAGGCAGGCTGTTTTGCGAGCGGATACGTTGTTGGGAAATTTAATGAAGGGAGTTACTGAAACTACCCTTCCGGTAAATGTGATTTTAGTTTCGGATCACGGCATGCATGAACTTACTGCGGAAGAATCAACTTATATTTTTATTGATGAGTTAGTGGATCGCAAAAATCCGAATGTAAAATTGGTCAATGGCGGAACACAAACCCATTTATATATTCCAGATAAACAGAAAAGAGATTCAGTCTATGCCGTGTTAAAAAAGAACGAGAGGAATTATAAGGTGTTAAAGAAGGAAGATTATCCTGCCCGTTGGTACTATCAAAATGAAAGAACAGGAGACCTTATGGTGATGGCTAATTCACACCATTACATTCGTGAGGGTTCGCGGGAGAGGTTTCTAAAATTGGCTAAAGTTGGTTCTAAAGAAGGTGGGCATGGATATGACCCTGCCAAGTTTATAGACGTTCGAGGAATTTTTTATGCGCAAGGACCCAACATAAAATCGGGAGTTACTTTACCTCCCTTTCAAAACATTCACGTGTATCCGCTGGTAGCAAAAATTCTTGGCTTGCCACTTCCGGCTATTGATGGAAAAGAGGAAGTGCTTGGTAAGCTTTATAAAAAATAGTAATCAATTGCTTTTCATAGCAAGAAAAACTCCATTCGTCCAGCCAAAGCCATCTTGATTTCCAATTCGACAGGGCGGCTGAGTGAGCAAGCTAACAAACCTATACTTTCAGTTAATTGCCCACGGGATAGCCTGTTCGCTAGTACCTTAAATGCTATTATTCTGCTTTATGTTGAGATAGTAGTGAAAGGATTACTTGGTGCCAAACAGATTCTTCCGCACACCACGCACACCGGGTCTTACCATAAATACACTCCCGCTATCAGGATATTTTTCTAGCGATTCATTGCTAAAACCCTCCCGTGCCGTGGTGATGAAGAGCTGATCATACTTCTCCCCACCAAAAGCACAACTTGAAACCTGAGGAACCGGTACTTCAATTTTATCCAGGAGCTTTCCGTTTTCGGGATTCCAACGGTAAACACCAAACCCATTCCATTGCGCTATCCATAGCATCCCTTCTTCATCCAGGCACATGCCATCAGGTGTTCCTGCCTCTTTCGGAATAGTAATAGCAGTCTTTTCAAAAATGATATTGCCAGTTCGGTGGTCAAACAAATAAGATTGTATTTTTCTGGTTGGGCTATCGATATGATACATTTTAGAGCCGTTCAATGACCAGACCAGTCCATTTGGTATCGTGAGCGCTTCAACCTTTTTTGTAATTCTAAACTCTTTGTCAATACAATACAATGAGCCAGCGCTTTCCCTGAATTGTATATTCATGGTGCCTATCCATAATCTGCCTTCACTATCAATACCACCATCATTGGAGCGATTGTCAGGAATATCTTTTTCAATGTCAACTAACCATTTCAGATTTTCAGTTTGCAAATTAAAGCGGGCAATCCCACCCTGAAAAGCAATTACTAATTCACCCTGTCCATCAAGTGCTAAAAAACTAGGGCTATGCCGAAACCGCCAGGTATTTACTTTTTTATTCTGGAGGACATACTCGAATAAACCTTTTCCATCAATGTCTACCCAGAAAAAACTTTGCCTGCCTTCGTGCCAAAACGCACCTTCACCTAAAATACAATTACATCGGTATAGCAAAAAAGCTGTCATGAATCATTAGTTTTAAGTAAAGTCTGCTTCCTCAACCCGGAAGTCTTGAAAGATAAAATATATTTTTTACCGATCATCTCATCTGCTTTTGAATTTTGGATTTTGATTTCTGAACTTGGATAAAATGAAATGACGATAAGTAAGTTTACGTAAAGGCAAGAACAAACAACACATGAAACCAATCGTACAAATATCACTCGACCTTACCAACATAGAAGAAGCACTTGAAACCGCTGCTCTTGCCATGCGTGCAGGCGTTGATTGGCTTGAGGCGGGGACACCACTCATCCTTGCAGAAGGCTTGCATGGTGTGAAAAAATTACGGGAAGCATTTCCCAACGTGCCAATTGTAGCTGATCTTAAAACAATGGATGGCGGTTACTTAGAGGCGGAGATGATGGCGAAGGCAGGTGCCACCCATGTGGTAGTGATGGCGCGTGCCCATGAAGAAACGATTAAATGTGTGGTGAAAGCAGGTCGCGACTATGGTATTAAAGTAATGGGTGATAATCTGGGATGTCCTGATATGGTGGAAGCTGCAAGATGGCTGGAAAGGTTGGGATGCGATTATGTAGTTCATCACATAGGCTATGACGAGAGAAGAGGTATCGCAGCACAGGGAAAACGGATGCCCAGTCCACTTGATCAACTTCGCGAAGTAGTACAGGCAGTAAAAATTCCAGTACAGGCAGTTGGTGGACTCAGCTTAGAGCAGGCTATTCAATGTCCGGAGTATGGTGCCCCTTTGGTTGTGTTGGGTGCACCCCTTACCATTGATGCCGATGCTTTCAAAACAGCCGATGGAAATCTGGAAGAATCTCTTCGCATGATTTGCGAAAAAATTCATGCATACAAATAAGTTTTAAGAAAAAAATCTTAACAATAAAGATAATGAAATCAGCAGCGGTAGTTAATTATGCACCCGAAAAAGGATCGGTGGAAATCCGTGAAATCGAAAAGCCGACCATTGGTGAAGAAGATATTTTATTGGAAGTAGCCAACGTAGGTGTATGCGGCAGCGATCTACATCAATGGACGGCCGACCATAGCTGGCCGGTAAATTATCCAGTGGTGTTAGGTCATGAGTTTGGTGGTCACATTGTCGAACTAGGGAAACGAGTCATCGGTTGGAAAGAAGGCGATCGGGTGGTGAGCGAAACGGCTGCTGTTATTGATCCCAACAACCCTATGTCGCGTCAGGGTTTATACAATTTAGATCCCACCCGAAAAGGATTCGGCTATGGCGTGAATGGTGCTATGACACGATTTGTACGTGTGCCCTCCCGTTGTTTGCATAACGTACCTGCGCAACTTTCTTTTGAGCAAGCATGTCTTACGGAACCGTGTTGCGTAGCTTATAATTCTGTGGTTGAAAACTCGCGATTGAAACCAGGTGACCGCGTAATTGTTATTGGCCCTGGCACCATCGGGATTTTGTGCGCTGCCATGGCGCGCTTATGTGGAGCCGAAGTGGCTGTGGTTGGATTGGAAGCCGATAGGAACCGACTCAATATTGCCAAACATTACGGATGTGAAGGAATTGTTGGCGATGCTACGGAATGGGCAAAGCAACGTGATGGTCTAGGTGCTGATTTTGTTATTGACGCGGCAGGCGCAAGCGCCACCTTGAAAATGGCCATGCAATGGGTAAGACCTAACGGTCAGATTACAAAAGTTGGATGGGGTCCTCAACCACTCGGATTTTCCCTTGATCCCATTGTTCAAAAAAATGTTACGCTTCAAGGAAGCTTTAGTCATAACTGGCCTATTTGGGAACGCGTGATCGCACTGCTTGCCAACGGACAACTAGATGTAAAACCAATTATTGGTGGCGTGTGGCCGGTGACCCAATGGCACGAAGCTTTTGAAAAAATGCACAAGGGCGAAGTAGTAAAAAGTGTTCTTAAACCAGTATGATTTTTAAATCGAATAAAAGGAAAGACGAAATGTTTAATTGATCGACCGTTAACATGAGATTGAAAGACAAAATAATTATTGTTACAGGCAGCACTACGGGCATAGGTAAGGCGATTGCATTACGGTGTGTAGAAGAAGGGGCGAGCGTGGTAATTCATGGGTTGGAACAGGAGCTTGGTGAAGCCGTGATAGTAGAAATAGGATCGGATAAAGCCGTATTGCACATTGAAGAAATAGCCGGTGAGGGAGCGGCACAACACCTTGTTGATTTTACATTGAAAACCTATGGCCGGTTAGATGCAATCGTAAATAATGCGGCCATGGTTGCCTCTTCGGATATTCATACTACCGATCTGAATTTTTTTCGCCAGGTTTTGGAAGTAAATACAATAGCACCTTTTGCAATGATTAAATATGCATTGCCACATTTAAGTAAGTCGCATGGATGTGTGTTAAACATCGGCTCAGTAAATGCGTACAGCGGGGAGCCCAATCTTTTGCCATATAGCATATCCAAGGGAGCTTTAATGACCATGACACGAAATCTTGGAGACACACTTCATCGTGAGCATGGTGTGCGTGTTAATCAGATCAATCCTGGTTGGGTGATGACGGAAAATGAAATTCAGCGCAAACGCGAACAAGGCATGCCTAACAATTGGTACGAGCAACTTCCTAACGTGTATGCACCAGCTAGAAGAATTTTGTTTCCAGAAGAAATTGCAGCCGCGGCCGTTTATTGGCTTGCAGACGAAAGTGGTCCGATCAGTGGTCAGGTGGTTGATTTAGAACAGTATCCTTTTATTGGTCGCAATCCTCCCAAAGACGCCATAATTATTTCTCCTAAAAAATCTTAAAAAACTTTTATGCCTAAGCTAGCTGCCTTTCCAAAAGCATTTATGCACGCGTTGTGCAAGGATGGAACCATGACGGTTTCTGAATGGATAGAGCTAGCAGTAAAATTAGATATTGAAGGACTGGAATGGTATGCAGGTTTTCTGGAAATGGAAAACGAATCGAATTGGCCCAACTTTCGAAAGCAGGTGGAAGATCATGGCAAAGTAATTCCCATGATGTGCTGTTCTCCCGACTTTACTCATTCTGACAAAGGTTTTCGAGAGAACGAAATCAAAAAGCAAAAGAGATGGATTGATATGACGCATACCCTTGGAGGCGCATATTGCCGTGTGCTTTCAGGGCAACGTAGACCTGAGCTTCCCGTGGAGGAAGGTGTTAAGTTAGCTGCGGATTGTATTGAAACGTGTTTGCCGTACGCACAAGAGCGTGGCATTACTCTCATTCTTGAGAATCACTACAAAGATGATTTTTGGGAGTACCCTGAGTTTGCCCAGAAGATGGATGTCTTCTGTAAACTGGTCGATCGAATACAACATCCAAACTTTGGTGTGAACTATGATCCCAGCAATACCTTTTTAGCTGGAGAAGATCCGTTGGAATTACTTAGCCGCGTATCGAACCGGGTTGTTACCATGCATGCCAGCGACCGCTACTTGAAAGAAGGAACGATTGAAGATTTGCGCAAGGAAGAAGGGGGTGCAACAGGTTATGCCAAACGCTTGAGCCACGGTGAAATCGGGAAAGGGTTGAATGACTACGATGCAATTTTCAAAGAATTGAAACGTGTAGGTTTTAATGGATGGATCAGTATCGAGGATGGAGTAGATGGCATGGATCAACTAGCCAGAAGTGTTTCATTTTTAAGAAAGAAGATGAAGCAATATTGGACGAGTGCGTAAAGTATTGATTGACCCAATCGGTAATTTACCCCACAGCAAAGTGATAACCCACTCCTTTGATGGTAATGATTTCTATGGAAGAATCATCTCTAAGATAATCGCGCAATTTGGTAATGTATACATCTAAGTTGCGTGAGTTGAAAAATGAATCATCACCCCACACGCGCATCAACATGGTTTTTCTGTCGATGTTTGCATTCTGATTTTCAGCAAGTATTTGAAGCAACATTGCTTCGCGATGCGAAAGTTTTTTTGCCTTGCCATCTTTTCTTAATTCATAGCGCTGTGGCGCGAATTCAAATTTACCGATCGCTATTGACTCTTTGGGACCTGCTGATAATTTTTGAGTGAGCTGCAAAAGATTGTTTACCCGCACAATCAGTTCTTCCATACTAAAGGGCTTGCGCAGGTAATCATTTCCACCTACTTCAAAACCTTTAATCAGATCTTCGGTTTGTGTTTTCGCAGTTACAAAAATGATAGGTACGGTTGCGTTTAGTTGACGAATGTCCTGCGCGATTGCGTATCCATCTTTGTTGGGAAGCATTACATCAAGCACACAAATATCCGGATGGAATTCTTCAAATACGCTTTGCACTAATTTTCCATCCGTTACCATCCGTACTTCAAAATCACGTACCTCCAGGCTCTCTTTTACAATCCTTCCCAGAAAGGGTTCGTCTTCTACGTAAAGTATTTTTGTTTTGCCCATTTAAAAGTTTGTGATAGGAGTCTGACACTTTGAAGTGTCTTGACGCCTTAGTTAATTTTTTGGCAACTTGATAATAAACTTACTTCCTTTCTCAACTTCGCTTTCTAATTCAATAGTTCCTTTATGACTCTTCACTACACTTTCCACGTAGCTTAATCCGAGGCCATACCCTTTTATGTTATGAACATCACCGGTTGGAACCCGAAAAAATTTCTCAAACACTTTCTTTTTATACTCAGGCGATATTCCTACACCATGATCCTTTATTATTAAGGTTAATTCATTTGATGCAGCCTTTAATTGAATTTCTATTTCTGGATTCTCCTTACCGTATTTAAGTGCATTGTCGAGTAAATTATATACAACACTGGTAAGATGAACGGAACTCCCAAGTAATTGAAAATCGGTGCCTTCTTTCGTAAAGCTTATTTTGGCTTGTTGACGTTCAAAAACAAGTTTTAGTGATCCCAAAACCTGATCAATGATTTTGTCAAGCTCTAGAGGTTCGGCATTGTATTCAACACCATTATTTTCAAAACTTGAGGTCTTAAGAATTTTATCGGTAAGAATGGTTAATCGATTGAGTTCATTCTGAGCAATGTCAAGATATTCGTTAGTAAGAGTTGGATTATCCAAGCCCTTAAAATTTTTGAGTGCCTCGAGGGCAACACCTACTGTTGTTAAGGGAGTTTTTAGCTCATGGGTAATGTTGCTGATAAAATCATTTTTTAATTCCATCAATCGCTGCTGCGACCGAATACTTTTATACATCACCACAAACGCAAGAATGGTAAGTGAAGTAAGAAAGAATGAAAAGAGAATTTGTGGGGTTATTTCTTTTAGAATTAGAAATCTAAAATTAGATAGCACAGTGGCGTAACGATGTACCGGATCAACACGTACCCATTCCGATTGTATCGAATCGGATAGAAGGGGAGAACTTATTTCATTATCGATTTCTTCATGCGGACTTCTGAATAATTCTCTACCACCTTTACTTATTTGGGCAGGGGTTGGTCTAAAGGATGAGTGTTTTATCTTGAAGGGAACATCAATATCACTCCGTAGAAGTGCTATTCGATAATTGTTTCGAATGCTATCCTCCGACAATGAGTCTGCGCCTATTCGTAGAATAAAATTGCTTCCATTTAATCTGCCTTCACGTATTCGTGCGGATAGAGGCCTTAATAATGTTTGTACCGAATCTCCTTTTCGATCTGAAGAAATATATATTTGAATTTGGGAGGCACTTGACTGCAAATGAGTGGTAGATTTTTCGAGAATTCCGGTATCTGATTTTGGAATAAAGTTGAAAACTTTGGTGGATGAGTCCGATGGTACTTTTTCAAAACTCTTTATAAATAAGGAATCACGCAAAGCCATAACGGTTGATCGAAACACAACATTCGTTTCTCTCCGCAAATCAGAATATGCTTTTTCGTAAGATGAGATTAACCAAAACGCCTGTAGCGCAAGCAACAAGGCTATGCTGCTAGCAATTAAAACAAGCGTTAAGGTATTTTTTGATTTCACGTATTAATATTTATTTTTTAGGGTTACGTGGAATGGCCTGTATAATCATACTGTTTGGTGCAGATCTTTTTAATTGCCATTTCATGCCTGCAAAAGTACTGGGATATACCGCGTCTCCTGCAAATTTTAACCTTAATTAACCTTGCTTTCAAAACTTTTAACCCATGAAACGTATCTCAACCCGTACATTTGCTTACCATTTAACAATGAAAATTCCATCTTATATGAAAAAATTGATTTTGCTGGCTGGTGTACTTGTATCCATTACCGCAGCCAATATTGTGTTTGCTCAAACAACGGGAGTTATCACCTATGAGGTGAAAATAAACATGCATCGGAACATTCCGGCCGACCGCGAAGGAATGAAGGCCATGATCCCTGAGTTTCGCACCACGAAGCAGCAACTTTTCTTTACCGACACGGAGTCAATTTATAAACCGGTGATAGAGGATGAGGAAGAGCAATTTCGTACTGCCGGAAGTGGTGGTGGCATGAGAATGAATTTTAGAATGCCGAATACTGAGATTTATATGGATCAAAATACTGGTAAGATTATGTCTAAGCAGGATTTTATGGGAAAGAATTATCTCATCGAAGATTCAATCACCATGTCGCCCTGGAAGTTTGGAACCGAAACAAGGATGATTGGTGAGTACCTATGCAACATGGCTTATTACACAAAAACTGATACGATTAGAATTTCGAGAGGAAACGAACCTACTGAGCCCATCATTAGAACTTCTGAAATAACAGCGTGGTACACAAACAAGATTCGTCCGTTCCTTGGCCCAGATCGGTACAATACGTTGCCCGGTGCAGTACTTGTAGTGGATATTAATAATGGTGAGCGAGTACTGTTAGCAAAAACTATTGAGTTAAGGGAGTTGAAGAAAAATGAATTGAAAGCCCCATCAGGAGGCACTAAAATTACACAGGTAGAATTTCAGAAAATGATGGAAGAGCAAATGAAGCAGATGGGTGGTCGTGGTGGAATGATTATTAGAAATTAAGGCTCAAGCCTCATTATAAAAAGACATATGAAAAAATTTTACTTCGCGATACTTCTTGTGTTCGCTTCATTCGCCACGTTTGCCCAAAAGGCAACTATAAAAGGTCAGGTGACAGATGTGTCGGCTAGCCCACTTCCCTCTTCAACGGTGATGATCCTTAGCGTGAAGGATTCCTCTCTGGTGAACTTTGGAGTATCAGATCTCAAAGGAATTTTTGAAATAAAAAATGTAAACAAAGGTGAGTATCTGCTCAAAGTCACCTTTGTGGGATTTGCTCCATACCTAAAGCGAATTGCCACCACTACCGAACCCGTGCTAGACCTTGGGTTAGTAAAAATGGAAACACTTACTAAGGAATTGGAAGGGGTTGTAATTATGGGTGAGAAAAATCCCGTAACGGTAAAAAAAGATACGATTGAATTTAATGCGGGCTCATTTCAAGACAAAAGCAAATGCCACCGTCGAAGATTTACTGAAAACAATGCCGGGTATGGAAGTGGAAACGGATGGTACGGTGCGTGCTCAAGGCGAACAAGTACAACGGGTTACAGTAGATGGTCGCGAATTTTTTGGTCGTGATCCGAAATTGGCAACCCGGAATTTGCCAGCCGATGCAATTGATAAGGTGCAGGTGTTTGATCGTAAATCGGATCAGGCTCAGTTTACTGGTATTGATGACGGGCAGCGCGAGAAGACAATCAACCTTGAATTAAAAGAAGAGAAACGCAAAGGTGCTTTTGGAAACCTGATGGGGGGCTACGGATCAGATGATCGCTTTCAGGCAACAGCCAGTGTAAACAAATTCTCGAAGGGTAAACAACTTTCCTTTTTGGGGATGGGCAATAATATTAACGAACAAGGATTTTCCATTGGCGATTTCATGAATTTTTCCGGAGGCACTCAGGCTATGTTGGGGGGCGGAGGAAGTTTCACTGTTAATTCTGGTGGTGGTGGCGGACCTTCTGCAAATTTTGGTGGCCGCCAAAGCGGTATCATGACAAACTATGCCGGTGGTCTTAACTTTAATCGCGATTTAAACAAAGACACTAAACTAACCTCAAGTTATTTCTATAATCACTTAGATAGAAATGTAAACACAGATTTGAACCGGATTAACTTTTTGCCGGATGATCCAAATAATCCAGGCGTAGATAATAGCAATCAATTGACTCAGGTAAGCCGGCAAATCAGCAAGAGCGATAACCACAAAGGCACCTTAATGTTGGATCATAATATTGATTCGGCCAATACAATTAAAGCAACTGCCAATGCAAACTATTCAATTTCTAACCAACGGACATTAAGTACAGGCGAAACGAGGAATTTAAGTGACAACTCCATGCTAAATGAAAGTACCCGCACCACTGAAACTGATCAACAGGCTCTAAGTTTAAACAGCAGTTTGCTGTGGCGACATCGATTTGACAAAAAGGGAAGAAGTTTATCGACCAACCTCACCTTGGGGCTTAGTACCACCGATAGCGAGGGAGATCAACAATCAACCAATACTTTCTATGGGAATACACCGGGTGAGAGTTTAATAGATCAGACAAATACACAATCAACCACCAATCAGTCTTATGGGGCTACCGTTTCTTTTACCGAACCGCTGGGGGGCAGAAAATATTTAGAGGCCAATTATAATTTTCAAACCAATAGGAATGATGTTGATCGTGAAGTGTATGATATTGGCGGAGGAACCCCATCACTCAATGCTCAATTAAGTAACAAGTACATTAGCAATTATATTTATAATCGCCCTGGACTTAACTTCAAGATTAATCGAGAGAAATATAGTCTCACCACCGGAGCCAGTTATCAAATGACTTCACTAAAAGGTGATTTGATTTCGCGCGATGTAAAAATTGATCGCACATTTGAAAATCTACTTCCTTCCACGCATTTTAATTACGATTTCTCAACTACAAAACATCTTACGCATCGATTACGAAACATCCATGCAAGAGCCAACGATTCAACAACTGCAGCCGGTCATAGATAATAGTGATCCCTTGAATCTTTATGTGGGTAATCCAGAACTAAAACCCGGTTATTCGCATAGCCTAAATACTAACTTCACTTCTTTCAATCCGGCAAGGTTTATTAATTTCTTTGCTTTCATTAATGGATCCTATACCAAAAATGCGATTGTAAACTCACAATCATTTAGCAATGGCCAGCGTTTATCAATGCCTGTTAATGTTGATTATTCAAAGAGCCTTCGTGCTAATTTTAATTTTGGGTTCCCTGTAAAGAAGCTAAACAGTCGTTTTAATTTCGGACCCTCCGCTACGTTATCCGAAACCATTGCAGTCTTAAATGAGAAGAATAATAATGCGCGAAGCCGCACGCTGGGAGGAAATGGTCGTTACAATTTTACCTTTAAAGAGTTTGTCATCTTAGACTTAAGCGCGAATCTTAGTCAGCAAGAAACCAAATACGATTTCAGTACGCCTGATCAACAGTTTTTTAATCAAACGTATAAGTCGGAAATCAACTTAAGTTTCCTTAAGAAGTATTCCTTCAATACAAGTTATGAGTATTTGATCTATACCAGTAAAACAACAGACTTCCGCCAGGAGATTCCGTTTTTGGATATTTCTATTTCACGGTTCATTTTAAAGAACAACGCGGGCGAATTGAAATTTAAAGTGAACAATGTATTGGATCAAAGTAACAGCGTAAGTCAAAGCTCAGGCGAAAACTACATCCAGCAGCAAACAACCAACAATCTAGGTCGATACTATATGGTTAGCTTCACCTATGCACTTAACAAGCACCTTAACCCCATGGGTGGTGGCAACCGAAGAGGTGGAGGTGGGGGTATGCGCATGATTATTCAACAGTAGTTTTATTAAAATTGACACTGGATACTGGATTCTTGATTCTCGATAGTTAAGAATCCAGTAACTTTGTATTATGATTTCATCCAGTATCCAGCATCTAGTATCCCTCAACAGATATTTTTTAATATTATTTTTTTCACTTATAGCCGTTGGGCTTCAGGCTCAAGCTTATATTCCAAAATTTGATGTTCAGGGTCATAGAGGTGCGCGTGGCCTCATGCCGGAAAATACCATTCCGGCTTTTTTGCTGGCGCTGGATTCAGGCGTAACCACCATTGAACTTGACCTTGCGGTAACTAAAGATAAAAAGCTTGTAGTGTCGCACGAGCCTTGGATGACAGCTTCTATTTGTACCGATCCGGAGGGAGATTTTATTGATGAAAAGTCAGAGCGCAAGTTCAATCTTTATAAAATGACGTATGATGAAGTAAAGCAGTGGGATTGTGGAATGAAAGGAAATGAACGATTTCCACAACAACAGAGAATGAGTGTTCACAAACCGTTACTTTCAGACGTAATTGTGGCGGTTGAAAATCATATTAAAAGTTACACCCGTTACGAAGTAGATTATAACATTGAAATTAAAAGTGAACCTGAGGATGACAATAGATTTCATCCAACCCCTAAAGTATTTTCTGATTTAGTCTATAATTTAATCGATCAGTACTTACCATTGGATCGTGTGGTTATTCAATCGTTCGACTTTCGGGTGCTAAAATATTGGCATGAGAAATATCCTGAGGTTCGATTGGCGGCCTTGGTTGAAAACAAAAAATCAGTTGAATCAAACTTAGCAGCCTTAGGCTTTATTCCTTCTATCTATAGTCCGGATTTTACGTTGCTGCGAAATGAAGACGTTAAGCTGCTGCATGAAAAAAAAGTGCGTGTAATTCCGTGGACGGTCAATGAAGAAAAAGATATGCTCTCTCTTAAAGGCATGGGCGTAGATGGATTTATCACCGACTATCCAAATCGGGCTGCGAAATTCAAGTACACATTAAGTATCCAATCAAAGGGAAAGAAATAAGGTAGTTTCTTAATCTTTGTTTATCCTTGCAACTTATTTCAAATTTGAATTCTATGTCTACATCCAGTATCAAGAATCCAGCATCACGTTATGACGTTTACGGCATAGGCAATGCCATTGTAGATATTATCACGGAAGTGGAACATGATTTTTTTACAGCCAATGAAGTGGAGAAGGGAGTAATGACCTTAGTCGATGAAAAACGTCAACTGCAGTTGATGAAAGCCATTGACATGAAGCGCAGCAAAATGTCGGGTGGAGGTTCGGCAGGCAATACAGTAGTAGCCGTAAATCAATTTGGAGGTAAAAGTTTTTATTCGTGCCTGGTGGCAAAGGATGAACTCGGGCAATTCTTTTTGGCAGATTTAAAAAGAAATGGAATAGATACGAACCTAACTCCTGAGCAGTGCCCCGAAGGACATAGCGGCCGTTGTTTGGTAATGACCAGCCCCGATGCAGAACGAACCATGAATACATTTTTAGGAGTGAGTTCCTTTTTATCACCCGAACACCTGGATGCGGAGGCTATTAAAAATTCATCGTATGTATATCTGGAAGGTTATTTAGTGGCCAGCCCTAAGGGATTAGAAGCCTTGAAAGAAGCAAAGAAAATTGCTGAGCGAAATAAAGTTTTGGTGGCACTTACCTTTTCCGATCCAAGCATGGTAAAATACTTTTCCAAACAAATGGAAGAAGTGGTAGGTGCCAGTGTGGACTTACTTTTTTGCAATGAAGAAGAAGCCATGATATATACAGGCACTGATTCAGTTGCAGAAGCTCGTGAAAAACTAAAAGAGGTTGCTAAACGATTTGCGATCACACTCGGTGCCAATGGTGCCTTGATTTATGATGGCGATACTTTTATACAAATTGAACCCTACAAAGTAAAGGCCATTGATACCAATGGGGCAGGCGATATGTTCTCAGGCGCATTTATGTATGCCATTACCCACGGCCATTCTTATGCCGAAGCCGGAAAACTTGCCTCGCTCGCTTCTTCAAGAGTAGTTTCACAATTTGGCCCCCGGCTACAACCTGACCAAATGAAGAAGGTGTTGGGAGATTTGATTGGGTAGTGAATCATCACGACACAAAACTTAAGACTTAAAAGTCTGTTTCTATAATAGAATCCCAGTTCTCGGGATTTTCCCCCTTTTATACCGGGGATTTCCCCCCTTTTTTAGGGGGAAAATCCCCTTGTTCTTCTTTATGGTTTAGAGTTATGTTTGGGTTTGGCATTTTTAAAATCTATCATAACCGGTTTGCGAAACAATCTAATCAAATATTTGTGTGTAAAACCCTCAAGAAAGTTGATGGTACTTACAATTGTTTTGTGTGGTTTACCAATTAAAACATTTGCCCAATCTGTAGAACAAGTAGTCAATAAATATTTAGGTGCAATTGGTGGACATGATAATTTCAAAGCTGTTGAAACAGTTTTTTGGAGAGAAAATGTTGAATTAAATCAAGACAATAACGTGTTTTTGATGTATTGAAAGTACCGGAAGAAGAGAAAGAAGTTTTAATCCAATGGTATCTGAATTATGGAGTAACTCACATGATCTTAACTGCAAAAAATATTGCATGTTTCGAGAATAAGGTAGTTGATGGTAAAATGATGAAAGAATGTGCGTTGGTTACGAAATATGATTGGAAGTTGATTTGTTATTTTAATGTTGAGACAGGCCTGTTAGATCAGTACACTTTCAACGATGGCTTTAATACAAATAAGTTTTTTGATTACAAGAGTTTTGGCAAACTAAAATTTCCTACACGAACAGAGGGGCACAGTGGTTCAAGACTTAATTCCAAATCAACACTTGTTGAACTTAAAGTGAATGAGAAAATTGAAAGTTCATTTTTTACGAAAAAATCTTTAGAGAAATAAGTGCAGGTTTGTGGAATAACAATCTCTCAAACAGATTAAATGCTTAAACAAAAAATATTCATAACATCGGAGGTAGATCATACGTTTTCCTATATTGTAATCCCATAAAAAACAACCTATGCATAAAAAACAAACTTTAACCCTTTGGCTCATGCTTGCCGCGATAACGGTAAGTTTCAGTCAAGCCCGAAAGATTGAGTTCACGGAATACGATCTGCCCAATGGCCTGCACGTAATTTTACATAAGGACAATACTACACCCATTGTAGCGGTGTCGGTATTGTATCATGTAGGCTCTAAAAATGAAGACCCAAACCGTACTGGCTTTGCACACTTCTTCGAACACTTATTGTTTGAAGGAACCGAAAACATCAAACGTGGTGAGTTTGATAAATATTTGCAAAACGCTGGCGCTACCAATAACGCAAACACATCAAACGACCGCACCTTTTATTATGAAGTACTTCCTTCCAATCAAATGGAACTGGGATTATGGATGGAATCGGAGCGCATGTTGCACGCTAAAATTGAAAAGATTGGCGTAGAAACACAGCGCGAAGTAGTGAAAGAAGAGAAGCGTCAGCGTATGGATAATCAACCTTACGGGAGTATTCTCACCGAAGTGTTAAAGCATGCATACACCGTGCATCCTTACCAATGGGCACCCATTGGTTCATTGGATCATTTGAATGCTGCTTCTCTCGAAGAGTTTATTGCGTTTTACAAAACATTCTATGTTCCTGAAAATGCAACGTTGTCTATAGCAGGAGATATTGATATAGAACAAACCAAAGCAGCTGTTGCAAAGTATTTTAAAGACATCCCGAAAGGCGGAAAGAAAATTCCACGCCCAACGGTGGTGGAGCCACAACAAAAAGCAGAAGTACGTGATGTGGTGTTTGATAACATTCAGTTGCCGGCAGTTATCGAAGCGTATCACATTCCTGCACAAGGTACACCCGATGCGTATGCGTTGGATATGTTGAGCACGGTATTGAGTGGTGGCCAAAGTTCACGCATGTATAAGTCGCTCGTAGATGAACAAAAGAAAGCACTTACCGTGCAAGCATTTCCTTTTTCATTAGAAGATCCAGGACTTTACCTCGTGTTTGGTATTGTGAACATGGGTGTTGAAGCCGATGATCTTGAAAAAGCGATGGATGCGGAAATTGAGAAAGTGCAAAAAGAATTGATCTCTGAAAAAGAATTTCAAAAAATCCGGAACCAAACGGAAAGCCAGTTTGTGCAGCAAAATTCTTCTGCGGTAGGCATAGCAGAGCAACTCGCTAATTATCATGTGTATTATAAAGATGCTAACTTGATCAATACGGAAATAGAAAAGTATATGAAAGTAACGCGTGAAGATTTACAGCGAGTTGCTAAAAAATATTT
>CAWBCB010000027.1:0-20359 GCA_963787095.1 uncultured Cytophagales bacterium | reverse complement strand
ATTCTTAACATCACCCCAGGTGCTGTCTGCTTTAAGTTTCGCAATGTACAAATCACAATTTCCTAATCCATCTGGTGCATTGCAGCGCGAGAAGTAAAGCAACTTTCCATCGTGGCTTAGACAAGCTGAACCTTCATTGAATTCTGTATTGATGCTTGTAAAGGGTTGTGCGTCCGACCAATAATTTTCTGCTTTCAAACTAAAAAACAAATCTTCGTTGTAGGTGTGATCATATTTTTCGTTTCGCTTGGATGTAAAAAGAATGAGATCGTCTACATTACCAACGGTTGGCCCGTAATCTTCTTTATCAGAATTAATAAACCCGCCCATGTTTATTAAAATAGATTGTGGTGGACGAAGCGTGTCAATATCTTTTCTGTATTCAACTAGTTTGTAATAAAAATCCAGAGGCACATAATTTTCTTTCTTATCAGGATCAAGCATCTCATGCCGCTTATAAATATTCTGAATGTCTAATCCTTGTTGATGATGTTTGAGTACCAATTTGTAAAGCAGTAATGATTCTCCAGGTGGGCCTAATGTTTCTGAAAGTTTGGCTAGCCGCCAAATCATAGCAACATTTTTACTGAAGTTCTCAATCCCAAAATTTCTTACATACTCTTTGAGTTCCAGATACATCTGTTTTTCCTGACCGGGCGTATCGAGATTTCTTATTTTTTGGAGTTTCGCATCATTTTGATAGAGCTTAATCTTATTTACATTCGGGAAATTGAATATGTCAGACTGGCTGTAGATAGATACGGAATCATTTAATGCCACTACACCCCCTTTTTTGAACCCTTTTTTTTCTTTTTGAGCAAAAACGCTGGTGTGGAAACCGAACATCACCACCAAAAGCACTAATAAACAAGGTCTTGTAAATCTCAAGTTGTATTTTAAAATGTTCAATTCACTCGAAAATTGAAACAAATTTGCCTGATAACCAAAACATTGGCATACCGATTGACCCTTACTGCGTTCTATAAATATTAATTGGAGACACCCTTTTTTTGTGTCAAATTGGCACCTATAAAATATGTTTAAATCCCTTGCAATAGCACCCATGGTTCAGGAAGATTCAGAAGAATTAATTCAGTTAATTAATCCCGAACAAGAATCTGATTTAAAACCTGAAGATCTTCCTTCTGAGTTATCCATACTTCCTATAAAGAATACTGTACTGTTTCCAGGAGTTGTAATTCCGATTACAGTTACTCGTCAAAAATCAATTCGACTGATTAAGAATGCCTATCAAGGCAATCGAATCATTGGGGTGATCGCTCAAAAAAATAAACTGGCAGAAGAGCCAGGCATGGATGATCTTTATCGGTTTGGTACGGTGGCACGCATTATTAAAATGCTTGTGTTGCCCGATGGAAATACAACCATCATCATTCAAGGTAAAAATCGTTTTCAAATTAAAGAGTTTTTGCAGGACGAACCCTACATGACTGCCCGCATTGATTTGCTTACCGAACCTGATCTTGATTTGGAAAGCAAGGAAGTAAAGGCACTTGTACAATCACTGAAAGATGCGGCATTAAAGATTCTAAAACTGAATCCTGAAATCCCGCAGGAAGCACAGGTAGCGTTAGATAATATTCAAAGTACAGGCTTTCTAATTCATTTTCTTTCCTCGAACTTAAATGTAGATGTTGGGGACAAGCAAAAAATTCTTGAGACGATTAACATTGTTGAACGAGGTACTTTGCTATTACAATTCATGCTCAAGGAAATTCAGATGTTGGAGATCAAGCATGAGATTCAGAAAAAAGTGCATACTGATATTGATCAGCAACAGCGCGATTACTTTTTGCGTCAGCAGATAAAAGTGCTGCAGGATGAACTTGGTTATGATGGCCCTGATAAAGAAGTTGAAAAACTTAGGAAGCGCGGTGATGAAAAAAAATGGCCAAAAAGTGCAAGGGATCATTTTAATAAAGAACTTGATAAGTTGCTTCGAATCAATCCGCAGGCTGCTGAGTTTCCGGTAGCGATGAACTATGTTGAGTTCATGCTTGATTTGCCATGGGATGAATTTACGGTAGATGATTTTGATTTAACCCGTGCGAAAAAGATTCTTGATAAAGATCATTTTGGCTTAGAAAAAGTTAAGACTCGGATCATTGAATATTTAGCGGTTCTCAAGTTGAAGAAGGACATGAAGGGCCCGATACTTTGTTTGTATGGGCCTCCTGGTGTAGGAAAAACTTCGTTGGGTAAATCAATCGCTAAATCATTGCAAAGAAATTATATCCGCATGTCGCTGGGCGGTGTGCATGATGAGGCAGAGATTCGCGGCCATCGCAAAACGTATGTAGGCGCTATGCCAGGTAAAATTTTATCAAACATAAAGAAAGCTAAATCGAGCAACCCGGTTTTTATTTTAGATGAGATTGATAAAGTGCGTTCTGATTTTCGTGGAGATCCTTCTTCTGCTTTGTTAGAAGTATTGGATCCTGAACAGAACAATACGTTTGGCGATAATTATTTAGATGTTGAGTACGACCTCTCTAAGGTGCTGTTTATTGCAACGGCCAATTCATTAGAAACCATTCATCCTGCTTTGCGTGATCGAATGGAAATTATTGATCTTACTGGGTATACCGTTGAAGAGAAACTTCAGATCGCAATCCGTCATTTGGTACCAAAACAATTGGCTGAGCATGGGTTGAAAGCAAGACAAGTAAAATTTAAGAAGGAAGCACTTACTAAAATTATTGAAAATTATACCCGCGAGTCAGGCGTAAGAAGCCTGGAACGCAAAATAGGGTCAGTGATTCGAAGTGTCGCCAAATCGGTGGCCATGGAAGAAAAGTTTGAAAAAGAAATTACTCCTGCTTTTGTCGTAAAAGTGTTGGGTAGTGAAATTTTTGACGAAGAACTTTATCAGGGCAATGATATAGCGGGTGTAGTTACCGGGCTAGCCTGGACGCAAGTCGGTGGCGATATATTATTTGTTGAGTCAAGTTTAAATCAAGGGAAGGGCGGACTAACAATTTCAGGGCAGTTGGGTGATGTGATGAAGGAATCAGCGGTTGCTGCGTTATCGTATTTAAAATCAAATGCCAGATCGTTAGGTATCGACAACAGAATCTTTCAGCAATACGATTTGCACATCCACGTACCGGCAGGAGCAGTGCCAAAAGATGGACCCTCTGCAGGGATTACTATGCTCACATCATTGGCTTCCATTTTTACACAAAGAAAGGTGAAAGGAAAATTGGCGATGACGGGTGAAATTACGCTACGTGGAAAGGTGCTTCCTGTTGGTGGAATCAAGGAAAAGATATTGGCAGCCAAACGAAGTGGCATTAAAGAAATAATTCTTAGCCAAAAGAATAAACGCGACATAACAGAAATAGAGAAAACATATATTAAAGGATTAACCTTTCATTATGTAGATACAGTTGATGAGGTTTTAAAAATTGCTTTGTTGAAAGAGAAAGTAGCTAAGCCGGTTGACTTTATTTTAACAGAGGCTAAACCTGAGAAACAATAATTATAACCGGATGCTATCAGCTACTTATCTTACTCCCCAACAAATTGTTAAAGAACTTGACAAGTATATAATCGGGCAACATGAAGCGAAACGGAACGTGGCCATTGCGTTGCGTAATCGTTGGAGACGTATGAATGTTGCTTCGGATATTCAAAATGAAATTGTTCCCAATAATATTTTACTGATTGGAGCAACAGGTGTGGGTAAAACAGAAATCGCCCGCAGGCTTGCACGTATTGCAGATGCACCCTTCGTAAAAGTGGAGGCATCGAAATTTACCGAAGTAGGGTATGTGGGTCGCGATGTGGAGAGTATGGTGCGCGATCTTGTAGAGCAATCGGTAAACATGATTAAAACCAAGAAGAAGGAAGAGGTGAAGGAACGTGCGGCACAAGCCGTTGAAGAAATTATTTTGGATGCACTGATTCCTCCTATGCGACAGAAAGCAACGGGATTTCCAGTGACTACTACTGAAGAGACTAATGGTACCCCTGCTAGTGATGTAGAGTTAAATGAGCGCACACGTAATTTGTTTCGTGAGAAAATAAAGAATGGTGAGTTGGAAGATCGAAAGATCGACATCAATATCAAGCCAAGCGGAAACGCTGGAGTAGGAATGATCGGTGCAGGTATGATGGATGAAGTTTCTATGATGAATCTTCAAGACATGATCAGTGGCATGATGCCCAAGAAGGCTAAGAAGAGAAAAGTGACAGTTGCAGAGGCACGAAAAATTTTATTTGAAGAAGAAGCTGCCAAACTCATTGACATGGATGAGGTAAAAGAAGAAGCAATTCGCAGGGCAGAAGATGCCGGGATTATTTTTATAGATGAGATCGATAAGATTGCCTCAGGATCAGGAAAGAAGGGGGGCAGTGGTCCGGATGTAAGTCGTGAAGGGGTGCAACGTGATTTATTACCTATTGTGGAAGGAAGTACCGTGAACACAAAGTATGGAGTAATAAAGACCGATCATGTGTTGTTTGTTGCTGCCGGTGCATTCCATACGGCAAAACCATCCGACTTGATACCGGAGTTACAAGGACGTTTTCCAATTCGGGTTGAGTTAACAAATCTAACCAGAGAAGATTTTGTTCAGATTTTACGGGAACCAAAGAACGCATTGACCAAACAGTATCATGCATTGTTTGAGGCAGAAGGTGTAACCATTGAGTTTGAAGATGGAGCCATTAACGAGATTGCTCAGTTCGCATTTGATATCAATGCGGAAGTTGAAAATATTGGTGCCCGCAGATTGCACACCGTTATGAGTCGTTTACTGAATGAGTTTTCATTTGACGTACCAGACATCATTAAGGCCGGGGCAAAAATTACCATCACCCAACAACTTGTTAAGGATAAACTTACTGGCTTTGTAAAAAATAAAGACTTAAGCGAATACATTCTCTAGGTATGGTTCGCGTATTTTCTGTGCTCATCGCTATTTGGGTGTGTATACCCACTACGCATGCGCAGACAGATTCATTGCGCGACATCTACATTAAACAGTTTCCAGATAAATTTTTCATTTGGCCATTGCTAAAGAAAAGAGAAATCTCATTTAGCTTAAATAGTCGAGATGATAAGGGAAAGAAGTTGACCTATAAACCAAATACTTCGTTCAGTGCAGGAATAGGCTTTTATATTTTTGAAGTAGCAACTGAAGTAACTTTTGCGGTTCCCATCGATGAGCGCAGTAAAGCCTCCTATGGGTCAAGCGATGCTCGCGATCTTCAAATCAACTCGTTAGGTAAGAGTTGGGGTATTGATCTGTACAGTCAAAAATATTCAGGATTCTATGTTCCTAATCCTTCCCCTAATCAGACTTTACCCGATCCATTTATTAAGCGTTCAGATATTCAGTTGAACAATACTGGAGTTAACCTGCGATATGTTTTTAACAAAAATAAATTCTCACTCAGGTCTGCGTACAATTATTCAGAGCGTCAAATTAAAAGTGCGGGCTCGGTTCTTATTTCGGGTACGGTAAATACATTTCGCTTGCAGGCGGATTCCTCTGTGCTAAGTCAGTTTTATGCGCCAACCATATCAGCAGTCTCAATCTTTAAAGATTTTCAGTACACCACCTTTAGCATTGCTCCTGGTTATGCCTATAGTTTAATCTACAAATCATTTTTCTTGAATGGAACTTTTTCAATGGGGCCAGCACATTACTGGATTTCATACACAGCACCGGATCAAACTACTCAATACAATATCACGCTCAATACCTTTGCTGATGTTCGTGTGGCATTAGGATACAACAGTGATCACTTTTTTGGTGGAATGAGTTTGGTAGCACAAACCCGCGATATTCGATTCGATGAAATTCATTTTGCCAATGGAACCACGGCATTTAAATTATTGGTAGGGTATCGTTTTGGGGAGGTGGGTATTTTGAAAAAGAGAGCGAGTGATTATTTTCCTAAAAGGTAACAACTCAACATTTCCATAGATAGATTTAACCACAGAGAACACAGAGAATTAAAATAACACAAAGTAATTTCTTCAGGGGATTAACTCAGTAGCTCTGTAATTAAATATTTCATGAATTAATTTGCTGAGGCTTACACAGCCACCCATTCATCTTCTGGATGCCCGATAGCTGTAAAGCTGGTGCGAACAGGAACTTCGAGAAACGGGTAGGTTACTTTAGATAGGAAAAGACCTTGCGGGAATGCAGGCTCAAAAATTTTGGGAGTCACGCGGGTAATGAAATAACTTTCAAACTCGTCAAGACTAAGTTTACCTTGCCCAATCAACAAAAGTTTTGCTACAACAAAGCGCACCATCCGGCCGAGAAAACGATCCGCAGAAATTTGAAACCGTAAGCGATCTCCACTCTTATCAGCAAATAATAATGCGGAAGTAACTTTACAAATTGTGTGTCGATGCAAATCAGGAGTTTTACAAAATGCCCGATAATCAGTGTATTGAGTTAATAATTCCACCGCTCCTTTCATTTTTTCTAAATCCAAACTTGGCTCTAAATATAATGTACTAATACTGTTGAGAAACGGATCTTTATAGGTGTGAATAAAGTAATCGTATCGTCTTTGAGTAGCATCAAATCGCGCATGCTGATTATCTTCTACAGGAAGAATTTCAAAAACAGCAATGTCACCCGGAAGTTGTTTGTTAAGCCTGAACAGAAGATCATAATCCCACTTTTCTTTCACATCCATGTGAAAGAAAAACTGACTGGCATGCACCTGTGCATCGGTGCGGCCACAGCCCATAATGGAGACAGGTTCCTTTAAAATCCCGCTCAACGTTTCTTCAATTACTTCTTGCACGCTGCCCACATTGGACTGGCGTTGCCAACCCCGATACTTAAATCCATTAAACCCAATGTGAAAGAAAAAGCGCATTTCGCATAAAAATAGTACTATTTGTTCTGATGTATATTATTTTCGTTCTTGAGTATTGGATGAGGATATTGGTTGCGGGATTCAAGCAGCTAGTATCTAGTATCCAGCATCTAAAAAATCACTTATGAAAAAATCATTCTTGTTCCTTATTGCGTTTTCAATATCATGTGCATTGCCTGCTCAAACAGGGAAAGTAAAAGATAATCTTACGCTACCCAGCAAACTTTTAAAAGGTGATCGTAAATATGCAATCTACCTGCCCCCGGATTACGAAACTTCGGAGCGCAGCTACCCGGTTCTTTATTTGCTGCATGGCGCGGGCGATGATCAAACCGGTTGGGTTCAGTTTGGTGAGGTACTTCACATTGCTGATAAATCTATTGCCGAAGGAACTGCAACTCCTATGATTATTGTAATGCCCGATGCAAACACGGGGCAGCGTGGTTACTTCAATGATTTAAAAAATGAATGGCGGTACGAAGATTTCTTTTTCGATGAGTTCATGCCCTACATAGAAAAGACCTATCGCATTAAAAAGGAAAAGCGATTTCGTGCCGTAGCCGGGCTCTCCATGGGTGGTGGCGGTTCATTTATGTATGCGTTACATCATCCTGAGTTGTTTTCTTCGGCATGTCCGTTAAGTGCATACATTGGCCCGCTTACATTAGCAGATGCAAAAGCAGGCCTTGAGCGAAGCAATCAAAAAGGAACGGATGCTGAGATTGAAGCGTACTTTAATAAGCATAATGCTATTTCTTTGGTTAATAATATTAAGGACGACCAGAAGAAAGCGGTGCGCTGGTATATTGATTGTGGCGATGATGATTTTCTGTATGAAGGAAACTCACTCATTCATATTGCCATGAAGAAGAAGGAGATTCCGCATGAATTTAGGGTGCGCAATGGAGCCCACACCTGGACTTATTGGAGAGAGGCATTGCCCACTGTGCTGAGTTTTGTTTCGGATGCGTTTCATCAATATTAAGAAGTTTATATAATCATCGATATTCCTTATTTTTATTTTTGGTGGTTAAGAATTTTTACCTCATCCATCCGTTTTAATATTAATTTAATTTGCCAGTGAAGAAGTATTCAATCAATTTTTTGCTCAGTCTATTTATTATCGGCACTGCATCTGCACAGGATGATTTTCTTCTTGGTGTATTAAATGAAGAACTTAATCGCGAAGTGGCAGGATTTAGTAAGGCTGATTTGCCACCCTACTTTATTTCGTATCGGGTAAATGACATGACCTACACACAAATACAATCTTCTTTTGGTAGTTTGGTTCAGTCACACTCAAGTAAGAATCGTTTGTTGTTTACCACGGTTCGGGTTGGTAATTATCAGCAAGACAATACACATCCTGCCGGAGATCGCAGATGGGGTAATGAAGGAGGTGGACGCTCCATACAGCTTGCAGTAGATGATTCGAAAGAGGCAATTCAATATACGATTTGGCGTGCTACGCAAAATAATTATCGCAATGCGCTTGAAACGTATCGCTCCATAAAAAACACGATTCAAACTACAAAAAGTAAGTTCGATGATTTTTCAAAAGCACCGGTTGAAAAATATTTTGAAAAGCCACTTTCTGAATCCTGGTTTGACAAAACAGTGTGGGAGAATAAAGTGCGCAAGTACTCTGAACCCTTTTTGAAAAATTCAGATCTGGTGTCCGGTAACGTTAGTCTTCAATTAGTAAGTGATAGAAAGTATTTTGTTTCCTCTGAAGGCACGCAGATCGTGCAAAACATGCGGTATGCATATCTTTCTATCAGCGCAAGCATTCGCGCTACCGATGGCGATATTGTTCCGTTGCATAGTTCATTTTTTGCTTTCTCACCTTCTGGTTTACCCGATGATAATGCAGTGTTGGCAGAAGTGAATACCGTAATTGCCAAATTGATTGAACTTCAAAAGGCACCTCTGGCCGATCCGTACAGTGGGCCGGCAATTTTAGATGCACAAGTGGGTGGCGTATTTTTTCATGAAATATTTGGTCATCGGGTAGAGGGCGAACGGTTGCGCAATGATATGGATAGCCAAACCTTTAAAGAAAAAATAAATCATCCTGTATTGAATAAAACTCTAAGCGTTGTGTTTGATCCCACTAAATCTGAGTTTAATGGAAAGCCTTTGAATGGGTTTTATCGTTTCGATGATGAAGGTGTGAAAGCTCAGCGTGTGGCGGTGGTTGAAAAAGGCGTGCTGAAAACTTTTTTGATGTCTCGCTCACCCCTCGAAACAATTAAAACATCTAATGGTCATGGTCGGTCCGATGCCAGCTCTGATCCTGTATCAAGACAATCCAACTTGATTGTAGAAACAAACAAGCCGGTTCCATTTACTGATTTGCGAAAGATGTTAATTCAGGAAGCGAAAAAACAAGGCAAGCCGTACGGCTATTATTTTAAAAGTGTAGTGGGTGGGTTTACAACCACCGATCGGTTTAATCCCAATGCGTTTAATATTTTCCCTACAGAAGTGTATCGCATTTATACCGATGGAAGACCTGACCAATTAGTGCGAGGAGTTGATTTAATTGGTACCCCACTGGCTATGTTTGCTGAAATAACCGCTGCCGGAAATCAATCCGAAATTTTTTCAGGGTTTTGTGGTGCTGAATCAGGCAGTGTTCCGGTTACCGCTATTTCACCGGCCTTGTTTGTAAGAAGAATTGAAACTCAGAAAAAGCCACAGGCCGATATTGAGTCAACATTATTAGAAAGTCCCACCGTAAAAAATTAATGAATAGGTATGCGTAGGATCGCCCTCATATTATTTTTAAGCAGTCTGCAGGTTTTGGTTTTTGCACAGCCGAGTATAATTGAGAAAGCCATACAAGACGAGTTGGATCGAAGTATGAAGGACCTTCGGTTGGATACACTCGAGAAGCCATTCTATATAAGTTGCACAATTCAAGATATTAAGGTGTATTCGATCACGGCTGTATTGGGTGGCATTGTTAATTCATCGGAAAACTCAAGTCGGGGTAAGGGAAACCGGGTGTTGATTGGTGGATATGAATTTAATGACGAAAGTTTTGATAATAATTTATTTTCAACACCAGAAGCGAATGATATTGATGTTCCGTTAGATGATGACTACTTGGGTATTCGCAGAGCGTTGTGGGTTTCAATAGACAATGTCTATAAAAATGCTTCGCGTCAGTTTGCTAAGAATCAGGAAATGTTGAAGGACCAAAAGAAATCGCTTGAAGACCTTCCACATCGAAGGTTTGCAAAAGTTGCTCCGTTTCAAATCACTAGCGATTACAAACCAGTTGCATTTGATGCAACGAAATGGGAGCAAACGCTCAGACAATTAACAAATCGATTTAAAACAACAGACTATCCCGGTTCAACGCTGCAATTAAATTTTATTCAAGGGTTTGAATATTTTGTTAGCAGCGAAGGCACGCATATCAAATCGCCCATTCATCAGGCAGTTTTGCAATTATCAATTTTTGGAAAGGATAAAGAGGGTGGCATTGTGTATGATCAATCGATGTGGAGTGGATTTAGTCCGAATGATTTTCCATCTGTTGCAGAGCTAGAAACTCAGATCGATGCTAAGATTGCTCACTTAGATCAACTTCAGAAAATGAAAAAGTTTGATGATGAATACAGTGGTCCGGTTTTATTTGAGGGCGCCCCGGTGGCTGATATCCTTTCGGGAATTTTATTTATGAGTCGTGATGGATTGCTATATGATAACAATATTCAAGGCCTTACAGGAATGCGTGCTGATACTCGCAATTCGATGGAATCCAGAATTGGTAAGAACATTGCTTCAACTTCAATAAGTGTAAAGGCACGATCGAGAACACAGCAATATAAGGGAACAAAATTATTAGGCGCTTTTCAAGCTGATTCAGAGGGAACTCCACCTCCGGATGAGTTAGTGTTAATTGATAAGGGAATTTTAAAAGATTTATTGAATGATCGTACGCTAACTTCATCCACACAAAATGCGAACGGTCATCGTGATGGGCCGGGAGTTATTCAGGTTTCGATGAGTGAATCGATTCCCGCAAAGGACATGAAAGCAAAATTGATTGTGCAGGCAAAAGATGCGGGCCTTGAGTTTGGATTAATGGTTCGAAATGAATCGATCGGTCGTATTGGAATGTTTAATGTGTATAAAGTACATGTTGCCGATGGCACCGAAGAGCTTTTGCGCAACGCTCGCTTTTCGTCACTCTCCATGAAAAATCTTCGCAAGGTGATAGGCAGTTCGGAAGAAGCAATTTATAATACACCCTCGCTTGGAAATGATTCTAAATTCACTTCCTACATCGTACCAAAAAGCTTACTCGTTACGGATGTAGATATCATGCGCGCTGAACTACCCTCTTTTAAGGAGGAGGAGTTTGTAAAAGATCCTCTTCGGAAGGATTAAGTCTCTCACAAAGTTTCTACTTGTTGCTGAGGTGGTCTTTGATACCAAACCAAAGAGGGCATTGGTAAAGGATGAAGGGATGTGGCTACGAAAGGAAATGTTTGGAGATGCCATCATGCGAGAAATATTTCCATGTTAACTTGCGGGGTAAAGATGTTGATTCAATCATGAGTAGGCGGTTAATATATCTTATTTTACTGTTATTAAGCGTAAGCACGAGTTTAGTAGCACAGCTAAACCCTGTTCGCACGGCCACAAAGCGATTGCAGGATGGAAAGTGGGAGAGTTCGCATCGGTTGCTCCAAAAAGTACTGCGCAAAGATTCATTGGATGTAGAGGGTAATTTTATAACAGCCAGATGGTTTTTAGTACAACGAAATCCTGAGTTTCAATTAGATTCAGCTGACCAGTATGCACGCAAGGCTACGGCATTCTATTATTTACTTGAAAGCAGAGATCGGGAAAAACTTCAGAAGGTACCAATTGACAGTCTTGTTTTGCAGTCGCTTCGTGAACAAATTGATAGCCTTGCTTTTCAACATGCTAAACTCATTAATACAGAAGAGAGTTATAACCGATTTATTAATTCGTTCCCGGATGCATTTCAATACGGCATGGCAATTGAACTGCGAGACGAAGTAAGTTTTCTGGAGGCTTTAAAAATAAACACCTATTCAAGTTTCGATGATTATTTGAAACGATATCCGGCCTCGCACCGCGCGCAAGAAGCAAAAGAACGGTATGAGAAATTATTATTTGATGAGAAAACGAAAGATAAAAAGGTCACCAGTTATAAATTATTCCTTTCCAGCTACTCATCAAGTCCATATGCTGCAAAAGCAGAACGTGAAATTTTTGAATTGACTACGGCCAATGGTGAGCCTGAAGCTTTCTTTCAATACTTAAGGGAATATCCGAAAGGACATTATGCAAAATTGGCGCGCGATCTTGTCTATCATTTGTATAAAGAGACCGATGAAAAAATCCCCTCCATCATTGAGACGGATTCGCTGCGTAATGTTGTTAAAGTAAATTCAAAATTCTGGGTTCCTTTTTATAAAAACGAATTATATGGATTTATGGATCAGGATGGGAAGGAAACGTTGGCGCCTGTATTTGAGGAAATAGAAGAAGAATATAAATGTGGCCCTGTTAAGGATGATATTTTAGTTTTTAAGTCAGGTGTGTTTAGCCGCACGGGTAAAAAATTAGCAGAGTCAGGTACTGAGATTACCAATATTGGTTGGGGTTTTTTAATTGCCGAAACAAAATCATGTAGTTGGTTAATTCATAAGTCAGGTACAACAATAATCTCTGATTGTTATGATGATTTTGAGATTGTAGGTAATAATTTCATTGCGGCAAAAAAAAGTAAGCAACTTAAATTATTTACACTCACAGGTCGATTGCTTACTATTGATGGCCTCACGGAAGTGAAGGAAATAGAAGGGGTAATCGTATTAGACCGCTTTGGGAAGAAAATACTTACAACCGCACAGCAACTATCAGGGTTTGCTAATGGACTTGAATTAAATGATGAACTGGTGTTTGATGATGCACAAGCCATGAGCAAAGGTTTGTTGTTGGTACGCAATGGCTCCCTGGAGGGCATTATGAATAGTCAACTCAAGTTTGTTGTTCCATTAGATCGACACGCGCTAACCAAGACCTCTTTTGGTTTAATAGAGAAACAACCTACTGGGACGAAAGTGCATGGCTTGTCAGCTGAATTGGAAAACGAGATCTGGCATCAGGTATATTATCATCGCGATTGGATGGTGCTAACACGAGAAGGAAGATTGCAGTTGTTCAATATCTCTGCAAAGAAGATGGTGCTGACGAAAGCTGATACCATTTGGTTCGATCGCAGCTTGGCGTTTGTACAAACCGGTCAGGCAATCAAGGTGTATCTTACAGCAAACCGATCTATCGATTTACAACCTGATTCGAAAATTAAATTTGTTAATGCGCGCGATTCCGTTCAATTCTTTTATACAGAGAGTAAGAATAAACGCACTGTGTTTAGCGTAGCTAGTGGCGATCCATTATTTAGCACAGAGTATGATTTAGTAGAAACAATTGGTACTGATTTTTTTATTGTGTCGAAAGGAAGTAAGAAGGGCGTGTTGGGTCGCAATGGTAAAGAACTGGTGCCTGTTGAGATGGATGCCATTATTCAAAATCAAACTGGCCAACTATCCTTATTAAAGGAAAAAAGGTTTGGGTTATTTGATTTGGCAAGTCGCAGGTTAATAAAGCCGGTATATGAGCGCAATGTTACCATGTTGAATGATGATCATTTGATTGTTTATAAAGATGGATATTTTGGTTTAATCAAATGGGATTCAAAATCGATTACAGATTTTGAGTTCTCGGAAGTTATTCCGTGGAGTGACAAAGTCATTTGGGTAAAGAAGAATTTTCAATGGTTACTGATTAATTATGAAACAGAAGAGGTGATCTTGGATCGCATTCGTGATTATACCTGGTTAAGAAATAGTTCCGAAGAAAAACTGGTGCGCGTACATCGTGAAAATTACTATGGTGTCATTAGTAATAAAAAAGGATTAGTAATTCCACCAACCTTTCATGACCTTATTAATCTGGGAACAGAAGAAGTACCTTTTTATTTTACTGAGAAAAATGTAGAGGAAGCGAGCATCTATGTGGTAATTTACTATGATCATACCGGAAAATTGGTGCGAAGACAAGCCTATGAAGAAGAAGAGTATGATCGTATATATTGCAATGCGCATTGATTATACCCAAATCTGACCACTCACATAACTTTATATATATTGGCAATACTAGTTTTATTAAAAATGCTGATAATTGTAGTATGAAGAATCTAAAAATGCTCATTGTGCTGATTGTTATCAGTACTCCATTATTCTCTCAGAACCAACCTAAACTGGTAGTAGGTATTGTGGTGGATCAGATGCGACAGGAATATTTGTACCGTTTTGAAAGTAAATATGGTGAAGGTGGTTTTAAGCGGCTGATGAATGAAGGGTTCATGTTGAAGAATGCACACTATAATTATGTGCCAACCGAAACCGGACCCGGTCATGCTTCTATTTATACGGGCACAACACCTTCTACTCATGGTATTGTAGGAAACGATTGGTATGATCGTACGACTAAAAAAAATGTGAATTGCGTAAGTGACGAAAATCAAAAAGCTGTAGGCGCAGAATCAGGTGGCAGCGTATCGCCCTGGCGAATGCTCTCCACTACCATAACGGATGAACTCAAGTTAGCTACCCAACATCGCGCAAAGGTGGTAGGTGTTTCTATTAAAGATCGCGGTGCTGCATTACCGGCAGGTCACATGCCCGATGGCGCGTATTGGTATGATGGCCGCACAGGTGCTATGATCACCAGCACATACTATAAGGAAAAACTTCCCAACTGGGTAAGCAAGTTTAACAGTCAAAAATTACCTGATCAATATTTGAATCAGGAGTGGAAGACATTGCTTCCGATTAATCAATATGTAGAATCGGCACCCGATGATTCACCGTATGAAGGAAAATGGAAAGGCAAGGATAAGCCTACATTTCCGTACGACCTTAAGGAGCTAAGAAAGCAAATGGGGCAGTATAGTATACTTGCCATGACCCCCTGGGGAAATACATTTGTTGCCGAGTTTGCAAAGGCTGCGTTGTTGAATGAAAATTTAGGGAAGGATGAAGTCACCGATTTTTTAGCCATCTCGTTTTCAAGTCCGGACGCTGTAGGTCATGCAATGGGACCCGATGCCGTAGAAGTAGAAGATGTTTACTTGCGTCTGGATAAAACACTGGAAGATCTTTTTGCTTTTTTGGATAAGGAAGTTGGCAAAGGTGAGTATACTGTATTTCTTACCGCTGACCATGGTGTATCACATGTGCCTCAATACTTAAAAGATTTACGTATTCCGGCTGGATATTTCCGCCCGGCTTATCTCAAGGCCGGATTGAGTGAACACTTGCAAAAATATTTTCCAAATAAATTAGTCATTGAAGAAGTGACCAGCGATCAGATCTATATTAATCAGGATGCGTTTGAGGGCGACCCTAAAGCATCGGGTATTGATTTGTTTGTGGCTACCGATTTGATTTCTAAATATTTGCTTTCCAGCGAAGGCATTGCGCAAGTTTTCTCTTTACCTTCATTGCGGCAAGTGAGTCCTGATGAAAGAGGCATTCGTGGAAATGTGGTGCGCGGCTTTAACTCCAAGCGCTGTGGCGATATTGCTTTTGTGTTGGAACCAGGTTGGTTGGCATGGGGCGGAGTTACAGGCTCAACACATGGTTCTACGTACACGTATGATACGCACATCCCGATTTTATTTTATGGCAAAGGTATAAAGAAAGGAAGTTCTTCCAGGTTCCATACCATTACCGATTTAGCTCCTACACTTTCTGTATTGTTAAAAATTAAATTTCCTAGTGGCAGCTCAGGCCAACCAATAGTAGAGATTTTGGATTGAGTTATTTAAGTACTTTGGAATCTGTCAGATCGCAAGATCTGACAGCAAGGGAGAGACTTGTTGGTCAGCGACCAACAAGAACGAATGGGGGGTAACTCTGCGAGGAAAAGGTTGATTTTATAAACACCTAGCAACTGGTTTGCTGTGTATAAAGGTGCATTCGATGCGCAATCCATGCCAAATTCAATACGTAATCTAGAAGCTATTCAACTTGATATGGAGAGAAAGCGGGGAGTATATAATGAAGGTGATTTGTACGAACATTAAATATTATGAGTTTGTATTATTCGATATGGGTTGATTGTATTCAGAGAATTCGGGCGCAGCCTGAACATAGAAAGAACTGGCATTTGCTGAGCATGATATTTATGACCGTTCCCATGTCATTTGATTTGTTTTTTATTATGACCGTCTTACAGGACTACATTATAGATTATAATTTCTATGAACTAAACATTGTATTTCTCCCGGACGGGATAAATGAAGTTTTAAGCTTTGTAATCCTCTTTATAGCACCTTGGGTTGTAATTAACTATTTTCTCATTTTCATGAATCACAAGTATGAGAAACTTATCGAAAAATATAGTTATCGGAATGGCACTTTGTTCATTACTTTCTTAGCATTTTCAATATTTAGTCCAATAATAATTATATGGATTTGGATTCTTACACCTTAATCCCCTCGTTGTTTTTGGTCGCCTGACAAACAACTTGTTAATGCTTAAACTCAACTCTAATTTTTCTAAAATTAGTTTCTTTCTTCAGCGTTACTCGTTTTCGAGAACTCTGCGCGAGTGCCTGAACTAACATCATTCAAAGATTCTATTAAAGTTTTGTTGGTCGCCTAAAAAGCAACTTTCACTTACACTTTATAAAAAAGTTTATACTCGATAATTAACACCTCTTTCCCCGCAGAATTACTCGTTTCGAGAACTCTGCGCGAGTGCGTAAACTAACTTCATAATCAAAGATTCCCTTAGTGTTCTATTGGTCGCCTTAATAGCACCTTCACTTCATTAAAAAGTTTGTACCCAATAGCTTAACCTTCCCTCGCGGCAGGGATTGTAGTGGAAAGCCCGAAGTGTGATGGCTTGCGCCTGGGCCGGACTTGTAGCGTAAAGCCCGGTGGCGCTTCGCCAGCCGCCCAAAAACCCAAACTAGACCCCATTTCTCCCATTTAAGTTCAAGGTGTAAAACCTGCTTTTTTGATGTTTGAGCCTTTTAAGAGCAAAAACCACCCGTTTTGGCTACTTTTTCGATTGAAAATGTAAAAAAGTGGGGGAAAGTGGTTGGAAGTGGTTGAAAGTTACTTATGTTTGCTTAGAGGAAAATAGACAACCACTACAAAGTCATGACTTTCTTCACCAGCGAATATGAGTGTAAGCTTGATGCCAAAGGCAGATTGGTGCTGCCCGCGCGTATCAAAACCCAACTTCCCGAGCCAGATGGCGGTGGGCAGGAGCTTGTTATCAGGCGGGGTTTTGAGCAATGCCTCATTATTTACCCTATGGTGGAGTTTAAAAAGGTCTTCTCAAAAATTTCAGGTCTTAACGAGTTCAACGAAGAGTATCGCAAACTACAGCGCAACTTTTTGTCGGGCGTGGTAACGGTAGAGTTGGATAGCAACGGCCGGTTCCTAATCCCCAAGAACATGTTAACGTATGCCCAGATCGATAAAGATGCGATGCTGGTAGGTACGGGTAGCAAAGTTGAGGTTTGGAATCCATCAATCTATGAGAAGCACCTGATTCAAGATCCCGGTGAGTTGTCTAAGCTGGCGGAAAAATACCTTAATGAGTAATTGTTGGGCGCTCGATACTGGTTGCTGGACACTTGATCCAATAAAAAAATGAGCAACTCTGGCAACGAGCAACGAACTACGAGTAGGTATCACAAGCCAGTGATGTTGAAAGAGTGCCTTGAAGGATTAGTAATAAATCCGGAGGGCACTTACGTAGATGTAACATTTGGCGGAGGTGGTCATAGTATGGCAATACTCGAAAATCTGAAAGAAGGAAAATTGATTGCTTTCGATCAGGACGAGGATGCCAAGAAGCAGGCAGATAATATTAGCAGTCGTTCTTTTACATTTTGTCAGGCAAATTTCAGGTACATGAAACAGTACTTGAAGTTGAATGCAGCCAACCAGGTAGATGGCATCTTGGCTGATCTTGGAATTTCATCGCATCAGATTGATTCGCCCGAGCGTGGTTTTTCAACCCGCTTTGAAGGACCACTAGATATGCGGATGGATCAGAAAGGAAAACTTACTGCAGCCAAAATATTAAATGAGTATTCGGAAGGAGAGCTTCATAAAATTTTTGGCATGTATGGCGAGTTAAAGAATGCTCGCACGGCCGCGAAAACAGTAGTTGTAGCACGTACGGATAAACCGTTTGTAGTTACACAGGATTTGAAGAATGCATTACAATCTATCGCTCCACGAGGAAAGGAGTTTAAATATTTCGCCCAGGTGTTTCAGGCGCTGCGCATTGAAGTAAATCAAGAGATGCAGGCACTTGAAGATTTTTTGCACCAATGTGGCGATGTAATGAAAACGGGTGGACGGTTGGTGGTAATGAGTTATCACTCGCTGGAAGACAGAATGGTGAAGAACTATATAAACACAGGAAAGGTGTTTGGGGAACTTGAAAAAGATTTTTATGGAAACCCAATCAAGCCTTTTCAATCCATCAACCGAAAGCCAATCGAGGCTTCGGAAGAGGAAGTAAAAGAAAATAATAGAGCCCGAAGTGCAAAACTTAGGGTAGCTGAAAAGATATAAACTCATTCTCCCTCTCCTTTGGAGAGGGTTGAGGTGAGGTAAGAGATGAAAGGGTTAATGTAATTTAATTAAAGAACGTGAATAGGTATATGGTAATGATAACGTTGGTAAAAAAGTCACCCTTCTCTCCCGATAGCTATCGGGATGGAGAAGGGATGGGGATGAGGTTATGAGCGAAAACAAATTTAGAATTGAACCTCAACGAAATCGTGGTAACGAAGCACGGGTAAAGCCTGCTGCTCCGGGCCCAAGTATTTTTTCAGGGTTAGAAAAGAAGTTGAAACTGGAATCGTATTTCGAAGCGGGATTCCCCACGCAATACCTTCCTAAAATTTTATTCGCGGTGTTGCTGAGTCTTTTGTACATAAGCAACACGCATCATGCAGAGAAGGCAACACGCAAGATTGACAAAATGCAAACAGAGGTTGAGGACCTACGGGCTGACTACACTACGCTTAAGGCGGACATCATGTATGCAAGTAAGCAAAGTGAAGTAGCAAGACGCGTAAAAGATTTGGGATTAAAAGAAAGTTTAAATCCACCCTATAAACTAGTTGTAGAGAAAGGTGAATATTAAGAAATCCATATTAGTACGAGTACGGGTTGCATTTTTATGTGTGATGGTGTTTGCTGTTTGCGTGGCTGCGAAGATCGGGCACATTCAATTTGTGGAAGGCGACAAGTGGGAGAAAATGAGTGAAGAGATCAACTTTGATTATAAAAAAGTAAAAGCAACACGCGGCAATATTTATTCTGACAATGGAAGTTTGTTGGCAACCAGTTTGCCTTTTTATAAAGTAGCCATTGACCCTACACTGGCCAAACCAGAAGTATTTAAAAGCGGAATTGATTCATTGAGTTTGTTATTGGCTCGGTATTATAGAGATAAGTCATCCATTGAGTATAAGCAGATGCTTAAAGATGCACGCGCATCAGGTCGTCAATACATTGTAATTAACCGCAAGCAAATCAATTATCAAACTAAGAAGGAGATGATGAACTGGCCGATCTTCCGCGAAGGCCGGTACAGAGGGGGCGTACTTTTCGAAAAGATTGATGTTCGTTATCGTCCTTTCTCAAACTTAAGTCGCAGAACAGTTGGCTTTGTAAATGAAGATGGAAAAGGGGCTGGTCTTGAATACAGTTTTGATAATGTGCTGGGCGGTCAGGATGGTGAAGCGCTTGTTTCAAAAAATTGCGGGCAGCACCTGGAAGCCTGTGTTTGATGGTAACAGCGTGAAAGCGATTAATGGTTTGGATATTCACACCACATTAGATATTAATCTTCAAGATGTAGCTGAGACATCTTTATACCACGCCATGAAACGTCACAATGCCGATGAAGGAACAGTGGTGGTGATGGAAGTAAAGACCGGGCACATCAAAGCCATTTCAAATTTAAGTAGTGATGGGCATGGTGAGTTTTTTGAAAAATTCAATCATGCAGTGGGTGGTTCTATCGAACCGGGTTCAACTTTTAAGTTGGTGACCATGATGGCGTTGTTGGAGGAAACTAACATTGAATTGTCTGACACGATTAATACGGGCAATGGCGAATACACTTTTTACAACCGTAAGGTAAGAGATCACCACGAAGGTGGTTATGGAAAAATTACTGTTCAGCAAGCATTTGAGTTATCGTCCAATGTGGCGATGGCCAAACTTGTTGATAAACATTTTGGAACCCGGCCGTCTAAGTTTTTGGATTATGTAGACAATTTGAAATTATCAAAGCCTTTGGGTTTGCAAATCAATGGCGAGGCGTATCCAAAAATTACTCGCCCTTCTGATAAAGATTGGAGTGGCCTTACACTTCCGTGGCG
>CAWBCB010000026.1:0-24577 GCA_963787095.1 uncultured Cytophagales bacterium | reverse complement strand
GAGATATGGGGAACATTGGAAATCCCAGCCGGTCTCCATGATAGGAAGTACGGAAGGGGCAGCATATTTTTTGGGACAGACCTCGGCGCGCGCGACACAGGAGAACAGTTTCCGGGATATACAATAGCCAGCCGGATCCTGAGCGAATCGGGCATCCTTGAAGACTTTAAGTGCAATGCGACATTGCGATACAACCACCGTTCGGGTGAAGATTGGGATATCTTTTTTGTTTCGAACACATCTGAAAGACTGGTAGAAGCAGAGGCTGTGTTTCGTACGGATGGCAGTAGTCCTGAATTGTGGAATCCGCTAACGGGGACGACCAGAGTCTTGTCTTTCTTTAAGAAAGAGAATGGTCAAATCATGGTTCCCCTGCAATTCGACCGCTATGAAAGTGGCTTCATTGTTTTTGATAGAAATGGTAAAAGAGAACCGGAAGACAATCCCAATTATTATACGTTGACAACACTGGATAACCTTGATGGTCCTTGGCAGGTATCATTTGACAGCCTGTGGGGTGGGCCGGCACACATTATCTTTGATCAGCTGGATGACTGGACGTTTAGAGAAGAACCCGGTATTCGATATTATTCGGGGATTGCTTCGTATAGCCGAACCTTTACGCTTCCCGCAAAGGCAGGCCGTGACGACATCTTCCTTGACCTGGGCGAAGTGAGGAACATGGCCAGGGTAATAGTCAATGGAAAGGATCTCGGCGTCGTCTGGACATCGCCATGGCGCGTCGATATTTCGGCCGCTGTCAAGGTGGGAGAGAACAAGCTGGAGATACAAGTGGCTAATCTTTGGGCAAACAGAATCATTGGGGATGCAGCAAACCAGGAGACAGGCATCACTAATGGGAAATGGGCTGATTGGTTGTTTGATGGTCATAAGAAAGGTAAGGCCTTTACGTTTGTGACGGATCGCAACCGCTACACCAAAGATTCCCCGTTGCTGCCTTCCGGCCTGCTGGGGCCGGTTACCCTGCAGGCTGGTGACCGACGCGGCGGTTTACAGTGAGGGTTGTATTGAATATGCTTGATTTTTAAGATATTGTTTTATGATAAAAGTAGGACTGCTCGGGATTGGATTGGACACCTATTGGAAACAATTTGATGGACTGCTGGATAAACTCAAAAGTCATCAGGACCTGATCCGGAAAAGGATTGAATCTTTTGGCGCTGAGGTTATAGATGAAGGGATGGTGGATAACCCGCAAAAAGCATTGGCCGCCGGTCAAGACCTGAAGTCGAAGGATGTGGAGATCATCTTCCTGTTTGTATCCACTTATGCCTTGTCGTCCACTGTGCTTCCGATTGTGCGGAAGGCGAAGGTACCGGTCATTATTCTCAACGTTCAGCCGGTGAAGCTGCTGGATTATAAAAAGTTCAACGCACTGAACGACCGGGGCGTCAAGACCGGCGTGTGGCTGGAACATTGCCAGGCCTGTGCGGTGCCTGAGATGGCAGGCGTGTTCAACCGCGCTGGTGTTACATACGATATCATTACAGGCTACCTCGGTGACGAGACCGTGTGGATTACCGTAGGGGAGTGGGTAGATGCCGCAAAGGCAGCCGTTGCACTTCGCACCAACCGTCTGGGCGTGCTCGGTCACTATTACAATGGCATGCTGGACGTCTATTCCGATCTGTCTCGACTGTCGGTGACCTTCGGAACGCATATGGAATTGCTGGAAATGTGTGAGGTAGACGAATATCATCGTCAGGTGACCAAGGAAGAAATCAATAACAAGGTCCTGGAATTCAGGACGGAATTTGATGTGGCAACGGACTGTGGGCTGGCAGAACTTGAGCGGGCGGCGCGTACCTCCGTTGCGATGGACAAGTTGGTGAAAAATCATTCGCTGAATTCCCTGGCCTATTATTATGAAGGCCGTGCCGGGAATGCGTACGAGAATATTGCCACCTCGATCATTGCCGGAAATACCCTGCTGACGGGCAAAGGCGTGCCGGTGGCAGGGGAGTGCGAAGTGAAGAATGCGCTTGCCATGAAGATCATGTCGGAGCTCCGCGCAGGCGGCTCCTTCTCAGAGTTTTACCTCATGGACTTTGAGGATGACGTTGTATTGCTGGGACATGATGGTCCTGCGCACTTTGCCATAGCGGAAGGAAAAGTCAGGCTGGTGCCGCTGCCGGTATACCACGGCAAGCCAGGCAAAGGACTGTCGATACAGATGACGGTGAAGAACGGCCCGGTGACACTGTTGTCGGTGGTGGAAGGCAAGGATGATATATTCTTCCTGGTTGCCCAGGGCGAGTCCGTAGCCGGGCCAGTACTCGACATCGGCAATACCAACAGCCGGTACAAGTTTTCACTGAGCGTAAAGGATTTTATCAGCCGGTGGTCAAAGGCAGGGCCAGCCCATCACTGTGCGATTGGGGTGGGGCATGTGGCAGACAAATTAGTCAAGTTGGGGACGCTGCTTGGGATACGAACGGAAAGAACTTGCTAGCCACCAAAAGGGTTGGAATCCGCATCTGAATGGTATCTATTTTAGTATACTTTATTTTACCTATATTTGTATTATACATAGTTGTATAATATGAAACAGAATCCCTTCAAATACGGCGAACTGAGTACGGGAGAGAATTTCTGTAACCGCCAGGCCGAGTTGAAGCGCCTGCACGCCGCCTTCCGGGACGGACAGAATATGGTGCTCATTTCACCCCGGCGGTGGGGAAAATCATCACTGGTGAATCATGCCCTGGAGACTTACAAAGGGAAATTGATTGCCGTCAGAATTGACTGCTTTGGAATCAAGTCTGAGGACGAATTTTATTCCATCTTGCTGAAGAACATACTGCTGGCCACCAGCGGCAAACTGCAGCAGGTGTCAGACAGTGTCAAAGCCCACATCCGTACCCTGATCCCTTACATTAAATATTCGATCGGTGAAGGGGAGGAGATCAAGATCGCCGTGGACTGGCCCGCTTCGAGGGTGGATAAGGATGCTGTGCTCGACCTGGCTGATAAAATTGCCCGGCAGCGGAAGATCAGGATTGTGTGTTGTATTGACGAGTTTCAGAAACTGTCCGAATGGCCGGATGGGCGGTTGTTGTTGGAAAAACTCCGTTCACATTGGCAGAAGCACAAAGATGTATCATATTGCCTGTATGGCAGCCAGCGGCATCTGATGGCTTCGCTGTTTGCAGATGCCTCACAACCATTCTACCGCTTTGGTGAAACGTTGTTTCTGCAAAAGATCAGCAGCGCGGAGTGGATAAGATTCCTGGGGACAGAGTTCAAACGAACGGGCAAGCGCATCGACGCCGAAACCGCTGGCCATCTTGCCGCCCTGGCAGCATGTCATTCCTATTTCGTGCAATACCTGGCGAGGATTTGCTGGAATAATGCGACAGCAGTGGTAACGCCGGTCATCCTGGAAGTTTCCTGGCGTGAACTATTGAATGATCACCTGGCGCTCTTTCAGCAGATTTGCAGGGGATTAACCGGGTACCAGACAAATTATCTTAAGGCGGTATTGGCTGGCGAGCAACAGTTCACTTCCAGGCGGGTGCTCACCGACTATGGTATCGGCAGTCAGGGTAATGTGAAGCGGATTATGACCATGCTGGAGGACATAGAGGTGCTGGACTTCGCTACGGGAAAGCCGGAATTCTGCGATCCCTATTTTGCCCCGCTTTTCAGGCGGTACTTTATTGAGAACCAGTAAGCTGAACTGGTTGAAAATTGAAACCTGAAATTCGCCGGGCCCACAACCTCGAGACTATCGAATGTTGAAGTTGGGCACACAACGAAGCTTCGGGTGAGGCGTTCGTGTCCTTCGTGATTCGTTGTGAACTTTGTGACCTAAGACTACTTAATAGGAGGAGTTCCTGGACGTAAATGCAATGTAGTCCCATATTGGCCTTTTTCTAATTAACATAATATAAATTATATAACTTTTTCCTTGCAAGTTCCTGACCCACAGTTATATAATTTGACGTTATATTAAATAGCCGCTCAAGGCCGCGCTCATCCGGGCCAAGCGCTGCCACGTCCCTGGCTGCCGCAGCTTTAGCGCAGGCACTGCCTTGAGTGTCTATTTAAACGATGAAGATTGAGCAAGAAAGTTTTTTGCCAACGCGCATGAGTACACCAGCCGCACCAAGCATAAGTAATGCAGGCCGCACATTCCTGGCGCCAGCCAAAGCCAGCATTACACATGCTTGATCCATCGCTCCATGATCTATTTGATAAATGTGTTGATCCTCAACTATTTGTGTCCAAGGAATTATTCGTTAACGCTCAAGCCGCTGGGCTTTTACTTTTTCCATTGATGAAAAAGTAAACAAAAAATCTAGGCCCAAAAATGCTTCCACGCTCTACCCTACGCGCCACCCCGCTTTTGGGCCGGGCCAGCCCGCAAGAGTTAGCATAAACTGCTGTGAATCAACCGAACAGTGAAAAGACGACTGCTTGGAGACACAGGAGGATTTCAAATACCGATAACATTTCAGTACTTTGTTTAATTCAAAAATAATGTTACATGTAAAAAGGTAATGTGGACTTAGAAATTCCGAAAATATTCTTTGATAAGAGAGAAAGCCTTGACATTGAGGTATTGACGTTCAAGCAGCTTGGTAAGAAGTTGAGTCACTCAAAAAATCATGATCCATTTGTCGCGCATAAAATTGAGTTCTTTCTTATACTAATCATTACCAAAAATTCTTATTCCCATTTTGTAGATTTTAAATCTTATACATTAAAGGAAGGAAGCGCACTTTTTATCGCCAAAAACCAAGTACATTATTTCACAAAACAGTTGCATCAAGCCGATGGAATTTGCATCCTATTTAGCAGCTCGTTTATGGAGAAATACTATTTTTTTTCTGACACATTTAAATTAAATCGGTTATTCAATTACCATATTGAAAAACCAACAATTCATCAAAAGGAAATGGTCAATGACAGCTTTATTGCTATAGCCAGTAAACTGTATGATGAATATATCTTGCGGGGAAGTTTTGTAAAATCGGAGATGTTACGTTCTCTGCTCCATATCCTTTTCCTCAAAGCTGAGAGAACAAAGGAAGCTCAGGCCATAAGTGGAGTTAAAAATAATTGGCTTGAAATATTCAGTACGTTTAAAAATAAGCTCGAAAAGGAATATATAAATACCAGAAATTCAAGAACCTACGCTTCCGAAATGTTTATTTCCTACAAGTTTCTGAATGACATTGTAAAAAAACTGACCGGGAAAACCGTCAAGACTTTTATCGATGATTTTGTCACCATGGAAATCAAACGTTACTTACTTTCCACTTCATTGTCCGTGAAGGAAATATGCTATAAAACAGGGTTTGAAGAACCGGCCAACATGATCAAGTTTTTTAAGAAAAACACGAACACCACCCCCCTCAAGTTTCGGGAGCAAATTTAGCCCTGGTTACACTTTTACTATTTTCAACCCCACTTTGATAGCGATCGCTTTCGTGCATTGCGTGAGCTTTGCTGTATTAAATCATTCTAAATTTTAAAACAAAAAAAATGATGAAATACTTAAAGACAAGCTTTGTAGCCGTTATTGCAGCACTAATTTTGGTTTCCTGCAGTGATGATGACAGTCCACAACCAGATGTTGTAGACTTTGGAGATGCACCATCCAGTTCACTAATTACAACTGGTGTGGTGAGTGTAATTACGGAAAATACGATAAGATACCACACCATCGATTTTGATGTTGCGCCCTATACCGTAACCATTTTGGAAACTGAGAATGCCATTGTTCTGGTAGATCTGGGACCAGCACCTGTATTTGCCGCTGAACTAAAGACCTATGCAGATGCCATCAATAAACCTGGTTCTGTCATAATCACCCACAATCATGGAGACCATTATGGTGGTGCTGGGAATTTTATAGACTTGGATTTTTATGCAGAAAGTGCAGTTGCAGCTCAGCTGAACACAACTGATGACTTCACTGTACTGTATTCAAAAAGCGTAATTGGTGTAACTGGATCTCAAACTATAGGAGGTCTGGAATTCACGTTTGATAAAGTTTCAAATGCTGAGACTGGAGAAAATGGCTATTTGTACAATAAAGAGCACAAAATAGTTTTTGCGGGAGATCTTATTTACAATCTCACTCATCAATATTTGAGAGAGTACACACCAAAAGATTCAGAGGATGAAATTGATAATTGGGTAGCTGGGTTAAATGAATTGAAAAGCAATTTCTCAGGTTACAATCACGTATTTGTTGGCCATAATGGTTCTCGTTCGGATGTGGGAACGGTAATCGATGAAAACATAGATTATCTTCAAAATGCACAAGGCCTTATCAAGGGAACTCAAACCCTCTTATCAGGAGGAACTGCTTCTACCAATCAAGAAGTGATTGATGAACTGGAACTGTTATTCCCCAGCTATAAAGATGGAGGGCTTTTATTGTCAGGAACCGATGCTTTCTTTCCAGGTGATACTGGCGCTGACTGGTTCTAATCTATTTGTTTACTATAAAAATTTACAATCATGAAATACTTATCAATAATCATTTTATCATTCGTCTTATCTGGTTTTGCAACAGCACAATCAAGTACTAAAAACCTTTCAAATAAAGAGAAAGTAGTCGCACTCTTGAACAGTTTTAACACAGGAGATCCATCGCCCATTGCATACATCAATCCGAACAAGTACATCCAGCATAACCTAGGGGTTGCCGATGGCTTGCAAGGATTTGGAGAAGTCATGGGCCATGCTCCAGAAGGTGGTTTCAAAGCAAAAGTTGTTCGTGCTTTTATGGATGGGGATTTTGTATTTACACATACCGAATATGATTTTTTTGGCCCTAAAGCTGGTTTTGATGTATTCCGTTTTGAAGATGGGCTTATCGTAGAGCACTGGGATAACCTCACTGCGATTACACCTGCGAACCCTAGCGGAAGAACGCAGTTTGATGGTGCTACTGAGATCAGTGACTTGAAGAAAACGAAAGCTAACAAGAAAATTGTTAAGGAATTTGTGGAGAAGGTCATCATCAACCATGAAATGGATAAACTCTCCATTTATATCAATCCAGAGAAATACATCCAGCACAATCCCGCCATTGCTGATGGTTTGGATGGATTTGTAGCAGCCATGAAGTATTTCGCAGAGCAAGGTTTGGTTATGGAATTCACTAAACTTCATAAAGTACTGGGTGAAGGAAATTTTGTACTAACCATGAGTGAAGGGAAATTTGGTAAAGGTGAACACACTGCTTTTTATGATTTGTTTAGATTGGAAAATGGGCAAATAGTAGAGCATTGGGATGTGATCGCCCCTATTCCACCAAAATCAGAGTGGAAAAATGAAAACGGTAAGTTTTAGCATCTACCCAAAGAAAGTGTAAATCAACAGGGGACTGCAAGCAACTACTAGTAGTCCCCTATTTTAACTCAAGCATCCATGATCATAGAAGAACAATTAGAAGAAACTATAACTCATCTATATAACCAGAGTAAGTATGATCCCTTCAAAATTATTAAAGGTCTGACTAAGAGTATTTTCAGACCAATGCAGCCTCTGGACTTTAAAGATGTAGCCCTTTCCATTTCTAAAAAACAAGGAAAAGATTTAGTGCAACTTATCGAGCATAATAACCTCAAGAACATTGTTGAGTTTGGGACTTCATTTGGTATATCTACCTTATTCTTAGCCCAAGGTGCCATTACAACCAAGGGGCATATCATTACCACAGAGTTGATTGAATCCAAAGCGCTTAAGGCAACAGAAAACTTCAAAAAAGCGGGTGTAAGTGAGCTTATTGAAGTTAGAATTGGCGATGCACTGCACACACTAAAAAATCATAATGAGCCAGTAGATTTATTGTTACTGGATGGTTGGAAAAATTTGTACTTGCCTTTGTTCCAAATGCTTGAGGCTACTTTTCATGAAAACACATTGATTTATGTTGACAATGCAGATATGGCAGATGTTCAATTATTTTTAAAGACGGTTGCTCAAAATCACAAGTATAGATTGCAATCCAAATTTGGTGGTAAGGTGGTATTAGTAACTATAAAAAAGTAAAAAATGAGTCAAGTAGCGATTTGCCCAACATGTGGCAGTAAGTCAAAAGTCAAAGAAAAAGACGGTCTTGTTTCCTACCATGCTGTTCAGGATGAGGAAGCATTCACTAAAATAGGTCAGCTAAAAAAGGCCATGGAAAAGTTCAAAGCCAAGGCTGAGCAGCTTGAAAAAGAATTGAACGAACTAAAAACCTCTAAATGATATGAACTTCCTTAAAAATAATTACGGTTGGATGATTGTTGTCATATTGGCAATCCTTCCTATGTCTGTCATCTTTGGCATGGTGAACATCAACTTTGCCAATGGCCTATCTATCACTTTGGTAGAAGGAGCCGGTGCCGAAGGCATGACCACGATTGAAATGATGTATCATGTCTCCGGAGAGTTCGCAATACGATGGATGACAGCCGTACTTACGCTTACCCCATTTTTTATTCTTTTTGGAATCACCAATCTTTTTGTAAGACAGGCAATGGGAATTGCAACAGCGGTTTGGAGTTTCCTTCACTTTATCATCTTTATATGGGCTGAGGGTTTTCTTGCGACATTTACTCAGGTAAACTATGTGGCAGGGTTTGTAGCCGTACTAATTTTAATTCCTTTGTTTCTAACTACCAATAGAAAAGCAATGAAGTGGTTAAAAGCAAAATGGAAAAAACTACAAAGCCTTGCTTACGTGGCTATTATTCTAAGTCTATTACACGTGGCCATTTTAGATAAAACCTGGATTATTTATGCCGTAGTAGTGGGCTTAGGTTTTATTATTAGAATACCCGTCATTAAAGAAACGTTGATCGGATTTCGACAAAACAAAAAGACTAGCAATGCCTAAATATTTCAAAGAATCAAAAATAGAATTATGAAAATAGCGGTAACATCAGCAAACGGCCAACTAGGGTCTTCCATTGTAAAAAAACTAAAACTAGAAATTGGAAAAGAAAATGTAATCGGGATTGCCCGAACACCAGCCAAGGCAAAACATCTTGATGTAGAGGTCAGAAAAGGCGACTACAATAATCGTGAAGAGTTTGATCAGGCCTTAAAGGGTGCAGACATTGTAATGTTACTCTCCGGCATGGATGCTCCGGACAAAAGAATTCAGCAGCACAGAAATGTAATCGAATCAGCAAAGGCAAATGGGGTCAAAAAGATCGTTTATACCAGTATCGTTGGAGATGAGAATAAAACTGCATTTAGTCCTGTGATAAAAAGTAATCGTCAAACGGAAGATGACATTCGTGAATCCGGACTTCATTGGGTCATCGGCAGAAACGGAATTTACATCGAGCCGGATATTGAATATTTAGACAACTACATTAAAGCGGGAGAGATCAGGAATTGCGCTGGCGATGGAAAATGTGGTTATACCAGCAGGGAAGAATTGGGTTATGCGTATGTGCAAATGCTATTAGGTGAAAAGCATAATGGACATACTTATAATCTGGTTGGCGAGCCTATATCGCAGGCCAGACTAGCAGAACTGATCAATCAGGTATATCAAACAAATCTCAGATTCAATTCTATTTCAGTGGAAGACTATGCAAAGGAAAGGAAGGAAGAACTGGGAGAATTTATTGGAACCGTCATTGCTGGGATATATGAAGGGATTAAAAATGGTGCGAACGATGTGCCATCCGATTTTGAAAAGGTTACAGGGAGACCTCATAAATCACCTTTGGAAATTATCAAAGGATTTAAAAACTATTGATAAGTTTGAAACCCACAATCGGATACAAGTGTTGTTATAACTAACTGTTAATCAATTCAAAATGAACATAGGTGAAAAATATAATGCTATAAGACAGCAAACCATTGATTTTTGCAACGACCTGCAGGTAGAAGACTATTCCATACAAGTAGTACAATTTGCCAGTCCACCCAAATGGCATTTGGCGCATACTACTTGGTTTTTTGAATCATTTATTTTGATTCCATATTTAAATAATTACACTCCTTTCAATCCGCATTTCAACTTCCTTTTCAATAGTTATTATAACAATGTAGGTGATAGAATTTTACAAGCCGACAGAGGGAATATGTCGCGCCCAAGCACTGATGAAGTTTATATATATCGGACCTATGTGGATACAAAAATGGAAGAATTGCTCAACGATGTTTCTGATAAAGAGATCATAGCCTTGGTTATTCTAGGGTTAAACCATGAGCAGCAACATCAAGAATTATTAATTACGGATGTAAAATATATGCTCGGGCACAACCCTATTTTCCCCATTCTTAATAAGAATTTTAATCTGGTTGACGATAAGAATTCAAATTCAGATAGCATAAAAGTAAGTGCAGGCAACTATGAAATAGGATATCAAGGAAACGATTTTTGCTACGATAATGAATTAGGCGTTCACAAAGTTTATGTCGATGATTTTGAGATTAATAATTATCTAGTGACCAATGGCGAATTTATTGAGTTTATGGTAGCTGGTGGTTATTCCGATTTTAATCTTTGGTTAGATGAAGGTTGGTCATGGGTAGATACCCACAAAATCAATTCGCCACTATATTGGCACAAGTTAAATGGAGAATGGCATAATTATACCCTTGCCGGATTACTGCAAGTCAATAAAGATGCAGCGCTGTGCCACATTAATTTTTATGAAGCGAGTGCCTTTGCCGAATGGAAAGGAATGCGATTGCCAACAGAGTTTGAATGGGAAATTGCCGCGCAACAGTTGGATTGGGGCAAACGCTGGGAGTGGACGAACAGTGCCTACCTACCCTACCCCAAATTCAAAAAAGAAAATGGCGCTGTAGGCGAATACAATGGAAAGTTCATGAGCAACAAAATGGTGCTAAGAGGAGCTTCTACAGCCACTTCCAAAAATCATAGCAGAACCACTTATCGTAATTTTTTTAACACAACGGAGCGCTGGCAATATACTGGTATTCGATTAGCTAAATAACATGACTGAAACATTTAAAATTGATGTTGAAAAGGGACTCAATTCAAATCCAAAAACGCTACCCTCAAAATATTTTTACGATAAAAAAGGAGATGCGCTTTTTGTGGAAATAATGAACCTTCCTGAGTATTATCTAACCCGTTGTGAGTTGGATATTTTTCAAAACAAAACACAACAACTAATAGATTCACTTCAACTAGATCGCAACTCTTATTTTGAATTAATAGAATTAGGAGCCGGAGATGGTTTAAAAACCAAAGAGTTGCTTCAACTGTTGGATGAACAAAATTTTAGGTTTGACTACTTCCCTATTGATATTTCTATACATGCATTGAAGTTTTTAAAACAAACTTTAAACACGGAATTACCCAATGTGTCCGTACAAACACAACAAGGTGATTATTTTAAGATTCTGGCTTCTTTAAAACAGAGCAAACGACCTAAAGTTTTATTGTTTCTGGGGTCTAATATTGGCAACATGAATGATGAGTTGGCAGCTCAGTTTATCTATGATTTAGGCGCTAATCTCCAAGCGGGAGATAAATTGTTGTTGGGTACCGATTTAATAAAACCTAAGGAATTAGTATTGCCTGCTTATGATGATAGAAAGGGCGTTACAGCAAAATTCAATCTTAATCTTTTAGAAAGAATCAATAAAGAATTGTGTGGAAATTTCGACTTAAGTCAGTTTAAACATCAACCCGAATATAATGAGGAAGATGGCATCGCTAAAAGTTTTATTGTGAGTACCACCCATCAAATAGTAGAGATCAAGGCAATGGAAAAAACATTTGAATTTGCCAAGGGCGAAAAAATTCGTACCGAAATTTCTAGAAAGTATAATGATGATATCATTAAAAAAATAATTACTAATACTGATTTCGCACTTATGGATAAAATAATGGATAGCAAAGAATATTTTGCAGATTATATTCTCGCGAGAAACTAGAAATAGAAAAAATGGCACTTGGTGCTTTAATCTTAACACAATAAGGATCAATGATTGCGACACGGATTGTTGGAAAACTGATAATACGCCATCCCAGCAGCAACACACATTGTCCAGGCCGCAATTCCCCCCCACTCCCTAAGCCTGCCCAAAGAGTGTCGCTGCCCCAGCCTTGTTGTAAATGAAAAGATTGAGTACTGAAATGCCAACGCTAAAAAACTTTCTATGAAGATTTCGGTAAACCCGGATGCCTAAGCTATGTTAACATAACGCACGCCATTATATAACTCTTTCCTTGCTAAGTTCCTGACGCACAGTTCTATAATGATATTATGTTAACCATCCCACGTATGCCATGCGCACAGGCCTTTGCAATACGTGGTCTGGGGGTTTACGGTTCTGTATTGAAGTTCGGGATTGTTTGCGCACATGCCATCGCACAGTTATATAATTTGACGTTATATTAAATAGCCGCTCAAGGCCGCGCTCATCCGGGCCAAGCGCACCTCGTCCTTGAGTGTCTATTTAAACGATAAAGATTGAGCAAGAAAGTTTTTTGCCCACGCGCATGAATGCACACCAGCCGCACCAAGCATAAGTAATGCAGGCCGCACATTCCTGGCTCGCAGCCAAAGCCAGCATTACACATGCTTGATCCAACGCTCAAAGATCTATTTGATAAATAAGCTGATTCTTAACTATTTGTGTCCATGTAATTATTCGTTGACGCTCAAGCCGCTGGGCTTTTACTTTTTCCATTGATGAAAAAGTAAACAAAAAATCTAGGCCCAAAAATGCTTCCACGCTCTACCCTACGCGCCACCCCGCTTTTTGGGCCGGGCCAGCGCGCATGGGTTACTTAACATAATACCGACCAATGATAAGGCCCTGATAGTTGGTGTTGACTTTGGTTACTTCAACCTCTCCACATAAATGTAAAACGCATTGCACTGCACACCATCTACCATATCAAAATAGGCGGTGAGTTCAGTCTCGCCCTTGGGTACTTGCATCTTCATAACAGCTGCTCGTGTTTGGCTATCTACTGCTACTTCCATGTGCTGATCTGCTATTTTTAGATGGGCTTTGGAAAATTTCATCGACTTGCCGTTTACAGTTGCTTCTGTGAAGGAAGTCGCTGATGTTCCGTTATTCGTTGTTGCTGCTAAAGCCAGTCCGCTTTCTGATGGCCATCTTCTCAATGAAAACCTGTACTCTCCTGCCTCCACAAAATTGACCGAAAACGGAGCTGGCTTCATCGGTTCTCCTGCACGAATCATTTGCTGGTTCCATGGCGGGTAGTAATCGATAGTGTGCGCATCATGACAGGTAAGTACGTCAACCGAATCCACTCCTAAGTCGATAACTGAATATTTGGTCTCTTTGGCAACGTCTGTCCACCAACTTTCATAAAATGCATTCATTTCACTAACGCGATCCGGATGCTGACTGGCTAAATCATTTTGTTGCCCGGCATCTTGTTCAACATTGTAAAGTTCTTTCCCATTTATTAATCGCCAATTTCCACTCATCACGCAGCTTTGTTTTCCCTTTATTGGCCAAGGCACGCGTTGTGTATCCGTAACCAAGAATCGATCTTTGAGTTGACTTTTTCCAAGGAGATAGTCACTGATGTCAGTCCCATCCATTGGTTTTGTTGATTTAAAATCAATCCCCACTAACGCGGTAAGAGTGGGCATCATATCAACATGTGCGGTAAGGGCTGAAAGTGACTTTCCGCCTTCTATTTTATTAGGCCATCGGATGATGAACGGCACGCGGTGGCCGCCATCATATTCACTGCCTTTGGTACCCCGCATTCCTGCATTGTATCCAAATATTTTTTGAGTATCCTTATCAACTTTGTAACCTGAAGCAGTACCGTTATCGGTAGTAAAAATTAGAATTGTGTTTTTAGCGATGCCAAGTGCTTCCAATTTTTTTGTGAGCTTAGAAAAATTGTCATCAACATTAGTAATCATGCCGTAAAATCTTTTTTGGACTTCAAGCAGATCTTCTTCATCCTTATACCGATCATAATATTCTTTCGGCACATTGTAGGGGCCATGAGGTGCATTAAGACTGAGGTAACAAAAGAATGATTCATCCTTTTTCGCTTCAATAAACTTCATAGCTTCATCAAACCAAATATCCGTGCAATAGCCCGATTTTTTTTCTGGCGTTCCATTTCTAAAGTAACTGTCATCAAAGTAATCATTGTTCCAATAGTCAGGGGTTTGACCTACACCACCACCACCATGGTAAAAGGCCTCATCGAACCCTCTATCATTTGGGAGAGAAGGGTGATTGTCACCCAAATGCCATTTACCAAACATGGCTGTCTTATACCCATTTTGATGGAACACATCAGCGAGTGTAGTTTCTTCTCTATTTAATATTGAAGCACCCATGATAGTATGCCACACACCATTCCTGTTGCAGTTTCTTCCCGTAAGTAATCCGGCACGACTAGGTGCGCACGTAGTACCCACATGATAATTTGTAAGGCTAACTGCTTCTTTCGCAAACTTATCCAATGCAGGTGTTTTGATAATCGGATTACCAGTATGGCCAAGATCGCCATAACCCTGATCATCGGTGATGACTATAATTACATTGGGCTTGGTAACAGACATCTCCCCTGCTGTGCTTTCTGAAGGCTTCTTTGAACAGGATGAGATTACCATGCTGACTACAAAAAATACAAAAAGTAGATTCTTCATTTTGAGAAGTATTAGTTATATGTTTTTATAAATCTTTCATTTGATAAGTTTACCTTTTTATAGTTAGTGCAGTTTTGATTTGCATCTATAAAAGAAGGTCTCTATTTACTCCACATATTTAGCTTCCACTTTCATCCAACTCAACTGAGGCCATGTTTCAGGGCCATCATTTTTCTGAGGAGCTCCTTTTGTACTTCTTCCGTCAGAAACAATCTTTGCCAATTCCTGACGATATTGTTCAAGCAAATCTGACTGCGTAGCCTGCAAGTTATTTTCCTCACCAATATCTTCGGCCAGGTTATAAAGTTGAAAAGGTGGTAAACTTTTAATGGCTGGGTCATTAGGTGTGGGGAAGGTCCATCCTCCTGATCCCGCACAAAAGATTGCTTTATATTCTCCTTTGCGATACGCAAATGAACCATCAATGGAATGATGAACAATACTTTCCCGCTTTGGTTGTGTTGATGCTAAGCCAAGAGCACCTAAGAAACTATAGCTGTCTTCTGCAAAGTTATCTTCTACTTTTACGTTCAGAATATCTGCAACAGTGGCAAAAAGATCAGTAGTACAAATCAATTGGGTTGATGATCCTGATTGTACTTTGGAAGGCCAGCGAACAATGTATGGAACCCGGTGACCGCCTTCAAAGATATCTGCTTTATGTCCACGGAAAACATAACTTGGATTGTGTCCTTTCGTGGCGAGTTGAGGAAAATTAGCTTGATTGGAACATCCATTATCACTTGTAAAAATGACTATGGTGTTTTCTGCAATGCCTTGTTCTTCTAATGTCTTCATTACTTCTCCAACTACCCAGTCTACCATCAGCACAAAATCACCATACGGGTTTTCCAAACCACTCTTGCCTTGAAATTCAGCTGTAGGTAATATAGGAGTGTGTGGAGCGGGTAAAGGCATATACGCGAAAAATGGTTTATCTCCCTTTGCGTTTTCATTAATGAACTTTATTGTTTTTTGGGTCACGTCAGGCAACACTCGCTCATGATCAAAATCATCGGACGTAAGTCCATTGCGCCACATCTTTTGGCCAGTGTTTTTTGTGAATTTATTAGGCACCATGGTTGGTTGATCATTTTCTAACCAGACATAAGGTGCCATATCCAATGATCCATTGAACCCATACCAATAATCAAATCCTCTTGTAGTGGGTCCATTTTTTACCTTTTGAGAAAAGTCAACCAGCGAGTCTCCCGCTTCAACATTTGCCCAGTCCCAACCTAAATGCCATTTTCCAATTCCTGCAGTTGCATAGCCGTTCTCTTGCAAAAATTTTCCTATTGTTTTTCTGTCCTCGGATATTAGTGCCTTATCAAAACCGTAAAGCACATTTTTTTTAAGGGTCGAACGCCAGTTGTATCGGCCGGTTAGGATGCCATATCGGGTAGGTGAACATACTGCACTGCTGGTATGTGCATCAGTAAACTTCATTCCTTCGGAAGCAAGTCGATCGATATTGACTGTTTGGATTTTCGATTGCTCATTAAATGAGGAAACATCACCGTACCCCAAATCATCAGCGAGAATAAAGACAATGTTGGGCTTTTGCTCCTGCTTCTGTGAATCACCACAGCCTACAAGATTGAGAAAGATTGATAGTAATGTAAGTAGTTGAATCCCTTTTTCTATTGATCTCATAACCTCGTTTATTTTAAATACTTAATTGCTTTCATTCTTACTTCAACAACCAAACCGAGTGTATTTTTAGGCAAGTTTGTTAATTCAACGCACATCCCTTCTTCATCCAGTTTCCAGTTAATTACTTTACTACTACCCAATAGATTATTTTATTTTCATCCAGGTAAGCTGCGGCCAGTTCTCCTTAACCATTGCTTGTGGCGCACCTGAAGTAGATCGCCCATTGGCAATAATCTTTGTGATCTTGTTCGTAAGCTGTACTACTATTTCTGGGTGCTTAGCGTAGAGGTTATTGGTCTCTCCTTGATCTTCTTCTAAATTATAAAGTTCATAAAGTGGTTCACCGGGCTTGACTTCTATTGTAACAGGTTCAAGTGAGCCACCCGATCCGCGCGACATATTGAGTTTCCATTTTCCCTCTCTGATGGCAAAGTCACCATTAAACGAATGATTAATAACAGCACCTCTTTTCCATGAATTAGATTTCCCTCCTATCATCATTGGCAAAAGGCTATAGCTGTCTTCACCTGCATTCTCTGGAAGTTTTGCTCCTACAATGTCCGCGATCGTTGCGAGATAATCTGTTTGACAAACAGGGATATCAACCTTGCGTCCTGATTTAATTTTAGCAGGCCAGTGCATAAGAAAAGGAACACGATGGCCACCTTCATATATGTCGCGTTTGCCTCCTTTAAAATTCAGATTGCTGTAGTGATTGTAAGTTGTTTGATGGTAGGTGTAATTGGTTTCGGCTCCATTGTCTGAAGTGAAAATAATAAGCGTATTGTTGGTAATTTTATTTTCATCAAGCGCATCTAAAATCTGTCCCACGCGATAATCAGTTTCCTCCATGAAGTCACCATAATTTCCACAATCACTTTGTCCTTTAAAATCAGGATGAGTACAATGTGGCAAGTGAGGACTTGTGAGTGGTAAATAAAGAAAGAACGGCTTAGACTTATTTGCTGACTTATCAATATAATCAACCGCTTTTGAAGCTAATGTTTCGAGCACGAGTTCATCGTTAAATGATGGAGCCACCTCCACCCACCCATTGCCTTCTCCACGCTCATTTTCATACGGTGGTGTCATTCTATAATCTGGTGGGTTCACATTGTTACGAAAAGAACGAGGATCTGTAACAGACTTTTTCTTTGTCCACAATACGGGAGGGTTCAGCACTTTATCATTTTCCAAATAGGTTAAAATTCCATAGTTCATGGAGGCAGGTATGCCGAAAAAATAATCGAATCCATGATCGGTGGGGCCACCTTTAAAAGGCAGCGACCAGTCTCTATCTTTACCAAGCGTTCCAGCAAACTCCATTTGCAAATGCCACTTCCCTATCATAGCAGTGTTGTAGCCATTTTCCTGAAGCAGAGATGCAATCGTCATACGTTTATCTTCAATAAGACAAGGGCCGTCAGCGTTGAGAACTCCCGATTTCAGTGACGTTCTCCAACTATACCTTCCTGTAAGGATTGAATATCGTGATGGCGTGCATACTGCATCGCTACTATGTCCGTCTGTGAAAATCAGTCCTTGCTTTGCAATTTTATCAATGTTAGGCGTTCGGAATTTTGCATTTGGGTTCAGCGCTCCAACATCTCCGTATCCCTGATCATCAGTGTAGATAATGATGATGTTGGGTTTTTGATTTGGAACCTCTGAGATATTTATATTACTATGTGTTCCTAAAAATGAGGCAAGAATACCAACTGAAAGTGCGCCCAAAACTATTTTTACAATTCCTTTCATTTTTTTTGTTTAATATTTCTTATGACAAAGTCCACTATAGGTTTAGGGTCTTCCAGTGAATGCCGACAATAATCAAGAGTTTGATAAACCATTTATTCATTCGCAAAACCCACTACATCGTCCAATATAATTTCTTTACGCATGTCTGGATTACGCGTAGTCATTTTAACATTCTTAAAAGTTATATTTTTTGCATGTCGGATGTAAGCTCCCCATGCCGGTAATACTCCGAAGAAATACTGCTCTGGATATCGCTTTTCGTCCTCGGCCACTACGATCTTCGCGTCTTCTTTGGTGCCTCCTCCCGGGTATGAAATTTCAATATTCTCTAAGGTGACATCCTCCACATAGTGCCCGGGTATTCCTGTGATCATGATCGGACCCGCCCAAGACTTTTCTTTGATGGCTTGCTTAACCGGGTCGTATTTTTGCCTTTTCAAATCTTCCTTTTGGTAAGGTGCACCTCCGTGCTCATCATAAGGTTCAAAAGTTACCTCCGCTATCACATCGTTGATCCGGATGTTTTTTAATGTTCCAACGGGCACTCCGTCATCCTTACCATCCATAAGTCCATGAGATTGATTGTATGACTTTTTGGTAAAGTCACTCCCTCTATTACCCAGTCGTATAAAAATTGGGTTCCCCACATTGTGCATTGTAATGCGAGAGATATCTACATTTTCTAACCGGCCACCGTCTACCAATTCGAGCTTGATTGCACCCATGGGGCTGTCATAGAAATAGCAATTGGTAACACTCACCCCAATAAATCCACCACTTGATGATGTTCCAAACTTGAGCGCGGCAGTGTTGCTCGTCACCCTGCAATTGCGTACAACAATGTTTTCACACGGATGAAGGGAGCTTTTCAGACAAATGCCATCATCACCAGTGGCAATATCACAGTTTTCAATAACTACATTCTTGCATCCGTCAAGATCGAGACCATCATTATTGTAGTTATTATCCCTGAACCGAATGGTGACTGAATTAAAATGGATATTGCTACAATCTACAAGGTGGATTCCCCAGAAGGCAGGTCTTTTAAAGGTTACTCCTGAAAATTTCAATTGATTACAATTCTCGAATCGAATCAATCGGGGTCGCGAGTTCCATGGTGGTGAAGTCCCTCTGTTAAATGCGATGTGATCGCCACGCCCATCAATGATTCCAAGTCCCTCTATGGCAATGTTTGTTGCATCTTTTGCAAAAATCAAACACTCTGAATTTCCCTCTCTTGTGGGTGGCAAGGTTTGATCATAGTCGGCCATGTCCTTACTACCAAGCAATGAAGCTCCATAATCCAGAGAAAGGGTGACGTTGCTCTTCAATTGAATAGTTCCTATTATATAATTACCGGCTGGCACCCAAACAGTGCCACCCTTGGCGGAGCAGGAATTTATTGCAGCTTGAATCGCTTTGGTATCCTTGGTGAGGCTATCACCTACAGCACCAAAATCTTTTACATTGAAAAGTTTTTGTGAAGAGGACAAACCAGTTGATGGAAATGTCACCTGGGCCGGACAAACAGTCGAACATCTCCATATAACTGTTATAAGAATTATGTACTTCATTTTTATTACTAATTATTTACAAACCCTGTTTCATCGGATTCATATAAGTTATAACTCAATCGATAATTCAATTTTCTCCTGATTATGAATCACTTCAAAAGTCAGTTCTTTTTTATCACTATTCCTTTTGATAATAGATTGGAGCTGTTCAAAATCTTTGATGGGTGTACCCATGAAAGAAACAATCACATCACCTGCTTGCAATCCAGCTCTACCAGGATTTGAATACTGTGGAACACTAACTATCAGTACACCGCTAGCAGAAGAGATTCCCGCTGCTGAACGTTCTTCCATAGTTTCTACATTTTTAACGGTACACATATACCATTCATAGGTAGTGTTCACTGAGTTTTTGGTTGAAGCCTGCACAATCGGAATTTCAGGTTGTCGCGCTATCTTTCTCAACTTTTCTGAGGTAACACCAAATTGGTTCATAGGAAAATTTTTGAATCCCAATTGGATAGCCAGCGAAGCAGTACCTACCGTAAAGTCTCCATTTTTAGCATCGACAAAAAATGCTTCGCCTACCAATGAATTAATGTCTGCCTGATTTTTTAAGAATTTAATTCTATCCGCTTCCTCCGTAATGAAAAGATTAGAGTCCAACTGTGCACCCCATTTTCCATCAGTCGGTATACCTCGATTCATTATTGCTGGTTTGTATTCAGCAGAAACAATATTGCTTTTAAACACATCTCCACTCATTGGATACCAAACATGTGGATGCAGGCTGTTGTTGAGTATGATATTATTGTAGGCTATACGATTATATCCCTCACGCATTTTCAATCCTCCATTTAGAAGAAGATTGTTATAGATGCGGTAAAACGATGAGCCATCATCGAGATCAATATCCCATCCATGATCACAACGCCAACGGCTGTTTCGGATAATGTTTGGTTCAAGCATATCCAAAAAAGGTAAGTTGACATCTTTGGCTACTTGCGCTGCAGTTGCTCCTATATCAGGTGTCCAAAAGCGATCCCTGCCCCATGAATTAAAACTACCATGATCACCTGTTTCAAGAACGGTATTGAACACATCACAAAATTCAATGATGTGCCCGCCAAAAGTTCCTTCACTGATGTTGATGCCTGCGCGTGGCACATCATAAATAGAGCAATGACTTACTGTAATTCTAGAAGACATAGAGATTTGAATTGGAGCAGTTTGCTTTTCAAAACGACCTGTCATTGTAATGAGGCAATCCTCGACTCTACAGTCCTGAGGAAAGTTGTCTCCTTTTGGTCCAGGAGTTTTGTCTAATGATTCATAGTCTTGTGATCCATATCGAAAGAGCGGATTCCTAACCATAGCGGGATCACCAACAAAGGCAATACCGTTAGCTCCGGAATGATGGATGTAGCAACTTTTGATTACAATCCTTCGGTTATAATTGTTAATGAAAATACTGTTACCACCGAGTTGATCAAATTCACAATCCGTAATGGTACAATCTTGTCCACCGTTGAATTGAATGGCTGCTCCTCTGAACGTAGTCCAATCACTTCGTAACAGAGGCTCTTTATTTTCCATGAAACTACGTGCTGCATGGCGGAAGACTAATCCTGCAAATTGTATAAACTGAACTGGCGCTTCTTTTGTCCCATCAAAAACAAGAAGCCGTTGCAATCGCACTACTTCTATTTTAGCGTTAGAAAGAACAGTTCCAGCTTCTGGAAAATAATAGAGAGTATTCTTTACCTTATCGAAATACCATTCTTGCGGAGCATCTAATTCTTCGAATACATTTTCAACAAACCGATAGCGAGGATGCATGGGAGACGGTCGATTGTTTTGCCATCCACCTTCAAGCAATAATGTTCCATCATCGTTTCTTCCTTTTACAAGCCAATGCATATCTCCCCAAAGTGCTTCATGCATAGCATGCACGTATGCACCTTTGGGATCAGCCCATGAAACCGTTCGTTTGGGATCTAGCGGATCGTTTGCCAGATCAGGTTCTTGCGTGTGAACGAGATCCCAGGTATCAAATACGTTTTTCCCTTTGATTGCATTAGGATACCGAGCCATACGCTGATTCGTTCCATTGATATAAAGTTGATCAATATGGTTGATGTGGTGTGGTACCGTTGCTTTGTAAATACCATTTTGATAGGGACTCCAATCCAAGTCAAGTAACGTACCACCACTGACAATCGCTTTACCTGAATTTTCAGCGCGATAAGTAATCGGATGTTCCTTCGTGCCCGAGTGCTCCGCTTTGAAAATTATCTCATTGGTTAGGTAATAAGTACCATCCTCGAAAATCACCTCAACGGAATTTTTCCCTTTGTAGGTTGAAGCCAAATCTCTCGCTTTTTCAATGGTTCTTAGTGGAAATTCTTTTGTACCTATGGCATTATCATTACCCCCTGTAGAAACATATAGTTGAATTTCATTATTCTGAAACGGAAGGCAGCTAACACAAACCAGAAGCAGAACGAAAAATAGTATGGTCCCAATTAATTTCATTACTAGTTAAGGATTAGATCTATTTATCTTATTTAGAAAAATTGTCGGAGCCAGAACAGCTGACCTTATTAAATTATCCAGCCACTCTGTAACTCTGATTAAAGTTGTTTTAAAGAATCTACTGGGGCAATTCTAACTTCCAACTGTCCCACATGGTCAGCAACTCCTTCACTTTACTTTGATTTGATTCTGCAAGATTTTTCAACTCAAAGTGATCATCCTTGATATTATAAAGTTCTACTCTTCCTCTGCTCTCATCAGCAACCAGTTTCCAATCTCTATAGCGAACAGCGGCTGACGCCCAGCCATTAGGACTATTGGCAGCAGAGAAACGCCATTCCCAAAAAAGCGGCTTTGTTCTTGTGAAGGATTCATTTTCAAAAATCTTTGCAATACTCTCACCATCTGGTTTATAATCTGATGGAAGTTTCACGTGCGCCAGTTCTGCAAAAGTGGGTAAGAGATCTACAGTAGAAAGTACACTTGTGCTGTCCACTTTACCTGCATCAACTTTTCCGGGCCATCTTACGATGAATGGAACATTTACCCCGCCTTCAAAGATTTCTGTTTTACGACCTTTCAATCCGGCTGTAGAACCCGCTGTTTTGGATGGACCATATCCGGCAGGTCCATTGTCACTACTGAAAATAACAAGTGTGTTTTCATCCAATCCTATTTCCTTCAGTGCCTGCATCAGGCGACCAATATGCTTATCAGCATCTGTTAAAACTCCATAATAAATTTCTTTATCAGGATCCATGCTTTTGTAAGGTGCTTTTTGTTCATCGGTAGGCCAAAGTGGAGTATGAGGATCCTTCAGCCAAAGGTTGACAAACATCGGTGCACCCTGATCTTTATTTCTCTTCAAAAAATCAATAGTCACATCCACTACGATCCTACTTGAACTATGCACCCAGGTGCTATCATCGTCCATGTAGCGAGTGGTTGGAAATAGCTGATCTCCTTTCCAGGTAGGACCGTTGCCATTCCAGACACGCGTCTCATCATAGCCATACACTTTTGGTTCAGGTGCCGACAAATCACCGTGAGGCAGTCCGCCTCCACCCAAGTGCCACTTTCCAAAATGAGCTGTGGTGTAACCTGCTTCCCGCATTAATCGTGGCATATAGACAGGCAAGTTTTCATCCAGCCAATTGGGCATATTCCTTTTTGCATTGGGTTCATTGCCTGCAAAGTGGCCATGCACTCGATGTCTTGCCGGGAAGTGCCCGGTAATAACAGAAGTTCGGCTTGGTGAACATACTCCGCTCGTCACATGAAATTGTGTGTATCGAGTACCTTGTTCAGCAAGTTTATCGATGTTAGGAGTTGCCACTTCGGTGGCTCCATAGCAACCCAAATCTCCATAGCCCCAATCATCGCCAAAGATGAAAATGATATTAGGTTGATCGGCCGCTTGTCGTACTTCTGATTTTGTTTCTTTATTGGATTGACAAGAAAACAGAAATGAACTCGCTAAAATATATAAGATGGAAACTCCGTTTGTTGATTTCCAAAACCAATTCATCTCCTTAGTTATCATTTTGCTATTCATCATTCAAGGCTCATTAACGGAATAAACTTGATTTCTTTAAGACTGGCACTTTCTTTTTCACCATCTACGATCGTAACCGAAACTGTGTGCTTACCTGCTTTTTCGAATTTTAGTAACCCCATTTCAAAATAGCTATACACGGCTGATGAATTCTGCTCATTTTGTAACTTATCACCCTCCTCATTTTCTACTCTCCACACTAATCGCCCATTACCTGCATAGTTCAGATCAACCTGATAGTATCCAGGTTCCATAACTTCAACTTCCCAGGAAACCTTGCTGGTGGCAGTCCAGTCTTGTGCTTGAGAGATGTGCTTCCACTCACCAAATTTCTCCATCCATTTTTTTTCCTGAATTTTGCATCCATCTGCTTTGGCAAATGCTACAGAAAGTATAGTCGAATAAGTCGGGTAAAGGCTCAGGGATTTATCTATTGATAATTGACCATCTACAATCACTTCCACAACGGAAATAAGTTTTTCAGGTCGTCTCACCGGTAACTCGATGGATGCCCAGTTCCCATTTTTTGTGGTTTTAAGTAACTGGGGTTTCCCGGCTACTAATAGATTGGCAGACTTTATGTTGTTCTTCAATCCCGGCAGTACAATTGTTCCATCCAACGGCCAATCATAAATAGCAAGACTCAGCTTTCCATCCTTGACAGTAACATCGCCCCAGGGGAGTTCACGACCCCATGGTGAAGGATTTGCTCCATAAATTGTTTGAGGATATTTTTTGATCCATTCTCCAGCCCCTCTAAGGGCACTTTGTGCTTCGTCAGGAATAGTGCCGTCTGGCTTAGGCCCAACATTGAGCATGTATGTACCGCCTCGGGCTACTGTTGAAATCACCGACTTCAAAATTCTCTTGGAACTTTTCCAGTTTTCATCATACCAGGCATACCCCCATGAGTCGTTGGTTACATCCACAGTCTC
>CAWBCB010000025.1:0-19471 GCA_963787095.1 uncultured Cytophagales bacterium | reverse complement strand
CGTTTCATTTTCAGCCTTTTACTCTTTTTTCAAACCTTTAAACTTTTTCAAAAATGAAAAAAGAGAGAAAAGTCTGGGCAATCACTCTAATTGTCCTTTGGTGGCTGGCACCAAACCTAACTAACGCCCAGCAAGATTCTATTCGGCAACTCAATGAAGTTGTAATTACGGCCACTAAGTTTCCAAAGAACTTAAGTGAAACAGGTAAAGTGTTAACGGTTATTGACGAAGATCAGATCAGGCGTAGTGCAGGCAGAGACATCACGCAATTACTCAACGAACAAGTTGGCCTTGTTGTGAACGGAGCCAACAGCAATCCGGGCAAAGACAAGTCGGTTTATTTGCAAGGTGCAAAGAATGATTACACCATTATTTTATTAGATGGTGTTCCGCTCAATGATCCTTCCGGAGTTTCCGGTGGCGCTTATGATCTTCGATTGATTTCACTCGATCAGGTGGCGCGCATTGAAATCCTGAAAGGAAGTCAGTCTACGTTGTACGGGAGTGATGCGATTGCCGGTGTAATTAATATCATAACGAAAAGTGGAGGCGATAAAGCCAGCAGATTTTCTTGGTACGTTGGGCTATGGAAGTTATAATACCTTTCGTGGGAATGTGGGTGTGCGTGGGAGCACCAAGATGTTCGATTATACAATGGGTTATTCCCGACTAAGCACCGATGGGATTAGCGAAGCTAAAGATGTAAATAATTCGGGCTTTGATAAAGATGGTGCTGCTCAGAATTCTTTTCAGGCAAATCTTGGCTTCAATCTCAATTCAAAACTTTCACTTAAACCCTTTATTCGTTACAATCAGTTTGAAGGAAAATACGATGGTGGTGCATTTACGGATGATGTGTTGAATGAATATGCAGGAGCACTTTTAAACACAGGTGTTCATGTAAACTATGCGTTAACGAAAGGATCTGTTCACGCACAATATTCGTATGATCAAACCGATCGCAGTTTTGATGGCACGTATGGCAAAAGTGAATACACCGGTAAATTTAATCACACCGAAATTTTTATGAATTATGAGTTGAGCAAGCAAATTCAACTCCTTGCGGGAATCACCCGGCAAGATTTGAAAATGTTGGATACAACATCAGTTGAAAAAAATCCTTCCGTTGTTCTTACCAGTCCTTATGTTTCTGTGTTTGGTCATTTTGGAAATTTCTCAACTGAAGTGGGTGGTCGATATACGAATCATACAAAATTTGGGGAAGCACTTACCTACAGCATCAATCCCTCTTATCGATTTGAGAATGGACTAAAGTTATTTCTAAATGTGTCCACTGGGTTTAAGTCGCCCTCATTGTATCAGCTCTATGGACAGTATGGAGCTAACCCGGATTTAAAACCTGAACGAAGCCAAAGTTGGGAAAGCGGAGTTCAAGGAATTGCCATTGATAAGAAAATTGGAATGGCGGGCTGTTGTCTTTTCTCGATCAGTGAAAGATGTAATTATTTATGCGTACCCCACTAATATTAATTTGGATCAACAAGATGACAAGGGAATAGAATTGGAATCATCCTTACAAGTAACATCCAGACTAAAGATTTCTGCATTCTATGCTTTTGTTACAGGCGAGGTAACAACTAAAGCAAATACAAATAGTAAGGACACAGTGTTCAACAACTTAATTCGCAGACCAAAAAATACGGTTGGAGTTAATGTGGGCTACCAGTTTTCAAATCAATTGTTTATGAACCTTAATCTAAAAACGTTTGGTCAGCGTGACGATTTGTATTTTGATCTGAATACATTTACAAATCAATCTGCTATGCTTTCTGCTTATGCATTGCTTGATTTTCATGCGGATTACAAACTAAAGACTCAAAAAGTATCGTTCTTTGTTGATATTAGAAATTTGCTTGATCAGGATTATCAGGAAGTGTATGGATATAGCACGATGGGCATAAATGTCAATGGAGGAATAAACATCCGGTTATAGATTCGAATTTTAATGAAAAGCAATAAAGATAGTCATGAAGTCACTTCCTCTCCTCCGGAGAGGGGGGCGGGGCCTGCCTGCCGTACCGTTCGGGCAGGCAGGGGTGAGGTGTTGAAAGAAGGTATTGATTACTACCTGGAAGATGGTTTGATGGTATTCACTTCCACCTATCATTTAAAGCGAGGGTACTGTTGCCAGAATACCTGTCGCCATTGTCCGTATGGAATCGACAAGAAAATCAATGATTCAAAAAATCCTGAATGATTTGTTGAGCCGCATGGGATGGCAAAATCTTTTTATTGATGATATCCTTCTCGAAAGCATTGATCTTACTATTTAGTTCAGTGTTTTGATTAAGCTTTTGCAGCAGCAGTTGCTGCATGTATTCACGAAACCACACTAAATTTTGTTGAGTTCTATTCTTTTCAAAATAACCGTTGGTTTTTGTGAAGACAACATACTGTTCAATTAAAGTCCAGGTTTCTGAAATTCCTTTTTTCTCGAGGGCTGAAGAGGTGATCACGTTTGGCTTCCAACCCGAGTCTGATTCAGTAAACAAATGAAGTGCGTATTCGAAATCGGCCTTAGCCTGATTGGCTTTCTTTGTGTTGTCGCCATCGGCTTTGGTGATCACAATGCCATCGGCCATTTCCATAATTCCTTTTTTTATTCCCTGCAGTTCGTCTCCCGCTCCGGCAAGCATTAGCAGCAAAAAGAAATCAACAAGATTGCGCACCGTAGTTTCAGATTGACCAACACCAACCGTTTCAATAATAATGATTTCAAAGCCTGCGGCTTCACATAACAAGATGGCCTCGCGGGTGCGATCGGCCACACCGCCCAAAGCAGAACGTGTTGCGGTCGGTCGAATAAAAGCAAATGCATCTTTTGATAATTCTTCCATGCGGGTTTTATCACCCAGAATGCTTCCTTTTGTTTTTGTGCTGGAAGGATCTACTGCTAGCACAGCAATCTTTTTTGACAAGGAAGTAAGATGTTTGCCAAACGTTTCAATGAACGTGCTCTTTCCAACACCAGGTACACCCGTAATTCCAATACGAACCGAATTTCCCGTAAGGGGAAGTAGCGTTTCAATCAATTGATTGGCTAAGCGTATATCATCTGGCAATACGCTCTCAGCTAATGTAATCGCCTGTGCTAACATTATGTGATTCCCTTTCGAGATTTCACTCTTGAATGTTAATAAATCTGGACGTTTTGGGTAGATCTTCCTCAAGAGTTTATTGATTGATGACCTAAATTTCTAAATTTATTGTGAACTTAACGCACCTATGAAGAAACTCTCGCTACAAGGTCTTGCTATTACCACTTTTGTGTTCGTTATGATGTGGGGGGTTGACAAGATTATGGATTTTAAAGGCATAAGTGCTTTTGATGGTATGTCTCAAGCATTTAAGGAATTTAAATTGACTGATATAGTGTTCTCCGAACTCCGACCAGACCCATTGGTCGATCAGCGCATTGTAATAGTAAATCTTGGTGATTTGAGCCGAAGAGAAGTTGCGCAGCAGATAGCTATTATTAACCAATTTAAACCTAAGGTAATAGGGATTGATAGTTATTTTAATTGCGAAGGCGCTTATAGGGATTCAGTTAACTGCCCTCAGTTATTGGATACACTTGGCAATTTAATGCTCGCTAATGTTATTAAAGAGGCTGGAAATGTGGTGTTAGTTTCCAAGCTCCTTCAAAAAACTAAAACTAGTTTTGATGATGATCTAATTGATTATTATGATTCGATAGAGTATTCGGATCTTACTTTTAGTATGTATGCAAAACATGGATTTGCTAATTTAGTAACAGATCCACCAGCTGTTTTTCAAGATGATGTGAAGCAGTGCCGATCATTTATTCCGAAGTATACTGTTGATGAAGTGGATAGATATGCCTTTGCTGTTCAAATGTGTATGCTCTATGATTCAACAAAGACCAAACGATTTCTGGCAAGGAATAAAGAAGAGGAAATAATTAATTATCGAGGTAATGTTGAAATTCAGGACATCAGACTTAAATCCTTAAGACAAAAAGAGACGGCCAGTACCCGGTATCCACTTATGTTTTATGCAATAGATGCAGATCAGCTTATGAATGGAGAATTTTTTCCGGATTTGTTTACGAATAGCATAGTTATTGTTGGGTTCTTGGGTTCGTACTTCGGTGATGTTTCATGGAGCGACAAATATTTTACACCACTAAATAAGAAAGTGGCAGGACGGGCAAACCCAGATATGTTTGGAGTGGTAGTGCATGCTAATATTGTGGCAATGATTCTAAATGAGGATTATGTAGATGAAATGGCTGAATGGCTGCAAATAGCCATTGCCATTATTGTCTGTTTCTTAACGGTTATTCTATTCATTGTAATTGATCACAAGTTGCCTATGTGGTTCGATACATTATCAGTTACCATTCAGGTTATTCAAATTATTTTAATCTCAAGTATTATTGTTTTTGCCTTTCAGAAATCTTCCGTTAGCTGGGATCTAAGTTTGTCATTAGCAGCATCGGCTTTAGTGGGCCCTGCTTACGATATTTATAAAGGATTTGAAAATCAAATACGGGCTTGGCTTACCAAAACCCCAAATGAAGTATTAAACGAATGAGTCGAAATTGGCACGATTTTTTAGTAATTTCGAATTGCAAAACTTTAAAAACCATGAAAAAAAGTAGATTTTTAGTACTAGTTGGCTTTCTCGTTGCAACTTCCTTTGCGTATGCGCAGGATTATACTTTTCGGGTGCTGGCAAATAAAGGAGCAAATGAAATTAAATCAGGTGATGGCTGGCAGCCGGTTAAAACAGGCGCAAGTCTTAAGATGGGTGATGAACTAAGAATAACTGAAAACGCATCCATTGGGTTAGTTCATTCTTCTGGAAAGCCATTAGAGGTAAAGAAAGCAAATACGTATAAAGTAGCAGATCTAGCTGCTCAGATGAGTGGAGGTTCAAGTGTGTTGAATAAATACACGGACTTCATTTTGAGTAGTAATTCTGCAGAAGCAAAGAAAAACAGATTGAGTGCTACGGGGGCTGTTCATAGAGGCCTTGGAATTAAAGTATTCCTTCCTAATAATCAATATGCAAGCGTATTTAGCAATATTGTTTATGTGAATTGGGATAATACTGAGAAGGGTCCTTACACAGTTTCATTCCTTAACATGTTCGATGATGTGTTGTTGAAAGTTGAAACACCTGAGAACAAAGTTTCGGTAGATTTGAACGATCCTAAGTTTGCTGGAGAAACAGCTATTCTTGTAGAGATTCAATCAAAAACAACTGGAACAAAATCTGATGAGAGATATCTGATTAAAAAACTTTCTCCTGGTGAGCGTGAAAAAGTAAATGCGAGCTACACGGATATTATGAAGGAGTTGAATGAGGAGACTGCCTTGAATAAGGTGGTACTTGCTTCATTCTATGAACAGAACAAGTTGCTAATTGATGCTATAACTGCTTATGAGCAGGCAATAAAATTAGCTCCTGATAATCCAACCTATCAGGATTACTACGATGAATTCTTGCTAAGAAATAAACTCAAGGTGATTAAGCCATAAAGGCACTTAACTTTAGTAATAAGAACCCCGCTATAAAGTGGGGTTTTTTATTTTAAGGCCACAACAACTGATTTGGCCAACAATTATATTATCCTAATTTTGTGAGCTAACCTTTTTTCTTATGAGTGTTTTAGTCAATAAAGATTCACGTGTCATTGTTCAGGGATTCACAGGCACGGAAGGTACCTTCCATGCCGGTCAAATGATTGAATACGGAACCAATGTGGTGGGTGGTGTTACCCCTGCTAAAGGAGGTCAGGTTCATTTAGGTCGCCCTGTATTTAATACTGTTAAAGAAGCGGTTGAGAAGACAGGTGCAGATGTATCCATCATATTTGTTCCCCCGGCTTTTGCCGCAGACTCTATTATGGAGGCTGCCGAAGGTGGCATAAAAGTCATCGTAGCAATTACTGAAGGCATTCCTGTAAAGGATATGATGATTGCTAAAAAATATGTGAAGGAAAGAGGAGCTACTCTGGTTGGACCAAATTGTCCGGGTGTTATTACACCGGGTGAAGCCAAAGTGGGTATTATGCCGGGCTTCGTTTTTAAGAAGGGAAAAATTGGAATCGTCTCCAAATCAGGAACATTAACATACGAAGCAGCAGATCAGATTGTGAAGGCTGGACTTGGAATCTCCACTGCTATAGGAATTGGGGGAGACCCGATTATTGGTACACCTACGAAAGATGCTGTTGAATTATTAATGAACGATCCGGAAACAGAAGCCATTGTAATGATTGGTGAGATTGGTGGAAACTACGAGCCAGTTGCTGCCCGTTGGATTAAAGAGAATGGAAATAAGAAGCCCGTTGTTGGGTTTATAGCAGGTCAAACAGCACCTCCCGGAAGAAGAATGGGGCATGCAGGTGCAATCATTGGTGGTGCTGATGATACAGCGGAAGCAAAAATGAAAATTATGCGTGAGTGTGGCATTCATGTGGTTGAGTCTCCTGCTTTGATTGGAGAAACCATGTTGAAAGCACTTGGAAAATAATACTGACTAGATTCTAGATACTTGAACGTGTCCTACATCTTTGAGATGTAGGACACGTTTGTTTTATAGCAATTCGTTGGCAAGATTCGCCAATTCACTCCGCTCACCTTTTTCAAGAGTAATGTGTGCATACAGTTCGTGATCCTTTAACCGATCAATCAGGTAAGACAATCCGTTACTCTGAGAATCTAAGTACGGTGTATCTATCTGGTGAATATCACCTGTGAAAATAATCTTGGTGTTTTCTCCTGCGCGGGTAATAATGGTTTTCACTTCGTGCGGAGTCAGGTTTTGAGCTTCATCAACAATGAAACAAATATTGGATAAACTCCGGCCACGAATGTAAGCCAATGGCGTGATTACTAATTTTTCATTAGTAACCATCTCTGCGATTTTGGAATATTCCTTATCAGACTCGCTGTATTGATTCTGGATGAATTTCAAATTATCCCACAAGGGTTCCATGTAAGGATTAAGTTTTGATTTGATGTCGCCCGGTAAAAAGCCGATGTCTTTATTACTAAGGGGTACAATGGGGCGTGCCAAATAGATTTGCTTGTACTCCCGTTTCTGTTCCAACGCTGCGGCTAAGGCAATCAATGTTTTACCAGTACCTGCCACACCCTGCATTGAAACCAATTTGATTTCTGGTTTCAGTACTGCGTGAATCGCAAACGCCTGTTCTGCATTGCGCGGTTTAATGCCATATGCATTTTTCTTTTCAACCTGCTCTACCATTCCATTGGCTGAATTGTAAAACGCCAACACCGATTTTTTACCACTCTTTAAAATGTAGTAGTGGTTCTTCATTGGTTTGCTCTTACCAAGAACATCTTCAGGTGGACAATATCCTTTTTCGTAAATCAGATTAATAACATTGGGATCAACCTCCTCTACAATAGTGTTACCCGTATGAAGCGAACTTATGTTTTGGATTTTGCCAGTCGTATAATCTTCAGCCTGCAGGCCTAATGCTTTTGCCTTAAGGCGAAGGTTAATATCTTTTGAAACCAAAATTACTTTTCGACCTTTCTCTTCTTTTTGAAGTAGCAGCGCAGAATTCAGAATGCGATGATCGGCTTTGTCTTCGTTAAAAACTTTATTGGCATCTACCAGCCCATTGCCACCGGTGTCCATCACCACTCTAAAGTTTCCTTTCCCTTTCCCATTGATGGGATTCCATTGATGAAGCATCTGATTCTTAGCGAGCTTATCAATTAACCTGATAAACTCACGTGCTTCAAAATTTTTGGTATCGTTTCCTTTTTTAAAGTTGTCAAGTTCTTCTAAGACGGTAATCGGGATGCCGACATCATGCTCATCAAAATTGAGAATGCTATTATGTTCGTAAATGATAACCGATGTATCTAAAACAAAAACTTTCTTCTCCTTGTCTTTCTTACTCATACGATAGGGTTAAAAAAAAGCGAAGACACGTTTCTCACAGGGGTATAAAAACAACCGTGCAAGTATGAAACGTATCTTCGCAACATCAATTCTATAGGCGAAATCTAATGAATCGATAACAAAAAATGCAACTGATTACATAATCTTTTCATTATCAATAATCCAAAGATTCAACACAACCGGGTTAAACCCTTGAGTATAAATCTCCTTTTTCGGAGGCAATAATTTTGAGGACATTGGCAAGTACGAGCAAAATCAATTTTCGGCTTGCCTGAAACCGATTCAATCCAGAGAAATTTCGGTATTCGGCTAAGGTAATGGCAGGTTGCTTGTCCAGGTATTCCATGAGTTTCTTTTCCTCATCACCAAACGTAAACCGGATGTCATTTTTCTTTTTTGATCTTCGAACGATCTCCTCCATTTCAGAGCTGGCTTTTATGCTCATGTCCTTTACCCGAACAAAGGTTGAGCGTGGTTCTTTACCCAGCACCAAAAAGTGTGGTCTTTTTGAACTTGGAGGCACATCAAAGCGAACAATAAAGCGGTTATCTGGAATAGAAATAAAGGATTCGTTATAAGCTAATAAGGGCCGACAGAATTTGCTGAGTGATTCTCTAACTACATGAGCTTCTTCTTCGGGATGCCTAATCCCAGGAATGCTTTTATTGTCATCCACACCAATGAGCAAGGTGCCCCCTTCGGTATTTGCAAACGCAATTAATTCGCGTACAATCTTTTCAGGATACGCTGCTTTGCGCTTAAATTCGAGCTGGAGGTCTTCTCCTTCAGCAACTAATTTTTTTAATTCACGGAGGTTGGCCCACTCAACGCCTGCTGCCGCCAAAGGTCTCGTCATCGTCCGATTGATCGTCTTCATCGGTAGGCAAGCTAAACATACTACTGAGTAAATCCTTGAACTGAAGCCCTGAAGTAAGTGTGTGTTTACTGATTAAACTGTACTCAGCTAAACCATGCAAAGCAAATTCCATCATGAATAACTTCAAACTACTATCCTGTCCTTTATGAAATTCAGCAATCAAATCCTGAAGGCCGGGCACTGATTTTAAGGTCTTTTCGTAATCGGCATCACTCATGTCATTTAGCAGATCGATCGTATTGCCATCGCCAAACCAGTTGCTGATTTTTTTATACGGACTTTTATCTTTTTGCTTTCTGAATTTATCCGGATCGGGGAAGTAGTTTACAAACTGAGACCGGATGGCTTTGCCTACTAAATTTTGAGCTACAATGCCTGGTCCTTCTTGCTGACCTTCATATACTAATTCTACTTTCCCGGTAACGGAAGGAACCACGCCAATAAAATCTGAAATGCGAACATTGGTTTTCTTTTCATTATTCATCAAGGCTCTGCGTTCAGACGCAGCTAGTAAACTTTCATAGGCTGAAATGGTGAGTCGTGCAGAAACTCCACTCTTTGCATCTACAAACTCACTCTTGCGAGCTTCGAAAGCAATTTGTTCAATCAGGTCTTTTGCAATTTCAGGAACAGTAACCATGCTCTTTTGTTCCTCGCGCACATAGGCTTCTTGCTGGGTAATCTTCTTACTTACATCCATTGATTTTGGATAGTGAGTAATGATTTGGGCATCAATACGATCTTTCAACGGAGTAACAATGCTTCCACGATTGGTGTAATCTTCGGGGTTAGCTGTGAATACAAATTGAATATCCAGCGGCAAGCGAATTTTAAATCCACGGATTTGAATATCACCCTCTTGTAAAATATTAAATAGTGCCACTTGAATACGCGCCTGTAAATCAGGCAACTCATTAATTACAAACAAACATCGATGGGAGCGTGGAATTAACCCGAAATGAATCACCCGATCATCAGAATATGGTAACTTGAGAGTAGCAGCTTTTATCGGATCCACATCTCCAATCAAGTCGGCAATGGATACATCGGGTGTTGCGAGTTTTTCGGAATACCGATCGTTGCGATGAAGCCAGGCAACGGGTGTATTGTCCCCAAGTTCTTGAACCTTATCGCGTCCAAAACGCGAAATAGGATGAAGCGGATCATCATTTAATTCCGAACCTTCAATAACAGGAACAAACTCATCCAAAAGATTAATCATCAATCGCGCTAAGCGCGTTTTTGCCTGACCGCGTAATCCCAAAAGATTTATATCGTGGCCGGCTAAAATAGCACGCTCTAAATCCGGGATAACGGTTTCTTCATAACCCCAGATTCCTTCAAATACTTTTTCTTTTTTTCGGAGCTTCGCAATTAAGTTTTCGCGTAGCTCTTCTTTGATTGTTTTGAATTTATAACCAGCACTTTTAAGCTGGCCAAGTGTGTTGATGTTTTTGTATTCCATAAGTTTTTTTTAACACATAGGCACATAGTTCTTTTCATCTATGTACTAATCTTGAACCACAAAGACACTAAGGCACAAGGGTTCACAAAGAGTTACAGGTTTTTAGTGCGGTTCTTTTTAAAATCTTCGAAAACCAAGTTGCCCAATCCTTGCAAACTGCTGTAATACGCCTGACCGTTGTTGGCTTTGGTAAATTGACGTACAAAAGCTTTTAGGTAAGGATCGGTTGCAATCATAAACGTAGTAACGGGTATTTTTAGTTTTCGCAATTGAGTGGCCAGGTCAAGTGTTTTATTCAGGATCTTATGATCTAACCCAAAACTATTCTTGTAATACTTTATTCCTTGTTTGATGCACGTGGGCTTACCATCGGTAATCATGAAGATTTGCTTGTTGGCATTTTTTCTGCGCCTTAAAATATCCATCGCTAGCTCCAGGCCTGCAACCGTATTTGTGTGATAAGGACCTACTTGCGTGTAGGGCAAATCTTTAATTTCTATTTGCCAGGCATCGTCACCAAAAACCAAAAGATCTAACGTATCCTTAGGATATTTCTTCGTGATCAATTCTGCCAGCGCCATCGCCACCTTTTTTGCAGGCGTAATACGGTCCTCTCCATATAAAATCATGGAGTGCGAGATGTCAATCATCAGCACGGTGGAGGTTTGTGTTTTGAATTCACTTTCAATCACTTCCAAATCACTTTCCGTCATAAAGAAATCTTCCAGCCCATGATTGATTTGAGCATTGCGCAACGAATCAGTCATAGAGATTTGTTCTAGCGTATCTCCAAACTCATAGTCGCGCCTGTCAGTGGTCGGTTCGTCTCCACGGCCGTTATGATGCGTCTTATGTTCTCCGCCCTTTGTCTTCTTAAGCTTTCCGAAAATCTCTTCAAGTGCCGATTGTCGAAGGCTTTGTTCGCTTTTTGCTTTTAATTTAAATTCTCCATCAGGGCCTTCATCAGTGATGTAGCCATTCTTCTTAAGATCTTCTATAAAATCGCCAATGCCATAATTGTTATTAGAAAGGTTATACTGTTTATCTACCTCAGTTAGCCATTGTAGTGCTTCTGATACATTACCTGAAGTAATAAGAATAAGCTGCATGAAAATTTTAAGCAACTTCTCAAAGTCGCTTTTCTCGCTATCGGGTGGGGGAGTATATTTTGAAAATCGATTACCGATCATAATTACTTAACATAAATAATGCGATCCTGTTTAACCTCACCCCTCAGTCCCTCTCCAGAGGAGAGGGATGATTTCTCTTGACTTATCTCACTATTGTAGATGTACCTCATTAAACAACATTTGCACTTGATTGCATAGCAGCAGTTTTCTTAATTACACTTTCGTAATAACGCTCATATAGCGGTAAAATTCTTGTGATGTCAAATTCCTTTGCTCGTGCTAACGCGTTCTCTTTAAATTTGGGCAAATTGTTTTTATCCAACACAAACATGGCGTTGCGCGTCATATCTTCTACATCGCCCACGTTACTCATAAAGCCTGTAACCCCATGAACATTTAATTCTGGGATTCCGCCTGTGTTAGATGAAATCACAGGAACCTCACAAGCCATCGCTTCCAACGCTGCTAATCCAAAACTTTCCTTTTCAGACGGCATTAAAAATAAATCGGCAACGGATAATACTTCTTCCACAGCATCTTGTTTTCCTAAAAACCGAACAGCATCATTAATACCAAATTCACGCGCCATGGTTTCTGCTGACGTGCGCTCTGGTCCATCGCCAATCATCAGCAACTTGGATGGAATCTCTTTGTGAATGTTATTGAAAATAGACATTACATCATTTATCCGCTTTACTTTTCTAAAGTTGGATGTATGAACGATCAAAGATTCGCCATTTGGACAAATCGCTTTTTTGAAGTGATCCTTTTTCTGCTTCTTAAATTTCTCCAAATCAATAAAGTTTGGAATTACCTCAATGTCGCGTGTGATTTTGAATGAATGATAGGTTTCACGTTTAAGATCTTCCGAAACTGAAGTAACACCATCTGATTGATTAATGCTAAAGGTAACTACGGGTTCGTAAGAAGCATCTTTCCCAACAAGGGTAATATCAGTTCCGTGCAACGTAGTAACAACAGGAATATAAATTCCATGTGTCTTTAAAATTTGCTTGGCCATGTAGGCAGCAGAAGCATGCGGAATAGCATAATGAACATGTAACAAGTCTAGCTTTTCATTTCGCACCACACTTACCATTTTACTGGCAAGCGCAAGTTCATAAGGAGGATATTCAAAAAGTGGATACGAACGAAATTCCACCTCGTGGTAAAACAAATTTTCATTTAAAAAGTCCAATCGGCTCGGCTGGCTGTAGGTAATAAAATGAACCTGATGTCCTTCCTGAGACAAAGCCTTTCCTAATTCGGTGGCAACTACACCGCTACCGCCAAACGTTGGGTAGCAAACAATCCCTATTTTCATTTCTTGTTTCTTTTAAAGTAATGCTGTTTCAAAAGTCTCTCTGTCATTGCGGCCTTGAGCCACGATCTCATTTTTATCACACTCATTGGGATTCCGGGTCAAGCCTGCCTTTGCCGAAGCGACTACGCGCAGACAGGCCCGGACATTTCAATGGAATTGACTTTTGAAACAGCCTATAAAAAACTATTAACCCGCTTTTACCTTCTTTAGTTTCGAAAATAATCTAAAAGCGAGGTAATTAACCGTTTTTTTAATACTGACGGTAATTAAACATTGCTTTGTAGATAACCTCCTGAATACGAGGACGAATATTGCCAGATATTAGTTTATTATTTGTCATATCCGGGTAAACCCGATTGGATAAATAGACAAAAACAAGGTTAAACTCAGGATCAACCCAAATACAGGTGCCAGTAAACCCTGTGTGGCCGAAGGTTTTTGGGGAGGCATACAAAGTTGTTGGGCCAGCCCAGTCACTTTCCGTTGGTTTATCCCAGCCGAGTCCACGCCTACTTGTTTCGTATTGTTTACCGATGAAGTAGTCTACGGTTTCGGGTTTATAAAATTGTTGACCACCGTAGTTGCCGCGCTGTAGCAACATTTGCCCGAGTTTAGCTAAATCATTCGCGTTGCCAAATAGACCGGCATGGCCGGCAATGTTTCCATGCATGGCGGCTCCCTGATCGTGTACATAGCCCGTTAATAATTTTTTTCTAAATAGTTTATCATCTTCGGTGGGGGCAATTTGTGTAGCCGGAAATTTTTCAAGTGGAAGATAACCTAAGGTATAAGCGCCTAATGGTTCGTAAAGATTCTGTTCCAGAAAATCTTGCATCGGTTGATTCAATAACTTTTCGGCCAGATGTTGTAAGATGTAAAAACCCATATCGCTATAGCGATAATCAAATACGGTGCGGGGTGGTTTCTCTCTTACCTTGGCTTTAATAATCCATTGCCATAAACTGTCCTTCATAGCTTTTGATGCAAATACATCTTCGGCTACGGGAAAAGGGTAATCATTGCTTTTTTTAGTACTGTAATACTCAGGCATAAGTGTTCCGTTCTTAACAGTCTCGGCCCAAAAGGGAAGGAATGGCCAAAGCCCGGCTTGGTGTGTTAAAATATCTTTGATTGTATAATCTTTCTTGTTTGAGTTTTTAAGCTCAGGCAGGTAAACTGAGACTTTCTTATTCACATCAATCAGTCCTTTCTCATACATGAACATAACGGTTTGCAGTGTAGCCGAAACTTTTGTGACTGAGGCCAAATCGTAAATCGTGTTTTCCGTTACCGGGATTTTATTTTGGTAGGTAAGCCAACCATTGGAGTGCTCATAAATTATTTTACCGTCCTTAGCTACTAATACATGACTGCCCGGTGTCGCTCCGATGTCAATCGCTTCGCGTGCGATGATATCAATTTGTTCTAGGGTTTTACTGTCAATGCCAACTTCTTCGGGTAAGCCATAAGAAAAACGACTGATTGATTCAGTAGTTATTCCTTGGCCTTCTTTAAACTCGCCAACCGCAATGGGGAGCACACCCATTGCTGGTAGACCACCAAAAACAATTTGCGCAGCAATTTTCGGTATCCAATCTTCATCGGTATAACCTGACAACACAGTTGGCATTCCTTCCCAATAAGATAGTTCTTGTGGATCGCCAAAATGACAAATGATGATCTCTTTTTTAGAAGCCAGTCTTTTAATAAACGGAGATACATTTTTAATAAAAGAAGAAGAGAATGGAAACACGCCTACGATGACTACATCAGCATTGGCTACGTTTTTTTTAATGGCGACTGTATCTGTTGCCTGCCGAAGTGCATAATGCTGAACCGATGCATACTTTGATAAATGACGGGTGAATTCATTTTGATCTTCTTTACCAATACTAATGGAGGTAAATTTCTTTCCTTCAATTAAAGAAATGGGAATAGAGTTTTTTGAGTTGCGTAACACAGTCACTGCAGATTCAGAGATTCTGTGCTTAATTGTTTTGGCAGCTGGTGAGTTTAACCGACTGATTAAGTTATCGGTGTTAATGGTTTGTGGGGATGATAAACCCGCATCATACTTAGCCTTCAATATTTTTATTACGGCATCATCTAAACGTGCCTCAAGTTTTTTGTCTCTGCGCACTGCCCGGGCAATTCTTTTTACAGCATCTCCTAAATCTTCAGGGTCAATCAGCATGTCGTGCCCCATCTCAAGCGCTAGTTTTTCAATTTCGCCATCGGGTTGATCGCCAACAATTTTTTGAAGATGGGGAATCTCACCAAAGATGAGTCCTTTATAATTCAGTTTAGATTTTAGAATATCGCTAACAAACAACTCCAAGACTTTGGAATTATTCACCTGATCCTTCTTAATAAATTGAAGATCAGTGGTGAGGATGCCATCAACTCCTGCTTTGGATAATTGATTAAGAACTGACAATGCCAGCGAATCTACATTGATATCAATAAATAATGATGAGTCAATCTGATGATTGAGTTCTTCCATTTTAATCAATGGTAGATACATAGCGCAGGCCAGTACACCACTTTGTTGCAATCCCTTGGTAAAGGCCAATGCTTTACTGCTCGCTCGTGAAGGATTGTCACTCAAGTATCGTAAGGAATTTGGATAAGGTTGTTGAATTTCAAAGTTTACGTTGGGCGTAAAATTTATGTGAATACCTAATACTTTCATTTCACGAGCAATCTCTTCACCGAGCTCAAAAACAAGATTGTCATTTTGAACAGCTCCAAGTAATAGCGGTTTTTGGAAATTGAGTGTGCTGTCAAGCGTTTGTCGCAAGCCCCATTCACCGCGTACTCCCACCAACATGGGTACCTGCGATTTGTCTTGAAGTTTATTTATTAATATGGCGTGACTCTTCGGGCCACCTTGCGTTATTAGAATGCCACCGGGGCGGTAATCTTTAATCAGTTCAGTAAGATTATCATTCTGATCCTCGTTGAGGTAAGTTGAAGTGGAGAGAATAAACAGTTGGCCAATTTTTTCCTGGGTATTTAAGGTTTGAAAAACGCTATCTACCCATTCTTTTTTAAGATCCTGCCCGGAAAGAGATAACTCAATGAATATGAACAGAATACTAAAGAAAACTTTTTTCAACATCAGGCCGTTCGATTTTTATAACTTTACCGTTCTTTTTGTCAGATCACCCCTGCCTACCGGCAGGCAGGCTCATTCCCTCTTCCATGGAGAGGGATGACTGAATCTATAAAAATTAGTACGATAATGTTCATGTTCTAATTTTTTAATGATTTAGTTTAACGATACTGAGGACGAAAACGAATTTAAGAACAGGTTATTAGTGCGAAGCTACATTAGAATGAAAGAAAAGCTATGAAGTTTTTATCCTTATTCACCAAAGCCCCTGAACATCAGCGGTTCAAATACGCACCCCGATACTACGATCCTATAAAGGAAGAATTGGAGGAACGGGAAAGTAGAATTAAGCAAGAACTTGCGCGTGAGCGTGGTGAGCAATTGGAGGAAGAGAAATATCGTTCGCGTATAGCGGGCTCGTTTCATGCAGCGCGTAAGCGCAGCAAGGGTGGACCTGGCGCGAGTGCAACCATGATCCGCTTGGGTATTATCTTATTTATGGTAGTGTTTTTTATAGCCTATTTAGAATTCGGTCGTCCTGTACTTTATTCACTTTTTGCCGTGGTTCCTATTTATTTTTACTTCCGATTTAAAAACAGGCAGTAGCTAACATATTCATGCCTGATATTATTCACCTTCTTCCAGATTCTATTGCCAACCAGATTGCTGCCGGTGAGGTGGTACAACGGCCGGCCTCTGCCATAAAAGAATTGATGGAAAATGCATTGGATGCTGGAGCGAGTTCCATAAAACTAATTGTAAAAGAAGCCGGCAAAGTTTTGATTCAGGTGGTGGACGATGGCTGGGGCATGAGTGAGACCGATGCGCGTATGAGTTTGGAACGTCATGCTACTTCTAAAATAAAAACAGCCGATGATTTATTTCGGTTGCGCACGATGGGTTTTCGTGGAGAGGCGCTTGCTTCTATTGCTGCGATCTCGCAATTCGAAATGAAAACGCGAACGGAGCATTCTGATTTGGGAACTCATTTAATTGTGGAGGCATCGGAAGTAAAAAGTCAATCACCAACAGCCTGTGAGAAAGGAACGAACATCAGCATAAAAAATTTGTTTTATAACATCCCTGCCCGAAGAAACTTTCTGAAATCAAATGCGGTGGAGATGCGGCACATCATTGAAGAGTTTCAGCGCTTGGCATTAGCTCATCCTGACATTGCTTTTAGTTTGCATCATGATGAAGAATTAATTTATGAGTTAGTGCCCTCTAAGCTAAGTCAACGAGTTGTTGCGTTATTTGGAAAATCTTTTCAAGGACAGTTAGCGCCTTGTCAGGAAGAGACCACGCTCGTAAAAATCACTGGCTATATTGGTAGACCTGAGTCCGCGCGGAAAACGCGGGGCGAGCAATTCATTTTTGTAAATCAGCGATACATCAGAAACAATTATCTCAATCATGCAGTTACCAGTGCATTTGAAGGCTTGCTGCCCGATGGCAACTTCCCATTTTATGTGCTCTTTATAGAGATTGACCCCAAACACATTGACGTAAATGTGCATCCTACCAAAACGGAAATAAAATTTGATGACGAACGTGCCGTGTATGGAGTAGTGTGGGCTGCGGTGAAGCAAGCACTAGGAGCGCATAACTTAGCTCCCGCAATTGATTTCAAATCTGATATAAATATTGTCGGTAAACTCAATCAGGGGCTAACGAAAGAGCAATACATGGACGAACAATTTTCAACAGCTTTGCATAAATCCAATTTAAAGAATTGGGAAAAGGCTTTTGAACAAGACATGCCTGAATCCCGGTTATTTCAGAAATCAGATTCGGACAACACGACCCTTCGATTTGAAAGTTCGCTAAATCAACCTGAACTGGAACACCCGAAAGAAGAGACTGGTGTTTTTCAATTTCAACAGAAATATATTATCCGGGCCTCCAAAACCGGGTTGATGATCATCGATCAGCAGACAGCCCATGAGCGGGTGTTGTTCGAAAAATACCTTGGGCGTTTGAAAGGCGCACCCGGAAATAGTCAGCAAAGTCTTTTCCCGCAAACGGTAACATTACCTGCATCCGACTTTGCGTTGGTGCTGGAAGTGCAACAGGAATTGCAGGCATTAGGATTTCGGTTTGAACTGTTTGGGAAAAATGCATTTTTGGTAACAGGCATTCCAGCAGGAGTGGAGGCTTCTGAAAAGGAATTGTTTGAAGGCTTATTAGAACAATTCAAAAAGAATCAATCCGAGTTGCAATTGCCCTTACAGGATAACCTAGCCTTGGCGTTGGCAAGACGATCTTCGGTTAAGTCAGGACAAAAACTGGCACCCGAGGAAATAAAATCAATAGTGGAAGGATTGTTTTCTTGCTCGAAACCTAATTTTTCTCCAGACGGGAAGCCAACATTTTTTACCTTTGAAACGTCTAAGATAGAAAGTTACTTTACCCGTTAAATCGATAGCATGTTTAGACTTACCCCGTTGGTCAGAAATCTGATCATTATTAATGTAGTAATCTTTCTGGCTCAGAACCTCCTAAGCAATCTGCACATTACAGAGTATCTATCCCTGTGGAGTATACATTCTCCTTATTTTAAACCCTACCAGTTTTTCACATACATGTTTGTGCATGGTGGTATGGGGCACGTATTTTTCAATATGATTGCGCTTGCTTCCTTTGCCCCCATTTTGGAAACTTATTGGGGCGAGAAAAAGCTTTTAATCTTTTATCTGGCTACAGGAATTGGTGCAGGTATTATTTATGCAGTTGTAAATTTATTGATGGGATCTGGTGCTGGCGGAATCATGCTTGGAGCGTCCGGTGCTTTATATGGAATACTCATGGCGTTTGGTATGGTTTTCCCAAACATGGAGATCACACTACTTTTTCCACCGATTCCTATTAAAGCCAAATACATGGTGTTTCTTATTGGGTTTATCACCTATGCGCTTGATAGTAGTGGTACGGTGGCTCACCTTGCCCACTTTGGAGGTGCATTTGTCGGTTTTATAATTATTACTATTTGGAAAAGCCAGGGAAGAGATAAAGGTTGGTAACTTTACGTGGATGAAAATTGTTTAAAAGAAGTTGGCCACGAATAATAAATTTTCTTAGTGCCTTTGTGTCTCAGAGGTGATATTAGGTAATTATATGTTTGACGAATTTAAAAACGCATTTCAAAAACCGAACAACGCACATGTGCAGTTGATCATCATCAATGTGGTGGTGTTTTTATCACTGGCGATTGTAAAAGTTTTTACCACAGCGTCAGGCAATGCCGATATTTTTGAATTGATCCATGCCCAACTTGCTATCCCAGCACCGTTTTTTAGTTTTATATCAAAACCCTGGACAATCATCACCTATGCATTTGTGCATGATATGGGTGATATATTTCATATTCTTTTCAATATGCTGGTGTTCTATTGGTTTGGGAAACTTTTCATTGAATATCTGGGGAGTGACAAATTAATTGCAATCTATATTTTAGGATTTATTGCCGGGGGTGTTTCTTATTTGCTGGTGTATAACACAATTCCTTTTTACGAAGCCCTTATTCCGCTACACGGAATGGTGGGTGCATCGGCTGCGGTATATGCAGTATTAGTTGCCACAGCTGTGTTGCTTCCTGATTATACTTTCTTTTTGATGTTTTTAGGTCCGA
>CAWBCB010000024.1:0-17850 GCA_963787095.1 uncultured Cytophagales bacterium | reverse complement strand
AACAAAAAGCCAATGGTTCGCATTGGCTTTTTGTTTTAAACACTTCTCATCGTTGAGATTATTCTTTTACTTTCTCAGCCTTCTCAGCTTTTTCAGGCTTCTCTTCTTTCTCTTCTTTTACTTCGGCACCGCCACTAATCTTCGCTTTAATTTTCTTTTCGAGTTCATCCATTAACTCAGGATTGTCTTCAATCAGTTGTTTCACAGAGTCGCGGCCTTGGCCCAGTTTGTTTCCGCTGTACGAAAACCAGGAACCAGCTTTTTGAATCACGTTAAGTTCAACACCTAAGTCAACAATTTCGCCCGACTTTGAGATGCCTCGGCCATACATGATATCGAACTCAATTACTTTAAACGGAGGTGCTACTTTATTTTTAACAACCTTCACCTTTACTCTGTTTCCAGTAATATCATCAGCACTTTCTTTAATCTGGCCAATCCTACGAATATCTAAACGCACCGAAGAGTAAAACTTCAAAGCATTACCACCGGTTGTAGTTTCAGGGTTTCCAAACATGATCCCGATCTTTTCACGGAGCTGATTAATGAAAATACACGCGCAACCCGTCTTGCTGATTGTGCCTGTCAGTTTTCGTAGTGCTTGTGACATAAGTCTTGCTTGCAAGCCCATCTTGCTTTCGCCCATCTCACCTTCCAATTCCGCTTTTGGTACCAGGGCTGCTACTGAATCAATAACAATAATGTCAATCGCGCCCGAGCGGATTAAATGTTCTGCAATTTCGAGTGCCTGTTCACCATTGTCCGGCTGGGAGATGAGAAGATTTTCGGTATCAATCCCCAATTTCTCTGCATACGCTTTATCAAAAGCATGTTCTGCATCAATAAAGGCGGCTAACCCACCTTTTTTTTGAGCCTCGGCTATGCAATGCATAGTTAAGGTTGTTTTACCCGATGATTCAGGTCCGTAAATTTCAGTTACCCGACCCCGTGGTATGCCACCAATGCCCAGCGCAATATCTAACCCCAAAGAACCAGTTGAAATGGCTGGCACATCCATCACTTTGGTGTCATTCAATTTCATAACCGTACCTTTTCCGTACGATTTCTCCAGTTTATCGATAGTTAACTGGAGGGCTTTCAATTTTTCCTTTTGGTCATTCATATGATTCAGTCTATTTATTTCAAATTAATCTCTAAAACGGGCTCAAATTACTACTTTCAATAGTATTCACAAATATTATCAGCAATAAAAACTAAAAAATTTAGCATACATCTTTTTCATTATGATTGTTCATTCCCGTAAGGGATTAAAGATCGGGAAATTAAATTTGCGCTTTCGTTATGGTAAAAAAGATATTTATTGGCTTGTTTCTGCTCCTCCTAATTCTTGTTGCCTGGAATTGGGAGTTGGTAGTTTATGGTGCGCGGCAAGGCTATGGTCAGGTAAGTATAGTATGGAATGCACGTCCAATTCAGGAGTATTTGGATGATCCTGCGTTTCCTGATTCTCTTAAAAGTAAACTCCGCCTGATTGGAGAAATCAGACGATATGCGATTGATTCGCTCGGACTAAAAGACACTAAGAATTATCAGACCCTTTATGATCAACGTGGCGAGGAGATTATGTGGGTTGTTCAAGCATGTGAACCATTTGAACTCAAAGCCAAGCTGTGGGATTTTCCGATTGTTGGGTCTGTGCCTTACAAGGGATTTTTCCAAAAACAAAAAGCGATTGATGAACGGGCAAAACTTGAGCAAGCCGGTTATGATGTAAGCATTCGTAACCCGGGCGGGTGGTCAACATTAGGTTGGTTTACCGATCCCATACTTAGTGGAATGTTAGAGCGCAACGAAGGTGATTTAGCCAGTTTGATCATTCATGAAATGGTGCATGCAACCGTGTTTGTAAAAGATGATGTTGATTTCAATGAGAACCTGGCCTCTTTTGTTGGCGATACAGCTGCTTATTATTTTTTGGCTGCTCACTTTGGAAAAGACTCGCAGCAGTTTATTCAATATGTTCATGAAGATCAGGATTACCGAAAATTCAGTAAGCATATTTTAAGAGGTACGCATTTACTGGATAGTCTGTATAAAAGTTTTGAACCGACAGATTCAATTGCTCTTAAGAAACAAAAAAAGGAAAACATGATTTCAGAAATTATGACTTCAGGAGATACGCTTTCTTTATTCACACCACGCAAGTCTTCAACTCCGCGCAGGCTGCCCAACAACACGTACTTTATGTCTTATCATCTCTATCAATCCCGCCAAGGAAATTTTAAATCAGAATTAGATCAGGACTTTAATGGTGATTTGAAAAAATACATAAAACACCTTACTCAGAAATATCCATTTTTGTAATGTGAACGAAAACAAAACTGGCTATTAAGGAATTGTTAAGGAGTTAACACAGGTTTTTAATTAGCTTAATTTGTCTCTACTTTTACTGCGTGCTTTTTTAAGGGTATTATGAAGCTTAAATGATAGCTAGATCAATTCCCCAATGCACAAAGAATCAAAAAACTAAACGGTAAAATTATGGGTAATAAACCAACGCAAAAGGTGCTGGTAGTTGATGATGAGGAGCCCATTTTAGAATTACTAAAGTACAACCTTGAGAAAAATGGCTACGATGTAAGAACCGCTATTGACGGTTTTGCAGCGGTGGAAATTGCAAAGAAATTTCATCCTGATTTAGTGCTCTTGGATATCATGATGCCTAAGATGGATGGAGTGGAGGCATGTAGACAAATACGTGCTATGCCCGAGTTGATCAATACATTTATTGTATTTCTTACTGCGCGTGCTGAGGAATATTCGGAGGTGGCCGCATTTGATGTGGGTGCCGATGATTATATTCTAAAACCCATTAAGCCAAGAGCTCTCATGAGTCGGCTTAGTGCACTCTTTCGTAGAGATTCAAAAAAGAAAAATACCTCAAGCCAGATAAAAATTGGAGATCTGTTAATTGACCGAACCAGTTACACCATTCATGTAAAGGGTAAGGAGATCAGTTTGCCAAAAAAGGAATTTGAATTGCTGTTTTTCCTGGCTCAAAATCCTAATAAAGTATTCAGCCGTGATGATTTATTACAAAATATCTGGGGTTCGGATGTATATGTATTAGCGCGAACGGTAGATGTTCACATTCGTAAAGTGCGCGAAAAGATTGGAGATGATTATATTACCACCGTAAAAGGAGTGGGATATAAGTTCAATCTCAGTTAATGCATGGTATATAGTGCCCGTACGTTGGCTCTCTTGTTGGCAACTTCCATTGCCATTGTAACTACGTTATTCCTTTCCCTTATTGAAAGCGTTGGCCGCGATGCATTGGTGGTAGCGGCAGTCATTAGTTTCTCGGCTTCTTACTTACTCATTTTTGTGGTGTTGGAATTCTTGGTGTTCCGCGAGATCAACAAGATCTATAAGATGATGGACAAGCTGCGGAAGAAAGAGCTAGCCAATATTTCCAAACAGAAGTCAGGCACATTCAATCCCTTGCAAAACATCAACGAAGAAATTTATTCCTTCGCTACGCTTAAGCAGAAGGAGATTGATGAGTTAAAGAAGTTAGAGGCTTTTCGTAAAGAATTTATTGCCGATGTTTCGCATGAGTTAAAAACTCCAATCTTCGCGGCACAGGGTTTTGTTCATACCCTCCTGGATGGCGCTGTCAATGACAAAACCGTTCGCACTAAGTTCTTAAAAAAGGCTGCCAAAAGTTTAGATGGGCTTGATATTCTCGTTCAGGATTTACTTACGCTTTCGCAGATAGAGACGGGCGATATTAAAATGCGCTTTGAGCACATCGACTTAAATAAATTATGCCTTGAAGTGGTTGAGCAGTTTGAGGATAAAGCCGAAAAGAAAGGTCTCAAGTTAAAATTGCTAACGGATCATCATCAAAAGATAAGTGTATATGCCGACTGGCAGCGAATTACTCAGGTAATAACCAACCTTGTGTCCAATGCAATTAACTATACCACTCAGGGGGAAGTAACAATCACCTTTGATGTTGGCAAAAAAAACGTAACAACGTCTATTTCAGATACCGGTGACGGCATAGAACCTCAACATATCGCAAGAATATTTGAACGCTTCTACCGGATTGATAAAAGTAGAAGCCGCGAGAAGGGTGGAACCGGTCTTGGTCTTGCCATTGTCAAACACATTTTGGAAGGGCATAACAGTAAAGCCGAAGTACAGAGTTCTTTGGGCAAAGGCTCAGTATTTAGTTTTAAACTCCAACGATCTAAATCTGATAGTTCAGAATTGAACGAGGCATAGTAATTTTGCCGAAGTGAAAATGCCAAAGTTCAAATTTGAAGATGCCATCCTGTTTCAGGATGATGATTTTATCCTAATCAATAAACCACCGTTTATTTCAACATTAGAGGATCGTAACGACAGCCAGAACATTCTCTCATTGGCTCGAGAATATGAGCCTGATGCTCAGGTATGTCATCGGTTGGATAAAGAAACTTCAGGAGTTTTAGCGATAGCACGAAATCCGGAGGCCTATCGTCATTTAAGTATGCAGTTCGAGAATAGAACGGTTACCAAGATGTATCATGCTGTGGCGGATGGTATCCATAATTTCAAGGATCAGGAGGTGGATGCCCCTATTCTCAAACAAAACGATGGCACAGCAAAAATCTCAAAAAGTGGAAAAGAAGCCCGCACTCATTTTACTACTTCTCAATCCTTTAAAAATCACACATTAATAGAATGCAAACCGGTAACCGGCAGAATGCACCAAATTCGCGTTCATTTGGCACTTTTGAAGGCTCCCATAACAGGGGATGAGATGTATGGAGGAAAGCCTTTTTATGTTTCATCCGTAAAAAGGGGCTTTAATTTGAAGAAGCTTACGGAAGAGGAGCCTTTGATTAAAAGAATGGCGTTGCATGCTTTTTCCCTTGAATTTAATTTATTGGATGGTAGTAAAATGGCAGCAGAAGCACCCTACCCAAAAGATTTTCAGGCCCTTATCAGGCAACTATCTGAAAATAAGCGATAATTGACTTCTCTATTACCTCGAATTATCTGTCTAAATGTGGAGTCATGCTTGCATTTTCAGTTTCTTGATTCTACTTTTGTGTCCCTTTTTGAGGGGGTAAGTGTATTTAAAAAGTTTTTAAAAGCTAAAAAAGTGGATCATAACAGCTATAAAACAGTCAATGCCAATAAAACAACGGTAGAAAAGAGTTGGGTATTGGTTGACGCAAAAGATCAGGTATTAGGTCGAGTGGCCAGCCAAATTGCACGTGTATTGCGCGGAAAACATAAGCCAAGCTATACGCCAAACGTGGATACTGGCGATCATGTGATCGTAATTAATGCCGAAAAAATAAAAATGACCGGTAAAAAGTGGACTAACAGAGTTTATTTCACCTATTCAGGTTATCCGGGCGGTCAGCGGGAATTAACCCCGAAGATGATCGGAACAGGAAAGCATCCACAACGGCTGGTTGAGCACTCAGTGCGTGGTATGCTTCCAAAAAATAGCATGGGTCGCGAAGTGTTCAGAAGCCTGCATGTTTACGTAGGAACAGAGCATCCGCATACAGCACAACAACCAAAAGAATTAAAGTTCTAATACATGGAGATTATTAATACCATCGGGAGAAGAAAGACTTCAATTGCCAGAGTTTATGTTAAGCCAGGTAATGGTCTGATCATCGTAAATGAAAGAGAACTTAATGACTACTTTCCGTCAGAAATTCTTCGCACCACTGTTAAGCAAGCGCTTACTGTCGTAAAGGCTGATGGCCAGTATGATGTAACAGTGAATGTAGAAGGTGGTGGAACTAAAGGCCAGGCTGAGGCGATCCGTTTAGGAATTGCACGTGCGTTGGTTACAATCAATACAGAACACCGTCCTCCACTAAAGAAGGAAGGTTTATTAACACGCGATTCGCGCATGGTGGAAAGAAAGAAGCCAGGACGTGCAAAGGCGAGAAAGAAATTCCAGTTCAGCAAGCGTTAATAGAAACAGCATGGCAGAAAAAATAACAACCGAGAGTTTAATGGATGCAGGTGTTCACTTTGGACACCTTACCCGCAAGTGGAATCCGAAAATGGCTGAGTACATTTTCATGGAAAACAATGGCATCCATATTATCGACCTTAACAAAACAATGAAATGTCTTGAGGAAGCAACTTTTGCTCTTAAGAACATTGTTCGTTCAGGCCGTAAGATCATGTTTGTGGCTACTAAGAAACAAGCGAAAGATATTATCAATGCTGAAGCTACCCGGTTAAATATGCCGTTCGTTACAGAACGCTGGTTGGGTGGTATGCTTACTAACTTTGCTACAATCCGTAAGTCGTTAAAGAAGCTTGCGCAGATTGATAAGTTGATGAAGGATGAAGCTTTCAACAACTTGGCAAAGCGCGAACGCTTGATGGTTACCCGCGAGAAAGCAAAACTTGAAAAATTGTTGGGTGGTATTACCGATCTTAATCGTTTGCCTGCAGCACTTTTCGTGATTGACGTAAAGCGTGAACACATTGCAGTAGCGGAGGCGATGAAATTAAATATTCCTGTGTTTGCTATGGTAGACACTAACTCAGATCCTACTAATATCGACTTCCCAATTCCGGCTAATGATGATGCATTTAAATCGATCTCATTAATTGCTGGTCATGTGGGTCATGCAATTGAAGAGGCTTTGATGGAACGTAAGAAGGATAAGGAAGAGGCTGGTCAGAAGAAAGAGGAGGACGAAAAACGCAAAGTTGACGAGACTGTAGAAAATTAATTGTCAATGGACCACGCGTCTCGCGTGGCCGATAAAAAGTTTTAAAACATCGGCCTCCAAGCCGATGTTTGTTTTTTAAGTCAAACTGAAAGTATAAAATCATAAATCTAAAATTGTAAATAGTTATGTCAGCAATTACCGCACAAGATGTAAACAAGCTGCGCACCATGACCGGTGCCGGAATGATGGATTGTAAAAAGGCGCTTACCGAAGCCGAAGGCGATTTCGAAAAAGCGATTGAGATATTAAGAAAGAAAGGACAGAAAGTTTCAGCAAGCCGTTCGGACAGAGATACCAAAGAAGGTTCTGTGTTTGTAAGAACTTCGGCTGATAACAAAGAAGCCGTGTTGATCGCATTAAACTGTGAGACTGACTTCGTAGCTAAGAATGATGAATTCCAAAAGCTAGGAGAGTTGATTGCTGATACTGCTTTTACTAAGAAGCCTGCAACTACAGAAGCTCTTTTGGCTGAGAAGGTTGGAGACTTAACCATCGCTGAGCGCATCACTGAATTGGTTGGAAAAATTGGCGAGAAGTTGGAGATCAGTTCATTCATTCACATGACTGGCGAAGCAGTAGTTCCATACATCCATGCCGGAAGTAAATTAGGTGTATTGGTTTCCCTGAAAGGAGTTAACGGCAAAGATGTTACTGAAGCGGGTAAAGATGTTGGGATGCAAATCGCAGCTATGAGCCCGGTAGCGGTAAGCGAAAATGATGTTGATAAAACAATCATTGAAAAAGAATTGGAGATTGCCAAAGCACAAATTATTGCAGAAGGCAAACCTGCAAACATGGTTGATAAAATCGCTCAAGGAAAATTGAATAAATTTTTCAAAGACAACACCTTGTTGCCACAGCCATTTGTAAAGGATAATTCTAAAACTGTAGCCCAATACCTAGACACAGTGACTAAAGGATTAACGGTAGCTGAGTTTAAGCGTATAGCGATTGGATAATCTTATTTATAAATAGAAAAATTAAAGGGAGCTCAGCTCCCTTTTTTTATTGAGTGAAAGATAACATACACAGAACTGATCACAATCACACCAGTAACAAACGTAATGCTTGAGATTTTCAACCCTTCGAAGATTGCTGAAACTTGATTTGTTTCCATTGAAGCCTCAAGCAGATCAAAAGTTTGAAATAGTCCAACCATTACAGAGAACACAAACCAACCGATTCCCAATAAAATCAAATGCCGTATTGTTTCAGGCTTGGATAATTCAAACTTCATTTTCTAGTTCAATAGATTAGTCATTTGAATGGTTTGATGCTAATTTAAGAATGATGTAAGCAAGCATGGAAAGGCAGAAGATAAATAGGCCGTAGATAGCAGTTATAACAGCCACTTTTAATCCTCCCATTAACATCTGCGGGGCTATCATTTCTTTCATTGCCTCTAGTGCTTCGAATGCGTTAAATAATCCAATGATCGTACCAAGCACGCCCCACACAGCTGCCAACCCGCCAATTTGCTTTACAGCTTCAAGCCATTTTGTATTGAACTGTTTTTTTTGAATTTGAGCGATAAACAAATAGAGCAAAATAGAGAAGTTTGCTGCAAGCAATAAGAATAATGGAAATGTGAAGTAAAGTCCGCCCACAATGTGAAGATCATAAAATGACATAGCTAACATAGTTGTAAAGTTTAGTTTTAGATTTTGTTTGAGCAAGTTTAAGGAACTGTCATCAGTCTGAATATTTTTTGTGACCAAAGAGCCTCCTTCATAGGGAAACAACCCAATGTATTGGGTTATGTCGAAAGGGCGTTCAATTAAGTTGAAAAGGCAAAATCAAATCTTCTTTATCTGTTTCTGAATTCAGAATGAGAGTTTTTTCATAATTATGCATTGAATGAAGCGCATTGAATTTTTTCTGGACTATCTTTTTTCGCGACAGCGTTGGGTGATTCATGTCTTTTTTTGGTTGCTGATACTTGCTTTTTATGTGGTTTTCTTTGGACGTAGAAATAGTAACTACTTGCAAACATTCTTCTTCGTGGGTTTGTTAATGCCCGTTACGATCGGAACAACCTATTTGCTAAATTATTATTTAGTGCCTCGTTACCTGATGAAGGAACGCTATGGGTTTTTCTTGTTATATTTTATCTACACCTTAATCGGATCCATTTTTCTGGAGATGATGATTGCCATGCTCACCTTTATTGTGATGGCAGAAGTGAATATCAAAGATATGAGCCCGGCTTCTATTGATATTTTTTTCCTGCTTACGTCTTTGTTAATGGTAGTCTTTCTAGGTGTGGCTATTAAGTTTTTGAATCACTGGCGAACCTCCAGAGAAGATTATCAAAAACTGATGCGAGAACGAGTGGAGGCTGAGCTGCGATTTTTAAAGGTTCAGTTAAATCCACACTTCTTATTTAACACGTTGAATAATTTGTACTATCTCACTACAGAAAAATCTGAAAAGGCTCCGCAGGCAATTTTACAATTAAGTGAAATGCTCGACTATGTGATGAATTCCAGCAAGTCGATGTTCGTGCCTCTAGGGAAGGAATTGAAACAAGTTGAGAATTATATTGCGCTTGAATCACTGCGTTATGAAGATCGGGTTCAGGTGACAACTAAATTTTCTGGCAATCTGAATAAGTATACTATTGGGCCAATGATACTCATTACTTTAATTGAAAATGCATTTAAACATGGAGTGATGCCCACAGCGCACAAGGCGTGGATTAATTTAGTAGTCGAGGATTCTGAAAAAGGTTTATGGATAACCATAAGTAACAGTGCTAAGGATACTAACCCTGGAAAAGGAATTGGTCTTGAAAATCTAAAAAACCAATTAGATCATTTGTACAACGGAAACTATACAATGATAGTGGAGAGAGCAAAAGTCAACGAATTTTCTGTTACCTTAATTTTGAATACCAGCAGATGAAATTCAAGTACTTGATAATTGATGATGAACCGCTTGCGCGAAAGTTGATTTTATCACACGCATCAAAAATTGAGGGCTTGGAATTAGTAGCTGAGTGTGGCAATGCGATGGAAGCTATTAATTTATTGCGGACTAAAACTGTTGATCTGATTTTTCTGGATATTCAAATGCCTGAAATGACCGGGCTTCAACTTGTAAGCACGTTAAAAAATCCGCCTGCTATTATTCTTACAACCGCGCACCGCGATTTCGCACCCGAAGCATTTGATCTGAATGTTGTTGATTATTTACTAAAGCCAATTTCCTTCGAACGAATGGTAAAGGCTGTGAATAAATTCTTTGATAGCAAAGTGGATAATGCTGTGACTGCGATTGAACAAAGTGGCACTCGTTTTATTCATGTACGTGTCGATCGGAAAATTCATAAACTCAAGGAAGAAGAAATCGTCTACATGGAAAGCCTTGATGATTATGTGAAAATTCATTTAAAGGATTCCAGCCTGATTACGCGCGAGAATATTTCCACCTTGGAATCGAAGTTACCGAGTCCGCTCTTCGTGCGCATCCACCGTTCCTTCATCATCAATAGCAAATGGGTTAATACTATCTCGAATGAGGGAATTGAATTGAATGGAAAGGTGTTGCCTCTTGGGCGCACATTTAAGAAAGCGGCCTTACGTCAGTTATCTCTTAATAATCTGAAATAAAAGATTAATCGGGCGCAACTTAATTCAGATTTTCCCGTAATAGTTAAACTTCTAAAATTGTACGAACTATGATCCTGGTATTTTAATTCAACTGTTCAGACGTCCTTAATTTTTAATAGGATTCAGTTGAATATTGGTTACTCACCAAATTGTCTTTCCCGATAGCCATCGGGACAATTCAGGTCATATTATTAACTTTATTTCTTTTTATCATGAAAGCAGTTTTTACTAAAATCGCTTTATTCTTTCGTCTATTTAAACAAGCACTTCTAGGTTCCGAGGAGAACTTCACAGAAGGCAGTATCAATCGCGCAATCTTTCTCTTGTCAATTCCCATGATTGTGGAAATGGGTATGGAATCCATTTTTGCGGTGGTTGATATATTCTTTGTAAGTCAATTAAACGATAGTAATGCCGTTGCGGTGGTTGGTTATACCGAATCTGTGCTAAGCATTTTATATTCACTGGCGATGGGGCTAAGTATGGGTGCCACGGCAATCATTGCGCGAAGAACAGGTGAGAAAGATTCAGAAGGGGCAAGTAGCGCAGCTGTGCAAGCAATTTATATTGCATTGGGTATCGCGTTCATCATCAGTACAATTGGAATTTTCTACTATAAAGAAATTCTCAGTTTGATGGGTGCATCGGAAGAATTGCTAAACACAAGTTCTTCCTATGCGCTGTGGATGTTTGCTGGTAACTACACGGTTACATTGTTATTTTTAATCAATGCAATTTTTCGCGGGGCGGGTAACGCAGCCATAGCTATGCGGGCTTTGTTGATAGCGAATACCCTCAACATGATTCTGGATCCAATTTTTATTTTTGGTTGGGGACCAATCCCAGCAATGGGTGTAGAGGGCGCAGCGATTGCAACTAATATTGGCAGGGGTATTGGTATCGTTTTTCAGTTGTATTATTTACTCAACGGACTTAGTATCATCAAAATCGACTTGAAAAAATTGGGTCTTAAGTGGGACATTATTGCGAACGTAGTTAAAGTATCAGGCGGAAGTATTCTTCAATTCATTATTGGTTCTGCTAGTTGGATCTTCCTGATGACGCTAATGTCGCGCTTTGGAGATAATGCAGTAGCAGGTTATACGATTGCCATTCGCATTTTTATTTTCACGTTGCTACCCTCGTGGGGACTTGCCAATGCTGCGGCAACGTTAGTAGGACAAAACCTGGGGGCACAACAACCTGAACGAGCAGAAACCTCAGTGTGGCGAGCGGCATATTACAATGCTTTTTTTATGGCACTTGTGATGGTGGTATTCCTTGTGGCGTCACCTTCCATTATTGGAATTTTTAGTAGTCAGGAAGAAGTTGTTTTTTACGGAGTGCAAGCACTGCGTTATGTCAGTCTTGGCTATATCTTCTACGGATATGGGATGGTGGTGATTCAGGGGCTAAACGGTGCTGGAGATACATACACACCAACTATTTTAAACATTATTGGATTCTGGGTTTTTCAAATCCCGTTTGCTTACATAGTAGCTATTCATTTCGGGTGGGGAGCCAGAGGAGTTTTCGTTTCCATTGCATTAGCCGAATCACTTATGGCCATTGCCGGAATAATAATTTTTAAAAGAGGGAAGTGGAAATCGATGAAAGTTTGATGGGTTGATAGTCGATAGTCCATAGTTAATTAACTATGGACTATCGACCATTGACTGAATTTAAGGTTTCTTAAATGCTTTCTTAAATGCATTATTGAATTCTTCGCCAGCCTTTTTTAAACTCGATTCTACTTCTTTCCAGCGTTCTTTATTTTCAGCTTCATTTTTAAACTTCTCAGCGGCCTGCTTAAGCTCTTCATATTTTTTTTGCATGTCTACCTCTGCACGCGAGCCAGCATCTTTTAATTCAACAACAAATTGATCTAACTTTTTACCAAAGTCTTTAAAGAAATTTTCTGCTTTACCCTCTGAATTCTTTTCCATGGTGTAGTTTATTATGTAAGTAAAATTACGCGATCCAAAGAAGGATGCCACGAATGCGCGAATTAATCTTTAAGTAAAATTTATCTCTGGCTATATTTATTCGTGCATTCGTAGCATTATGCTAAATTTGATCCAATCAATACACACAATATGAAGGCTAAAATAGCATCCGTAGTAATGATTGTGCTGTTAATGGCATGCGCCAGCAGCAAACCGCGTGGGTCATATAAGCCTAAGTATAAAAAACCAGATTCCAGTAAACCGCTACCTTGTCCTATGAAAGACTGCTAGATGAAAAAGATTATTATCGCTATTGATGGATTTTCGGCATGCGGTAAAAGTACAACAGCCCGCCAAGTCGCACAGGAATTGAACTACAAGTACATAGACTCGGGTGCTATGTATAGGGCAGTTACTCATTATTTTCTTGAACATCATGTAGCCATCACTAATCCGAAGGAAGTTGACAAGGCGCTGCGTGAAATAAAAATCATGTTTATCGTTACTTCTAAAGGGCAAACAGAAACTTTTTTGAACGGCATTAATGTAGAATCGGAGATCCGCAGAATGAGAATTTCAGAAAACGTGAGCCAGGTAAGTACTATAAAGGCAGTTCGGGTAGCTATGGTTGATCAACAGCGCAAATTGGGCAAGCACCGGGGCGTGGTTATGGATGGACGAGACATAGGATCGGTGGTTTTTCCAGAAGCTGAGTTAAAAATCTTCCTCACTGCTGATATTTTAGTCCGCGCCTTCAGAAGGCAAAAAGAATTGCTTAAGCGCGATGACCTTATAGATATTGATACCATCATTGGGAACCTCGAAAAGCGCGATAAAATCGATAGCAATCGTTTGGAAAGCCCCCTTGTTAAAGCAGTAGATGCACAAAGTATAGACACTACCCACATCACGATTGATGAACAGGTAGATGAAGTAATCAGGATGGCGCTGACTAAGATGATTCCTCCTAAAAAAGGGTAGGTTTAAACAATCGGTAAAACCTTGTTTTCATTGGTAATTCTTTACTAATACTACCTTTGTCGGTAGAATATAATTGCTAATTTTGCCCCCATCTAAACTAATTAGTGCCATTTACTCATGGGCCAATTTATCCGACTAAAAAAAGGTTTCACCATCAATCTTCAGGGCAAAGCGGCTCCTAAAGTAGTTGAAGCCGATCAACCAGAAACTTTTGCCATCAAGCCTACTGATTTTCAGGGTTTATACATCCCAAAACCGTTAGTAAACGTAGGCGATACTGTAAAAGCAGGTTCACCCTTATTTCACGATAAGCGACATGAAAATGTAATTCATACTTCTCCAGTTAGTGGTGAGATTGTTGAGGTGAAGCGTGGCGAGAAGAGAAAACTTCTTGAAATAAAAATTCTTGCCGATAAAACGATTGAACATCTACCGTTCAAAAAATATTCAGTTTCAGAGATCGCGAACCTTTCAGCAGACATAATAAAAGAACAAATGTTGAAATCGGGAGTCTGGCCTTCGTTGGTTCAGCGCCCTTACGGCATTGTGGCCGATCCTGCGGTTACGCCCAAAGCCATTCATATCTCAGCATTCGACTCTCATCCTCTTGCGCCAGATTATAACATCTTGTTCAAAGGTCAGGATCAATTTTTTCAAATTGGTGTCGACATCCTAAAAAAATTAACGTCAGGAGCTGTTCATGTTAATACACATGCGGCCAGTGAAATTTCTACAGTTTTCTCTCAAGTGAAAGGAGTAGAGGTAAATAAATTTACCGGTCAGCATCCTGTGGGCTGTGTGGGTGTTCAAATCCATCACTTAGATCCTATTAACAAAGGCGATATTGTATGGACCATCAATCCATTAGGCGTTATTCAATTGGGTAAACTTTTTGCCAACGGAGTTTATGATGCTTCGCGCATTGTTGCACTCACTGGTTCCGAAGTTAAAAATCCACAATATTATAAAACCTACACGGGTGCTTCTGTAAAGAAGTTTATCGAGAATAATCTTAACAGCGATCATGTTCGCGTAATCTCGGGTAATCCGCTTACCGGAATCGCTATTGGCAAAGAGGGGTATGTAGGTTTTTTTGATCACCAGATTTCAGTTCTGCCAGAAGGTGATTATTACGAATTCATTGGCTGGATTACGCCAGGTGCTCGCAAACTAAGTTTCCATCGTGCCTTAGGATTGTTTTCATTCCTCACGCCAAATAAAGAGCGAGTGGTTGATACCAATACACATGGTGAGCCGCGCGCTTTTGTTCAGACTGGAATTTTCGAGCAGGTAACTCCCATGGATGTGTTACCAACACAATTGCTTAAGAGCATTCTTGCTGAAGACATTGATGAGATGGAAGCATTGGGAATTTATGAAGTGATTGAAGAAGATTTAGCGTTGTGTGAATTCGTTGATGTATCAAAGCATAAGGTACAAGAGATATTAAGAGATGGACTTGAATTAGTTCGAAACAGTTAATAAAAGTTGAGATGAAGTTTTTGAGAAATCAGCTTGATAATGTAAAGCACAGCTTTGAGAAGGGCGGGAAGCTAGAGAAGTATTTTTACGCTTACGAAGCTATTGAAACTTTTTTGTTTGCTCCTAACACTACGAATGGAGAGAAAGGCTCGCAAATTCGTGATGCCGTTGATCTTAAGAGATTAATGATAACGGTGGTTGTAGCTATGCTGCCGTGTTTGCTTTTTGGAATTTGGAATGTTGGCCATCAGCATTTTTTGGCAATCGGTCAGCCGGATGCGGCTTTAGGAGATAAGATTTTAATAGGCTCTTTGAAGGTTATTCCTATTGTTATTGTTTCCTATGGAGTGGGATTAGGAATTGAATTTGTATTTGCCATTCTTCGCAAGCACCCTATCAATGAAGGATTTCTAGTAACAGGTATGCTTATTCCGTTGGTGATGCCACCGGATATTCCATTGTGGCAAGTGGGTGTAGCCACGGCTTTTGCAGTAATTATTGGTAAGGTGGCGTTCACAGTAACCACCGTTAGGCGGACCGACGGTACCCATTCGAAATCTAACTACGAGCTCTAGCTCTTGTGCGAATGAAATCGCCATCTTGGGAGGTGCATCCAGAGCGAACAGGGAGGAGGTACATGTCTTAGCTTTCCACCTGGCCAGGGCCGGGTAGCTTCCTGTGCATAGTGGTCCAAACTGAATGTTTTCAGCAGCGGCTCGTCGTCCCCCGGCAGCAGCAGGGCCGGCCCATCTGTCTCCACGTCCACATGCAGATCCAGATTTGGCCTGGCTTCCACCATGTCCAGCAATCCTCCCGCCGAGTGGCAACCAGTCCACCCTGGGTGGGCAGAGTGGTCGGGCGCCGTCACCTGCACGAGGTCCCGGCATAGCAACTGAGACAGGCGCTTAGTTCATAGTTTTCGGGAGTGCATCTGCATCCAACTCAAGGTTTTAAAGATCCAAGCGGGAATTTGATGGTGGCTTCTCAGCTATAGGTGCCCTCCCGGGGGCACAGCTGCAGCTGTTGGAGATGACGGATGAGATCAGCAGCAGCGATGGCCACATGTCCTTCAATGACACATCCTGGCCGCATGAACCAGTGTTCATACTTCACAATTGGTTGATCACCATGCAGCGCACGGGAAAGGTGCCATCAAGATGAGCTGATGATTTTCACTAGTGGTGAAAATGATGGTGTAGCAAGACTATTGAGGTGGGCCTTCGCAATATTGTTATACAGGGCTGCGGAGACAGCGACCGGAAACTGAATAAAGCGACACTGATTCTTCCCTACCTTTCTGGAACGCGAGTGACTACGACTGATGGGAAAGAGAACACATCACTATAAGCCACCGCTCAGCGATCAGAGTGCCCCATGTGGCAATACAGCGGGTGACGGCCGCCGGCAGCAGCAAGCTTTCCATCCGTGCATACATTTTGCGCTCTTTGGAAACGCCGGCCCGATCGCACTATTGAGTTTGGTCAATTGCACCTGCTACCTGGGATGGCACCTGATTGGCAAGGGGTTGTGTGGCAAATCCTGGCGGCTCCGCTTCCAAGATGTGTATCTATGGTTGAGGCATATCCTCCAGGATGTTTCCTCCGATGGGTGAGAGAAGGGGCAGTCTTGGCGACAGCTTTGTGCACGTACCAGGAATCAATGTGTAATCCTTACGTCATCGATCTGCCCCACCCGCTGCCATATGTTGCGAGGGTGCGAGGCCTCGCCGCAACCCAGGATCATGCCCAGTCCAGCAGTCAATTCCAGTGTATACTCTGAGCATTGTTCCCTGCTTGCAAATGATTACACAGCGTGGAGCTGCTCCGATAAATAGCAGCCTTCGCAGCTCGCCAATCTCAATCGTGCTTTTCACAGTTGTGGCCAGTTTAGCAGTGTCGTGGTTGGCAAAGTCGATTTCAACTGGATCTTCGAACTCTGACCGCCTGAAGGAGTGGCAGGCTCTTGATGCCAGGTACTTGGGCAAATCCAAGGGCGACACACCTCCGGCTCGCCTCGACAACTACAAATACAAAACGAACGACTACCAGGTGATCTCAGACTATCCAAGGACGATTCAAAGCGTATGATACAGCGTCGTAGATTGGTCACTCGTACAGTCTGTGGCTGCCCCATGGCCCGGCTGATGATGCCATGCAGAAGAGCACCCAGCATTATTTCCTGGAGCCAATGCGACGCAGGAGGTATATGACAAGTCCTGGCTGGCTGGAGGCTATCCTAAGCAGTCGTGCTGGGGCTGCAGATTTGCTCCACAGGTACAGAGCTATACCATATGTTGGTGCCAGTGTGCAGTCCTGGCTGCTGTTCAAATTTGAGCGACTCTCTGCAGTCAACATCTGCAAGTGACAAAGGCTACTCCCGAGGTCCGTACCTCTCATCAGGTTAGTCATATGCCAAGTAATTGTGGCACTTGGGGTGCAGGTGATCACAAAGCTACCTTTCCACAATGTGCTAGATGCGGGAACCGGCAATGGCGCATTGGTCCGTCTCATGAGGGACCACGGTGAGCGCTTCGTCTTTGCCCAATGCACCTCAGTCACCAGAGCCCCATGAAATATGAGCGTGCTGAGAGGCTTAAAGTTCTCAATGTTGCTTTGATGCATGGAGCTCTACCCTCAGAGCGCAATCCAGGGCGCCTCCACAGTTTGTAATGTCAAACTTGGAAGTACAGGGCGGGTAAATGCACATCAAATGCCACAAGTGAGGGTCTTGCATGGTCGCAGGGAAGAGTGCCTGGGGCATTGAGCTGTCCGAGGCGGTCCTAAAGTCGGAGTGCCCGGACCTCCTCGAGAAGAAGGTGAGCATGGTCCAACTGTGTAGTGGTGACCTGCAGACAACTATCTCGGTGGCTGCACTGCGCCAATGATGTTATCTCGCTCCAGCAATGCAGCATTGACGAGGTGAACACTTGGCGTGCCTGCCCAGAGGGCTGCAATCTGAGTGCGGGGGTCATGACACCAATCACCGGCATTGTAATTGGCCTTCCGATGCAGTGCTTTTCGTTGATACCCTCACATGCGCAAAGATAGGTTCAAGGGTCCCAACCAGATAAGGCAGCTCGTGTTCACTTTCTATCTGTCC